>CAYGNO010000023.1:0-21509 GCA_964351305.1 uncultured Sulfuricella sp.
GCCCGAACGATCCGGGATTATCCATTAGCGCCAAAACCACTGTAGGAGCGGCGCCCTCGCCGCGATTTGCGGTCGCATTCGCGCCGGGGGCGGCGCTCCTACAGAGAATGTAGTTAGTAATGATCGCGGCATTGTGCAATCAAAATTGCGCCATCCTCAACGGCGTACACCAAGCGATGACTTTCATCGATGCGGCGTGACCAGAAGCCGGATAACTGATGCTTGAGGGGTTCGGGCTTACCGATACCAGAAAATGGGTCACGCTCAATATCACGGATTAGTTGATTGATGCGTTTGAGAATGGCTCTGTCAGTCGTTTGCCAGTAGAGATAATCGTCCCATCCCTTGGATGCAAACTTAATCATCGCCTGCCAGCACTTTGAATTCACCACCGCCGTTGCGGAGTTCCTCAACCGCCTCCATCAGGCGCTTTGCTCCCTTAGGGTTGCGCAGAAGATAAGCGGTTTCCTCCAGGGCATGATAATCGTCCAACGACATGATAACGACTGGCTTTCCGCGCTGGCTGGTGACTACCACCGGCGCGCGATCATCATTTACCTGGCGCATCACGTCTGCAAAGTGCTGGCGCGTATAGCTGTAAGTCAGGGCATCCATGGCCATCTCCTTTCATATGTTGTACATATCATAGCACAAAGTCGCATCGGCAATCATGACCACACGGGCCAATAAATGGGGTCCATTATTCTGCCGCACTGGCGCCCTCGCCGCGATTTACGACCGCATTCGCGCCGGGGCGGCGCTCCTACATGCACGAGCATTCCAATGGACAATCTATATCCGGTTAGTCAGGGTGGGCACAGCTTTATCGTGCCCACCCACCCGACTGAGCCCTGAACCCCCATCACACCACAAGAGCGTTGCGCCTGATACACTACCGTATCATAGACGACATCCCATTTTTATCTTCCATGGCCACTTCCCCCCCCCCGACTCCGGCTTTCGACAGCGCCCTGCAACAAGCCATCGCCTATCATCAAGCCGGACGGTTGCAGGAGGCGGAACAACTTTACCGCGCCATGCTGCAAACCCAGCCCGATCAACCGGACGCCAACCACAACCTGGGGATATTGTTGCAGCAAACCGGGCAGCACAGTGCCGGGCTATCCTGCCTGAAAGCCGCGCTGGACGCCTGTCCATCCAGGGAGCTGTTCTGGCTATCCTATGCCGATGGGCTGCTGGCGACCGGCCAGGCCAAGAAAGCGCGTAACATCGTACAGGCCGCGCTGAAGCGCGGATTCGACACGCCGGCGCTGCAGGCCCTGCGGCAAAAGGCCAAGACCGCCGAACCGGGCAATCAGCCAAAAGAAATAGCGCAGCCCGGGAAGATCAAAAAAGCAAAAACACCGCCGCCCGACAGGATCAACCGTCTGGTTGCCCTTTTCAATGCCGGGCGTTACGCGGAACTGGAAAGCCAGGCCCGCTTGCTGCTTGAGCAGTACCCGGATTCCGGATTCGGCTGGAAGGCGTTGGGCGCATCCCTTAAGGCACAGGGCAAGGATTCCTTGCCCGCTTTGCGGAAGTCGACGGAGCTTGAGCCGGACAATGCCGAGGCTCACAACAACCTGGGCGTTGCCCTGAAGTCCCTCGGCCAGCTCGATACCGCAGTAGAGAGCTACCGCCGGGCGCTGGAGATCAAACCCGATTACGCCGAGGCGCATTACAACCTGGGCATAATCCTGCAAGAGCTCGGTCAACTCGACGGCGCGGTGGCGTGCTATCGCCGGGTGCTGGAGATCAAGCCCGATTACATCGAGGCGCTCGGCAATCTGGCCCTGACCCTGAAAGACCTCGGTCAACTCGATGGCGCGGTGGCTTGTATGCGCAAGGCGCTGGAGATCAAACCCGATGTCGCATGGTTACACAGCAACCTGGGCAGCGCCCTGAAAGACCTCGGCCAACTCGAAGGCGCTGTTGCGAGCTTTCGCCGGGCGCTAGAAATCCAACCCGATTACGCCGAGGCGCACAGCAACCTGGGCAGCGCGCTGAAAGATCTCGGCCAATTCGAGAGCGCGGCGGTGAGTTTGCGCCGGGCGCTGGAGATCAGGCCGGATTTGGCCGAGGCGCACAATAACCTGGGCGGAACACTGACCCACCTCGGTCAACTCGACGACGCGGTGGCGAGCTGCCGCCGGGCGCTGGAGATCAGGCCCGATTACGCCGAGGCTTACAGCAACCTGGGCGTCGCCCTGAAAGATCTCGGTCAGCTTGACGATGCCGTGTCATGCTTGCGCCGGGCCCTGGAACTCAAGCCCACTTACGCCGAGGCGTACAGCAACCTGGGCGTTACCCTGCAAGCCCTCAACCAACCCGACAGCGCCATTGAGAGCTATCGGCGCGCCCTGGAAATCCAGCCCGATTATGCCGACGCGCATTACAATCTGGGGTTTACCTATTTGAGCCTCGGCAAGCTCAAAGCTGGCTGGGAAAAGTATGAATGGCGCTGGAAGGTGACTCGTGGCAAGCGGCCTTTCCCGTACCCTTGGTGGGATGGCAGCGATTTGACCGGCAAAACCATACTGGTGTGGGGGGAACAGGGCGTGGGCGACGAGATCCTCTTCGCCGGCGTGCTGCCCGATGTCATCCGGGCCGCCGGGCATTGCGTGGTCGAATGCGACCCCCGGCTGGTCACCCTGTACGCCCGCTCCTTTCCGCAGGCTGAAATCGTTCCCCGTTCCAACCCGCCTCATCCGCGCCTGTCCCAACCCGATATCCAGATGCAATGCCCGATTGGCAATCTGCCGCGCTGGTTCAGATCCTCCCTGGAGAGTTTCCCGCAGCATCACGACTACCTCAAGGCCGACCCGGAACGAGCAGCCTTCTGGAAGCAGCGCCTCGACGCGCTGGGATGCGCCCCCAAGGTGGGCATTTGCTGGCGCAGCAGGCTCAGGAACGCATCCCGCGATATCCACTATACCGAGCTTTCCCAATGGGGGCCGATCCTAACCGTACCCGGCGCCGTTTTCGTCAACCTGCAATACGATGACTGCCGCGCCGAACTCGATGCTGCTCAAGCGCAGTTCGGAGTCGCCATCCACGCCTGGGATGACATCGACCTCATGAACGACCTGGACGATGCGATAGCCCTGACAGCCTGCCTGGATTTTGTCATTACCGCCCCGACTACTGTCAGCTCAATGTCGGGCGGGCTGGGTGTGCCGACATGGTGCATGGCGGCGAACAATGCCTGGGATATGCTGGGCGCGGATGATTATCCGTGGATGCCAAACTTCAGGTTTGTCTTCCGGACTGCCGATCGATCCTGGGAAAAAGTGCTGAACGAAGTGGGGGCGGAACTTGCCCGGCTGACAAAAAATCCCGTTTAACCCAGATTGTCTATTAGAGCCAAAGCACCGCTGTAGGAGCGGCGCCCTCGCCGCGATTTGCGGTCGCATTCGCCGCGATTTGCGGTCGCATTCGCGCCGAGGGCGGCGCTCCTACAGGCACGAATATTCCAATGGATAATCCGGGTTTAAGTCACCTTTCCTTTTTCCCAATTCACAACGAAATAGGGAATCGGCACGGCATTGAAGCTGGTCTTGAAATCACCCCGGTTAGGTGAGTTGATGCCGCATACATCGATCTGTTTCAATCCCCGCGCATGGCAGCGGCGGCTACTTTCCACGAAGGCGAACACGCCGCTGTAGGCGTTACGGTAATCGGGATGGTTGGCGCCGATCAGATAGTAGCCGGTATGTTCATCATGCAGAAACAGCGTGGCGGAGGCGACTTCGCCGTCCGGCAGGCGAACCAGCAGGAGTTCGCCAAAACCCTGTGCAATGGCGGCCTGGGCGATGGCGTGCACAAGGCGCAACTCTTCGCTGCTCTTGGTTGCCCCTTGCCGTTCGAATGTCATGCGGTAGAGATTCTCCAGCGCAGCGAGATCATTGCTGGTTTCCGCCGTCAGCCCATTTTTTAGCGCCAGGCGGTATTCGCGCCGCTTGCAGGAGCGGATCGTGGCGAGATAGGCTTCAAAATTGGGGGTGCGGAGATCGATAATACCGGTGTAATTCAGGCCAATATTGAACATTCCCAGTTCGCGCCGGTGGTAGTGAAACCAGGAAAAGGCGCGCAGATCGTCGAAACCGGGGTGAAGGCAGAAAGACAGGCGGGAGTAGTGCCGCTCCAGCTCTTCCAGCAAGCTTGCCGTGATTTCCAGTCCTTCCTTATAGCGATGGTGAGGTTGCGCGGACACCAGGCCTTCATCCAATAGAACCCCGTGATACATGCTGAATGGATAGGGCGCAGCGAGCACGCCGCCTTGCTTGTCCTTGAGCAGAACAGCCCCGACCAGCGCGCGTCCGCCTTCCTGCAACAGCCATGTGTCGTAGTCGATGCCTAGCGCGTCAAGGAAGGCTGAACGGCAAAAAACATTGCCCTGGGGTGAACTTGAAACAAATGCATCCCAACGTGTTCTGTCATTACAGCGGTTTATATCGGCCATGGCGCTAGTATCTGAACCCATTAATTACGAAACATACGTCGCAGATATGTAGGTTGGGTTAGGCGCGGCTTTTTGCGCCGTAACCCGACAAAACCCAAGCATCCTCCTAAACGCCGGTGTCGCCTGGAGGCGCCTACTTTTGGTGAAGATTGGGTTTGTTGGGTTACGCGATAAAGCCGCTAACCCAACCTACATGGCTGTTATCGAAAATAACCGGTTTAGCCAGCATATCCATCATCAGGCGAGCTCGGAAGTATTTTCTGAAACCTTGCCGAATGCACTCACGATATCCTCCAAGTCCTCGTGCGTCATACCGGCGTGACAGAAATCGCCGTGTAACAGTTCCTGAAAGTGCATGCGCTCCGTGACCGGACAAATGCCTCTTTCGTAGTTGAGCACCCCCTGATACCCCGGATAAGTAAACGGGAAACCGTCCTTGCCGAAGGCGATCCGCTGCTGGTACATCGGTTGAAGGTAGATCGGCTCCACATACCCTTCTCCCAGTGGAATGCCTTCCGCCTGCATGGCCGCAACAAAGCGTTCCCGATGTATGCCGGTTGCGACCGCATCGTATTTCATGGCATAAACGTAGTAGCCGTGCCGTACATTGGGCCGCACCGTGGGCGGCGTGATGCCTGGCAGGCATGAGAGTTCGCGGGTCAGGAACTCGGCGGCCTCGACCCGTGGCACGACCAAACTTTCCAATTTCCTCAATTGTTCCGAAGCAATCGCCGCCTCGATCTCGGTCATGCGGTAATTGAAACCCACCATGTTGACCAGGTTGGTTACGCCCTTATTTTTGACCACGACTTCGCCATGGTTGCGGATAAGCTGGAGACGCTCAGCAAATTCATCGCTGTTCGTCACCACCATGCCACCCTCGCCGCAATGGATGGTCTTGTGGTAGTTCAGGCTATACACGCCCATGTCCGCCAAAGTGCCCGCGTTGCGGCCATGATAATGCGCTCCCGGCGCCTGGGCCGCATCCTCGATGACGACAAGATGGTGCTCGCGGGCGATCCGCATGATTTCATTCATTTCCGCAGGATGGCCGAAGATATCCACCACGATGATGGCCTTGGTGCGCGGGGTAATCCGCTCGCGTATGCTTGCTGGTGAAAGGCAGAAGGTTTCGGGTTCAATGTCGGCGAAGACGGGAATGCCCCCATAGACCAAGGCTGCCGTGGCCGATGCGGTCATGGTGTAAGGCGAAACGATCACCTCGTCGCCAGGCCCGACTCCGGCCGCGCCCACTGCGGCGTAAAGGCCGGACGTGGCGGAATTGACGCTGACCGCATAGCGGATGCCGAAGTATTCGGCCCACTCGCGCTCCAGCTTCTGAACCCTCGGCCCCCCGTAGAATTCCGGTGACCAGGTGCCGAGGAATTTCGACAACACGGTGCTATCCAGCACCTCCATGACGGCGCGTTTTTCTTCATCGCCGATGGTCACGTAAAGCGGGAACGGCTTTGTGCGGACAGGTTTACCACCATTTATCGCCAGTATCGCCACAGCTTTCCTCTTATCCTGAATTATCAATTAGAGCCAAGATACCGCTGTGGGAGCGGCGCCCTCGCCGCGATTTGCGTCCGCATTCGCGCCGGGGGCGGCGCTCCTACACGCGCGAGCATTCCAATGGACAATCTGGGCTTATTTCAAATCGAGCATCGAATAGAGCAATTGTGCCACATTCCCGCTTGCATTGTCCGGCGCTTCGGGCAGTGGCATATCTGACACCGGCTGGCTCAACAACTCCTCCAGAACAGTGGACACATCTTCCTCACGGTAAACTGCGCGGATCACTCCCGAATAGTTGGGAGGAAAATCATCCGGAAGCGGCAGAGCCAACCTTATGCTTAACGTGGGGCAACCCAGGGAACGAGATTCCACCAGGAACATGGTGTTCATGCCCACCACAACATCCGCCGCCAGCGCCAAGTCTCGCGAATCGCCCTCGCCACTCACCACGATGCGCACCGTGTCGTGGGCAAGGTCGCGGTAAATTTCGCCGCTTTCCCTGGGATGAGGACGGATCAGGAGTGTTGCGGATTTTCCCCTTTCCTTGGCAAGACTGGCCAGCGGTTCGAGCAAGGCATTGACTGTGCGCAAGCGGTCAAGCCAGGGGGGCGGAACCGAGTCGTCCTGCTCGAAAAAAATCGGCGGCTGTGAGGCATATAGAACCAACCAGCCATCCGTGGCAACGCCAAAATCTTGCCGCACGGCAGCTTTCCGCTCCTGGGTAAAGGCGTGGCGGTGTTTTTCCAGACTATCCAGAGCGGGGTGGCCGGTGATAACGATACTGGAACCGGCGATACCGGCAGCAACCATTTCGTCACGGGCAAGCGCATCCATGACGGCGATCCAATCCGGCAGATAGCAAAGGTTGCCCGCCTTGTCGCTGAAACGCAGCGCATAGTTGGACCAGAAATCCAAAACGCTCAAGGAAGGTATGTCCAGTTGCCGCGCAGCTTCAATGAAGCGCTTTTCCAGTTCGAAACGGTTGACCGAAGTACCGGTCAGGAGGAGGTCCGCTTTGGGTTCATTGAGAAACTTGAGAATGTCGTTATCGCCGGTCTCCCCTTTTATCGTATCGAACTGGATGCCCCGCTCGGACCACAGGGTCACAGCCTGGAGGTAAGCAAGGGCGGCGACCAATACCTTGCCATCTGCACGTAAAATTTCGATAACCGGCGCAACCGCGTTGGCCCCGCCAGGGTCGCCGCAGATCGTGACGATGCGGGGCAAAGAAGATGCCGTCAAAGATCGTCGCCCAAAGTCACTGGTTGACCTGTCTGTGCCGAGTGATGGGCAGCAAAGCCAATTCTCAGCGCCTGCAACGCTGTGCTGCCCGAACAGCGCGGAGCCCCGCCCTCACGCAAACACTGAACCATGTCCGCAACCGCTGCCAATAGGGCATCCCCCAATCCGCCCTCGATTTTTTCCTGAAGCCCCAGCTTTCGGTAGCCCGCTCCGAATGGACTGGCCTCTATGCCGTAAATCTCGATGACGAAACCCGAATCGACAATACGCGCCCTCCCCTTGCTACCCACGATGTCCATTTCGAACAGGGCATAAGCGGCAGCATCGCAGCCATGCAAATAGCCTGCCGCGCCACATTCGAACTCCAGCATCACATCCAGGGTGGGGTCATCACCTGCCTCACCCATGCGATTGATACCGCTAACCTGGCGCGTCGGGCCAATCAGGAAATTTGCCAGATCGAACCAGTGGCTGCCGTTATGCAGCGTGCCCTTGGTGTAAAAACCCGACACCGCCTGGAGGGCGCCAAGCGTGCCTGCGGCGATCATTTCCCGAAGCCGCTCGAAACCCGGCGCATAACGGCGAGAATAATTCACGGCCAGTATTACGCCGCGTGCAGCAGCAGTCTTGACCAGTTCGTCGGCTTGTTCCAGGTTCAGGGCAAGGGGTTTCTCGGCAAGCACCGCACGCACAGCGGGATGCTCCAGGGCTGTGCGAATGAGCGCGTAATGGGTGTGATCCGGGGTGCAGATACTCACGATTTCCGGTCGCTCGGCATCGAGCATTTGGGCGAAGTCACGATAACGTGCCGCCACGTTCCAGCGTTCTCCACAACGATCCAGCCTGGCCTCATCCCGGTCGCATATCGCCACTAATTCCGTATCCGGGCAAGCCGCATAGGCGGCTGCGTGGGACCAGACTCCCGGCAGGCTCGCGGTATCTGAAAACTCGCTGCCGATCAGGCCACAACCGGCAATAGCAGCTCGATAAACCATCTATCGCGCCGATCTTTGCTGAATGCCACGGTTGAGTTCAAGCAGAGCCGGATTGCTATCCAGAAAGGCCAGCATATCGCCAAGGTCAAACGTCGGCTTGCCGGGATACAGCGCCTCGAAAATCGCACTGATCAATGCGAAATCCTCAGGGGTATCGACCGTCAGGCGGTAATCCCGGTATTTTTCGGGCAGGCCGCTTTCAATATTGTGGAGAGCGTATCTTTCCGGGTGCTCATAGATGTACAGTGAAACGTGCTCCCGATCCGCCGGATCTTGCGTAAGGCTCGATACTTCTTCCAGCACCTTAACAGGGAAAACCCCCACCGAGATTCCTAGCGGATAGGTTAATTGAAGAGCATTGCTGACGTAATCGTATTTGCTTTCCAAAAAAAATTCTACCGTCTGATCCACAATGCCGGGGTCGGTCAATGGGCAATCACCAGTGATTTCAACAATGGTTTCCGCACCGAAAGTTTGCGCCGCCCGCAACACCCGATCCAGCACGTCGTCCATGCTGCCTCGATAACAACCCACGCCAATCTGGGTGCAGGCTTCCTCAATGGCATCATCGGACGGGTCGGTGGTGGTGGCGACCACCACGCCGTCCAGTGATTTTGCGTGCCGCAGGCGTTCGACCAGCATTTCCAGCATCGGTTTGCCGAGAATGGGGCGCAAGTTCTTTCCCGGCAGACGGGTAGATTTCATGCGGGCTTCGATAATGGCGACGACTTTCATGGGGTTCCTGATGGGGTGATGAGTGGTTACAGGCTACGAAAGCAATTCCCAGCCGAGAGGTGTACCTTTCTTGATATCCCGGTCCGCTTTGCGGCCCAGGAAGATTTCCAGATATTTTGTGGGGAGGCCGAAACCTGGCCGAATGGCCCGCACGTTTTCCCGTGTAAAGGGTTCGCCAGTACTGATGTCCTGCGTCACGTAGAGGGAGCGGCGGTGTTGCAACGAGGGCTTTTCCGCGACGGATGGCCCGTAGCGAACCGCGCCAAGCGCCTGCCAGGCGCGTTCTGTTTCAACCACCAAAGCATGCATTTCATCCGGTTCCAGGGAGAATGCCGAATCCACGCCGCCGTCGGCGCGGCGCAGGGTGAAATGCTTTTCGATTACGGTGGCGCCCAGCGCCACGCCGGCTACCGCCGCACCGATGCCCATGGTGTGGTCGGACAAGCCGGTCTGGCAGCCGAACAGCTCGCTCATGTGGGGGATGGTTTGCAGGTTGGTGTTTTCCGGTGTGGCGGGGTAGCTGCTGGTGCATTTGAGCAGCACGAAATTTTCGCAACCTGCTGCGCGGATGGTCCGTACTGTTTCATCCAGTTCCGCAGCGTTGGCCATACCGGTGGAAACGATCATCGGTTTTCCGGTCGCGGCGACCTTGCGGATCAGGGGAAGGTCTGTATTCTCGAAAGAGGCGATCTTGTAGCAGGGCACATTCAACGATTCCAGGAAGTCCACTGCGGTTTCGTCGAACGGCGTACTGAAGCCGATCATCCCCAATTCCCGGCAACGGTCGAAGATGGGCTTATGCCATTCCCAAGGCGTGTAGGCTTCCTGATAAAGTTTGTAGAGGGATTTGCCCTGCCACAGACTGCCGCTGTCGCCGATGAAAAACTCGCCCTCGGTCAGATCCAGGGTCATGGTATCCGCGGTGTAGGTCTGGATTTTCAGGGCATGTGCGCCTGCCTGGGCTGCCGCCTCGACGATGGCCAAAGCTCGCTCCAAAGACTGGTTATGGTTTCCGGACATCTCGGCGATGACAAAAGGGGGATGGCCCGATCCAATTTTGCGCCCGGCGATTTCAAATTCGGTGACGCACATGGGTCATGCTCCCTTGTTTAACGCACTGACGACAGCTTGGGCGAATTCCTCGAAATCCGTCAAACGGGTCTTGGCAATGGCGTGGACGATTTCCCAGTTGATGGCATCGTAATTATGAACCGCCAGATTGCGGAATCCAACCGCATTTTTCATCCGGGTGGCCAGTTCATTCCGGATGATTCCCGCCTCGGCCAAGGTATCGAATGTCTGGCCCATGGTGTCGGGAGGGGGGAGTTCCAATCCGGAAATGAGGTGAGCGCCGATATCCACGCAAAACTGTACGGCGCGGGTCAGGTTCAAGGAAACAATATCCTGGGCATCGACGTCCTGCTTCAGGGTTTCCGGTGTCGCAGGGCATTTTTCCGCCACGCGGCGAAGGGCCTTGCGCAGGGATTCCAGCTTTTGTTCGATCAGATCCCGATCCAAGCTTTTCTCCTTTCTTCCAGGATTCTTCTGCGATAGGGCATGAAATCGGCCTCGTCGAACAGATGCTTGAGAAGCAACGCTGCAAAGCGGCCGTCTTCGCCCAGCAGCCGCTTTCCACCCTTCAAAATCTGTCCGAGCAAGGGTTCTCCGACTGTTGACAGATCCACCAGATCAACCGGACGCCCCATTGCTTCCGCCAATTCCGCGACCAGTTGCATTTTTTCATTCGCGTCAAGAAGACGATCGGCGCTAACGGCCAGGTCGAGGTCACTGTCACTGCGCGCCCCCCCCTTGGCCAAAGACCCAAACAGTACCGCCAGACGAATGCATGGATGCCTTTCCAGAACACGTCTGATATGTTCATCGTTATTGGCGTTTGAATTGGCGGGGATGTTCATGCAATTATTCCTTGAATATGGATTGCGCCATTCATCGGGTGTTGCAGGTTCAAAAGATTTGAACCTGAAAAACGCAGTTCATCCACGGATTACCACAGATGCACACGGATTATCAATGAGTTGCCGTCTTTTACCGATTCACCTTATGGGTGAGAGTAAAGCTTTAAGCAGTGCTTTGTTTTATCTGTGTTAATCCGTGTTTATCTGTGGCTAACTACTGTTTTAAGGTTGAATGGTGACAGAAACATTTCGCCGGCGTCGACCAGGTGTCACCAAAAAGCAAAGGGGCCGAAGCCCCTTTGTTTATGCGTGTCTAAGTTCTAGTAATTTTTCGATCTGGTCTATTCTATCTTTAATCTTGTCGATTGCTGCCTGTTGTCCATAAACATCTTCCTGTATACCGGCGTTATCTCTGCGAATTCCGGCAATGCCAGATTCAACGCCTGTGAGGCGGTGCTTAACTTCTTTTAATTCGTTTTCTATTCGATCTTGCCCAGCTCGTAAAGCTCGCAAGTGTTCAATAATTAGGTTTTCTACATTGTCGCCCATGGCCTTCCCTTCCCGTATTGGATTAAGTGTAGCTGTTTAGGGTGTTGATGACAAATTCCGGCCTTTGATCGCGGCATCTTGTCATCAAAGCTGTTTTCCTTTTTTACGGAATCGGGGCGATTCAGAGAGCCTGTTCTCTACTTTAAATTGGTATGGCTGGCAGGGAGCAGGTCACCAGGATTCTTCTGCGATAGGGCATGAAATCGGCCTCGTCGAACAGATGCTTGAGAAGCAACGCTGCAAAGCGGTCATCTTCGCCCAGCAGCCTTTTCCCGCCCTTCAAAATCTGTCCGAGCAAGGGTTCCCCGACTGTTGCCAGGTCCACCAGATCAACCGGACGCCCTGTGGCCTCGGCCAGTTCGGCGACCAGTTGCATTTTTTCATTCGCGTTAAGAAGATGATCGGCGCTAACGGCCAGGTCGAGGTCGCTGTCACTGCGCGCCCCCCCCTTGGCCAAAGACCCAAACTGTACCGCCAGGCGAATGCATGGATGCCTTTCCAGAACACGTCTGATATGTTCATCGTTGGCGCTTGAATTGGCAGGGATGTTCATGCAATCACCCCTTGAATATGTATCTGGATTTTCAGGGCATGTGCGCCCGACTTGGCGACCGCATCCACAATGGCGAGCGCACGGTACAGCGACTGATTGTGGTTGCCGGACATCTCGGCAATGACAAGCGGTGGACAGTTACGGCCCACCGGCACGTTTCCGATGTGAATACGTGAATTGGGGTTCATCGCACGTCCCTTTCCAGTTTTTTCAGAATGCTGCAATAGTTGGTCAGCCTGCCGATGTCATCCGGCAAAATGTCGATGGCGAATTCCGCCTCGATTTCCATCATCAACCGGATGTGGGTCAGCGAATCCCAACCCGGCGTGATATTGATCGCGGTTGCGGTTATGTCGGCTTCACCGATCAGGGGGAAAACCCTGCCGAACACTTTACGCAGTCGCTTGTCCGTGTCCGTGTCCGTGTCCGCGACAGAAACATCGGTTTGTGGCATCGAGATATTCGGGGGGGCTGTCCTCCTATTGCCATCGGCCATGACGGAGCCACTCTTCTGGCTCGGGAAGGCTTCCAATAGTTCGAATACGCCCTGCGCCTCGTGATACAGGAAAGCCACGCGCCGCCCGTCAAACGCAATGTCTGCCACCGGGCTCGCCAGCAATTTGGCGCCTGCGGATTCCGCGCCGGAGATCGACGCCTCCATGTTCGCGACGGCATAGCAGAAATGGTAAGGCCCTCCACCCTGTTTCACATGACGTTCGATAGGGGAATCTTCGGCAAGACCTAGCACCTCGACCGTCATTCCTTCCCGTAGCGCGACGAAGGCATAAGACACTTTCTGCACCGGGTTCAGCGCCGGCCCCCTCAGCAGGCGCGATCCGGGCAGGCCGAGATAATTGGCCAGAGTCTGGTCAAAGACCGGAGTGGTGACCGCCACATGATCCACATACAGCACTTCCATCAACACCAGCAGAGATTGCATCATTTTTTCAACTCGTCGGTAATTGCAAACCATTCGGGCAGCGCCACTGCCGCCCGTTCCATATCCAGCAGCCATCGCCCCGCCCCTGCATCGGCAAAGCCGTGCTCCCGGTATACCGTGCCGGCGGGCTGGTTTCTTTCGGTCGCAAAGAACCGCCCTTCGAGAGAGCGGTATCCTTTGTCCCTTGCATAGCGGCAGATCCAGCCGAGTATGCCGGTTTCCACGCTACGTCCCAGCACCCGGCAAGAGAGCAGGAACGAGTCGATGACCAGCGTCGCAGCCTGCGCCCCGGATGACAGCAGCACCAACACGCCGACGATTTCCCGCTCGCTATACTTGTCCGACAGGCCAACCGGGATAATTATGCCGCCCTCTTGCCGGATACGGCTCAGATCGGTCTCGCCGTAGCGCCGGGTGGTCATGTTGAACTGGTTGGTCTTGTTCAGCAACTGAAGCACCCGTTGCTGGTTGGCGTTGCTGAAATCATGGAAATAGAGGTGCATCTCCAAACTGCGCCAGTAATCCTGCTTGTCGCTGAAGCCTGCGGCTTCTTTCTGGATGTGGGCCTTTAACCGGTAGCGGTCTGCCCTTTCCCGGTCTTCCTGGGTAAGGCGCAGGCTTCCGAGGTAGGGATGATCCAGCAGAAAGGCCGGCCATAGAGTCACGTCGCCCGGCAACTCGGGAACGATGGTGCCAGGTAGCATCCGGCGTATCGCCTCGCGCTCGTAGGGGCTGTCATCGATCACGCAAAGGGAGGAAAGCCCGACCCCGATCTCTTCGGCAATTTCGCGGATGTTGGCGGCCTTGTCATTCCAGTTGATCCTGATCACGGCGAAATCGTCGGAGCGCAAGCGCATTTCTGGATGAGTGTCGATCGCTTCCAGCGCCACCCCTTCGGTATTCTTGCTGCATATCGTCAGCGCCACGCCGCGATTGCGGAAAGTCTTGAGGGTTTCCTGTATCTCGGCAAACACGCTGCCGGGATAATCCCCGCCCAGCCGGATGCCACCCATGCCGTCGTCGCCGATCACCCCGCCCCACAGCGTGTTGTCCAGATCCAGGACGAGAACCCGTGCGGTTTTCCCATTCAAAGCAAGCATGGTCTGGATCAGCCTGCGGTTCAATGCCTGGCCGAAAGGCGCCGGGAAGGCGATTCGCCCCAGATGCCAGTATTTCCCCGGGTTCGCCTGCCTGGCGCCCCATGCCTGCACCAGCACCGAAAGCCGCACCACATGGCAATCCGCAAGCGTAGCGCAATACTCGGACAAGCGCTTATTGAGGCTATTTACGAACCCCATTTCAGAATTTTCTTCATAGCACGCACTGTCCAGGGTGGCGGCAACAGGCCGCACCGGCGCCAGATCCATCACAAGGAAGCGGCCGGCCATGTGCTCGCGGGCGGCGCGGATCAGTTCCAGATAGTCGTGGAACTTGCTTTCCAGCGCAGCGCGACTCACGTCATCGAAGATGGCGTATGCCCCCTCCAGCAAGTCCTCGAAACGTTCGCAAAAAAAGCAGTAGTCCGGGTCGGCGATGCGTAGCGCCGACCCCGCATCGGCCAACAGGGTTCGGTACTGGCCGAAGGGTAACGGCAACACCTCGGTCGCTTCCCCTGTTATGGTCCGATACTCGCGCACAAAATCCTGCGCGATGAGCTCCCAGTTGGCACTGCCGAGAAACGCCACTTGCAACCGCGCCGCTACAGGCTTTTTCAGCGCCATCACGATGACCTTCTGTGGCTGACCATCCTTTTCCCGCTCGAAAGATTCAATCTCCTCGAAACCAAGTTTCCTGTGCAGCGCCAGAACATGATCATTAAAGGCAAAGGTTTCGCAAACCAGCGTATCGCACCCCAAGGGGCCGAAGGCGTGCCGGATCGCCTCTTGCTCCAGCGCCAGCCAGGCATCAAGCCGCTCGCCCGGCGCCCAGTCGCGCCCGATGTCAAGGTAGAAACCCCAGTGGCAACGCCGCCGCTCCGGTTCAATATCGAAATAATTTACAACCCCAACCGGCTGACCACGGAACAGGAAGAGGTAAACCTTCCTGCCCTGGTCGGCCTTCACCCTTTCCCACCATGCCAAATGCTCGGCCAAGGATATCTCCCGGTCGGTGAACATCACCTTCCTGACTTCGGGATGGTTGCGCCACTTGAGGATAAGCGCCAGATCGGAATCGTTTACAGGCTGCAGCATCAGCAATGCGTAAATTCTAGTTCTGTCATGGGGTCACACATCGCGACGACGAAGATTATTCGACCACGATATAGGAACACAGGGGATTGAGCGGACTCCTGCGAATTGCGTAGCGATTTAGCCCGAGCACCTCCTGTACCGCCCGCGTTTCGCCCGGAAATTCCGGGCAATTTAGTTCGTCGAACGCTACGATACTGCCCTTGGTTACCCGCTCCATGACCGCTTCCAAGCATTTTTTTGTGGGCAAATAAATATCGAAATCGAAATAAGCCAGCGCGACGATGGTTTCTGTGTGTGCATCAAGGTACTGACCGATGGTCTGGGTGGCGTCCCCTTTCACCAACTCATATTTCTTCTTGTGGGCAATGGGGCTCTCGGACTCGTGGTAATCCATCACCTGCTCTAGGTAGTCCTCATATTGATCCGTAACGCCGTAATCGCCCACGGCCACCCGGCTTCCATCCTTATCATGCACCTCAGGAAATCCGGAAAACGTATCGAATCCGATAATCTTGCGGTTGTAGTTATATGGCTCGTAGATGCCACGAAAAGATTCGTAGAGCGCCAGGTTTTGTCCCCAGCGCACACCGAACTCCATGACCACGCCATGCACACCGACGATTTTCTGATACAGATCGTGCATGAACAGGATGCGCGACAACGTCTGCCGACTGAGATACAGCCCCAGGTTATTCAGTAACTCATCATCAGGGATCGGCGCTTGCCTGAATAGCTGGAGGAAGTCCGCCCGGTTCTTGATTTCGGATTCCTTGGATCCGCCCAATGTTCTTATTGTATTCATTTACCCACTCCCGGTTTTTCCTGGAAAAAACCTATCAATTGACGCCCCATCCCCAGATCAGCCAAAGCCTCGTAAAGGACGTTCGTCTTTTCCGGCGATACGGCGTGCATCAGGTTTTCCACCGCCACCCTGACCCGATGACAAGGCTTGCCGGTTGACTGGTTTTCCACATAGTTGGTGGCTTCGTTGAACAAGCTGAAGTCTATAGGAAAATCCCCCAATACGCATTGCGTCCTCCATCCAGCTTCTTCGCACAAAATCGTTAGGCCATCGCGATTGAAATAGGAAATATGGTCTGGAATCGCAATCCAGAAAGGCCGGGAAACGTAAGCATTGTCGAGCAGATGTTGCTGTACGACGGAAAAATCGTTGGGCACTTCGACGATCAGCACACCACCGGGCGCAGTCAAGCTGCGTATACTGATCAACAGAGAAAGCGGATCAAGCACGTGCTCCAGGACGTTGTCCAGCAGCACCAAATCGAACTTGCGGCCTTCCTGTACGAGTTTATCGATACTCTCGTATATGTCGCCCACCATCAGATCCGCCACGCAATCCGGATTGTGTGTCCTGCATCCGTATTCGCTGTAATCAAGGCCCATGCAATGCCAACCTTGCGCCCTGAAATAGGCGAGCGCCCATCCTTCCCCGGCACCAACATCCAGGAATCTCCGCTTCGTCTCTGCGGGGGTTGCGAGCAATTTGCCGGCGGCAAGATATTTCTGTCCCAGCTTGTTTCCCATATAGGCGATCTCTTCCTTGGAGTAGGTTTGCTGATACGTGCTGAGCGATTGCTGATAGTACTTCTCCGCATAGTATTTCTTCAGATATTCCTGCGACGGCTTGTCCGTCAGCTCATAGAAGCCGAAATGGTTTTTGTACACCAATGGGTTTTGCATTCCCGATCCCCGTTCATCTTGCATCCGTCCCAGTTGCGTCAACGCTGTTCCAGCGCGTCCAGCAGGGCATTCTGCCCGGCATCGTCGTTTCCGCCCATCACCCCGATTGCGCGCCTACCCATTTCCAGTAGTGCCGCAGGTTCCCTACAACCTCGCCGAATCGCTTCCGCCATCATTGCCGCCGTAACGCCCTCGTGCCACCCCAGATTCCATGTCACGCCCGCCCGTTCCAAAGCGTCTGTGGTCTCGCCCTGATTTGCCGCAGTCACCACCGTTATGGTGGGCAGGCCAAGGCAGCATCTTTCCCAAGTCGTCGTACCACCCGCCCCCAGCGCCAGATCCGCGCTGGCTATGAACTGCGCCATATTGTCCACCTGGCAATGGTAGGCTACCCCTTCCATAACCCGGCAAGTCTCCTGTATGTCCATGCGAAACGGATTGCCGCTTCCCACCACCACGTCCACCGCAAAACTTCGGCCACTCATCGAAGCCAGCGCCACCAAGGCCTTGGCCGTTTCATTGGTGGGATCGGTTCCCCCGAAGAACACCAGCACTCGCCCGACCGTCCCGTCTCTCGCTCTGAGCGTTCTCTTGGCCGCACGGAACTCTTCTCTCAGCAGTGCATAGCGCGGGCCGAGAAACCTACGGCAATTCTCGGGTAGCAGGCCGAGGTAACGCTTCTCCGCATCGTCGTAATAGTTCTGATCAAGCAGCAGGTCGCTATCGTGGCGCCGGTCGGCCAGATCGTCGATGACCATGATGTTGTGCGCTTGCCGCCGCAAACTTCGCTCCCAGGTTTCACCCAGCCGGTAATGGTCCACCACGACCCAATCCACGATGCCGGCAGCTTCGCGCAATGCGTCTACAGTCGCCTCTGCATCGGCCTGCCGGGAAGCATCTTCTCCAAGCGGCAACCGATGCACCCTATAGCCTTTACCCTCCACCAGCGGACAAGCGTCACCCGGCAGTCTGCGGCAGACGAATGCCACCTCCGCTCCACGGGTGCGCAGGAAATCGGCGAGCACTAGGCAGCGCATAATGTGCCCCGTGCCGATTTCCACCGAGGAATCGGCACGGACAAATACCTTCATGGCTTGGTTCTTTCGAGCAAAAACCAGTTGGCGTCATCCTGAGGAAAATTGTTGTCGCGGTGATAGCTGAAGCCATAATCCACCAGGCGCAGATCGCTGAAGCGATCCAGCATTTCGCCCGCGAAATCGCGCTTGAACAGTTTGTCGGTTTCCCCCCGGTAGGGAATGGTCACGGGTGAGGGGTTGTAGTATTCCACCACGCAGATATAGCGCTGGCTGGCCTGATGCAGTAGGTCATAAACGCGCGGCAGCATATCTGGGTACACCTTTGACCAGTACCAGATCGCGCGTGCGATCCGGGGAGAAATCCAGGATAGACTGGGAATAGACGTTGATCCCCTCCTGTCGGCGCAGCGATTCGACGGCCTTCTGGTTGATTTCGATGGCCGACAGATCGGCTTCGGGCAACAACTGGCGCAGCGCTATCAGGTTGAGTCCGATGTTGGCACCGAATTCGATTGCCGAACGTACCGACTCGGTACGTGCAAGTATCTTCGAGAACAGGGCAAGGTTACCCGCCACCAGTTGCTCGCCTTTGTTCCGCTCCACGTAGCTGTTCCCGAATTCGCCCGCCCAGAAGCGTTCCTGTTCGGTTTGGTATTGATCGCTCATGTTTCTTCCTTTATTGCCCAAGCTTCTTCTGTTCCACATGGGCATTGATGTTTGCCCAGTCGGGATGTCTCCGCAGCAAATCCAGCACATCTTCCAGCGAGAAGGCGGGGGGCGCGGGATAAAGCGCAGTCAGTATTTTTTCCACCAACTCGAAATCCTCCGGCGTATCCACGGTCCAGCGGTGGTTCCCCTGATTTTCTGAATAAGCAATATTGGCCAGCCGGTAACGCTCCGGATGATGGTAGATGAAAGGCGTGACATGTTCGCGCTCCTCCGGTTCGGCGGCCTCCACAAAGGCCTCATGCAGGACATGAAAAGAAAACACTTCGACATCCATGCCGCGCGGATAGGTTCGCTTCAGGCAGTTGGTCACGTAGTCATATTCCTCGATATGATCAAGGTAAAAACCGATTACTTGATCAATTACCGCTGGGTCTATCAAGGGGCAGTCGGAGGTGACACGAACCACCGTATCCGCCTGGTGCAAAGTGGCGGCATCATGGTATCTTGCCAGGACGTCGTGTTCGGAACCGCGAAAGCAGGCCACACCAAGTCGCTCACAAAATTCCACAATAGGGTAGTCGGTTTCGTTGGTAGTTGTGGCGATGACAATTTCATCCGCAAGCTTCACTCGCCGCAACCGTTCAAGCTGATATTCGAGCAGGGATTTCCCCTGGATTTGCTTCAAGACCTTGCCGGGGAGGCGAGTCGAGGTCATGCGCGCCTGAACGATGATAACAACTTTCACTGGAAAATATTCCTCAGTGTCAAAACGACGTAATCCTGTTCATTCCCGGTCAGTCCGGGATATAAGGGCAGACTGATGGCCTCCCCATAATACCTCTCCGCTTCAGGGAAATCCCCCTTGCGAAAACCCATTTTTTGGTAATACGGTTGGGTATGAACGGGTATGTAATGCAGATTAGCGCCGATTCCATGCTGCCGTAGTTCCTCGAACACCTGTCGATGGGTCTTGCCGATAAGATCGAGGCGAAGCCGTACCACATAGAGATGAAAGGACGAATAGGCATCGGGATGCTGCCAAGGCAGCGTTAGAGGCAACCCGGCGAGAAGCGAATCGTAACGTTCCGCCAGATTCCGCCTGCGCTCCACAAACTGATCCAGGCGCCGCATCTGGCTTGCCCCCAGCCCCGCCTGAATATCCGTAATACGGTAATTGAAACCCAGCTCAATCTGCTGGTAGTACCACGGCCCGTCCGATTCGCCTTCCATGAACACAGGGTCGCGCGTGATCCCATGGGAGCGAAGGCGAACCAGTTTCTCGTAAAGGTCCTGGCGGTTGGTCAGAACCATCCCACCCTCGCCGGTGGTAATGATTTTTACCGGATGGAAACTGAACACCGTCATGTCGGAAAAAGCGCACGATCCCACCTTGGTGTCGCGATAACGGCCGCCGATGGCGTGCGAGGCGTCCTCGATCACGGCAAAACCATAGCGTTTGCCAAGTTCAGCAATAGCATCCATGTCGCAGGACTGGCCGGCGAAGTGCACAGGAATGACGACTCCGGGCAGGCGGCCCTGTTTTTCGGCCCGCGCCAGCTTTTCCTCCAGCGCATCGACGCTCAGATTGTAGGTACGGGGATCAATATCGACGAAATCGGGGTGCGCGCCGCAGTAGAGCCCGCAATTGGCGGATGCGACAAAGGTGTTGGGGGAAGTCCAGAGCGCGTCACCGGATTTCAGTCCGGCAGCGAGGCAGGCAATGTGCAGGGCGGCGGTGGCGCTGCTGACCGCGACGGCGTATTTAGCGCCGCAATAACGCGCGACTTCCTGTTCGAAGCGCTCGACCGCCGGCCCCTGAGTCAGCCAATCGGAGCGCAGCACCTCCACCACTGACTGGATATCTTCCTCGCTAATGTCCTGCCGGCCATAGGGAATCATGATTCATAAATTCTATCCAGTTCCTGCAATTCCCCTACCGTCAAGAAATGGGGATTGGTGCCTGAACTGTATTCAAAACCTTCTGCAACCGGCTTCCCTGGTTCGCCAATAGCATTGGTCTTATAGTCAACTTGAATAATGAAGGTAATCGCTGGGCAGATCACATAATGGTCGGCAAATTCCAGCGTTTGATGAGCATTATCCAGAGGACACATAATTTCATGCAGTTTCTCGCCCGGACGGATGCCGATGATTTTGGTTGGGAGATTTGGCGCCATGGCAGCCGCAAGATCGGTCATGCGCGCAGAAGGAATTTTAGGTACGAATATCTCTCCGCCATACATCCGCTCAAAGCTTTTAAAAACCAGATCCACGCCATCTTGCAGCGTAATCCAGAAGCGCGTCATGCGTGGGTCGGTAATCGGTAGTTCCTTTGCCCCTCCATCGATCAGTTTCTTGAAGAAAGGAACAACTGAACCGCGCGAACCTACCACATTACCGTAGCGCACTACGGCAAAGCGGGTTTGGTGGCCGCCGGCGATGTTGTTGGCGGCGACGAACAGCTTGTCCGAAACCAGCTTGGTCGCACCGTATAAATTGATGGGGTTCGCGGCCTTATCGGTGGAAAGGGCGATGACCTTCTCGATATTGTTTTCCAGCGCGGCATTGATCACGTTCTCGGCGCCGTGGATATTGGTTTTGATGCACTCCATCGGGTTGTATTCCGCCGCCGGCACCTGTTTCAGCGCTGCCGCGTGCACCACGAAATCCACGCCGCGCATCGCCTGCACCAACCGCTGACTGTCTCGCACATCGCCAATGAAATAGCGCATTACCGGAGAATTAAACTCCTGCTGCATTTCAAACTGCTTCAGTTCATCACGGGAATAAACGATGACACGACGCGGCTTGTAACGAGCCAGGACGGTTTTAATGAATTTCTTGCCGAAGGAACCCGTGCCACCTGTGATCAGGATCGATTTATCGTTGAACATGTCGATTGCCTAACAAAATTAAGAGAACACCTTAACCCAGATAATCCATTGGAGCCAAAACACCGCTGTAGGAGCGGCGCCCTCGCCGCGATTTGCGACCGCATTC
>CAYGNO010000024.1:0-20925 GCA_964351305.1 uncultured Sulfuricella sp.
CCCGTACCGTGTTCAAAAAATACCTGGTCAAGGGCAAGCCGGGCTATGTGGAACACCGCTGGGCCGATTTTGACGATGCAATCGGCTGGATTCGTGCGAGCGGCGGGATCGCGGTGCTTGCCCATCCTGGCCGCTACGATCTGGGCAGGACCAATCTGGGCGGCCTGATCGCCGATTTCAAGGAAGCCGGCGGCGAGGCGATCGAAGTGGTGACGGGCAACCATACCACCGAACAGTTCATTCAATTTGCCGACTATGCCAGGGAATTCGATTTGCTGGCTTCCTGCGGTTCCGATTTTCACGGTGTGGGCGAAAGCTACATGGATCTGGGCCGTTTGCCCGCGCTGCCGTCCGGCTGCAAGCCGGTGTGGCACAACTGGCCGGAGATGAGTGCTGAGTCGCAAGAGCATGTAGGGCGGAAAAGCGAAGCGCCTTCCGCCGCACGGGTTCCTGATTTGGCGGATAACGCTACGCTCATCCGCCCTACGGACTGATCCGCCATGTCCCAGTTTTTTGTCATTCACCCCGAAAACCCGCAGCCGCGCCTGATTCACCAGACGGTGGAAATCATTCGCAACGGCGGGGTGATCGCCTATCCGACCGACGCCAGTTACGCTCTGGGCTGCGGCCTGGGCGACAAGGAGGCGCAGCAGCGCATCCGCGCGATCCGCGGCGTGGATGAAGACCATCCGCTGACCCTGGTATGCCGCGACCTGGCCGAGATTTCCGTTTATGCCAAAGTGGACAACCGCCAGTTCCGGCTGCTCAAGGCGAATACGCCGGGCTGCTACACTTTCATCCTGGAGGCGACGCGGGAGGTGCCGAAGCGATTGCAGCACCCGAAGCGCAAGACCGTCGGCCTGCGCGTGCCGGATCACCCGATTCTCCAGGCGCTGCTGGCCGAACTGGGTGGGCCATTGCTGAGTACGACCCTGCAATTGCCCGGGGACGATCAGCCGCTCAACGACCCTTATGATATTCGCGACTTGCTCGAGCGTCAGGTTGACCTGATTGTGGATGGCGGTTATGGCGACGTGGACACCACCACCGTGATCGACCTGAGCGGCGAGACGCCGGTGCTGGTGCGGCGGGGTAAGGGCGACATTAAACCGTTTGGACTGGAAGAAGATTAAATGGAATTAAGCATCGTACAGCAGATCGCCGTTTATGCCTTGCCGGTGGTGTTTGCCATCACGCTGCACGAGGCGGCGCACGGCTACGTCGCCAAGTATAATGGCGATACCACCGCCTACATGCTGGGACGCGTCAGCCTTAACCCGCTGCGCCACATCGATCCGGTCGGCACCGTGCTGGTTCCCCTTCTGACCATGTTCCTGGGCGGCATCCTGTTCGGCTGGGCCAAGCCGGTGCCGGTGAATTTCAACCGCTTGCGCAATCCGAAGAAGGATATGCTGTGGGTTGCCCTGGCCGGGCCAGGCGCAAACCTGGCCATGGCGCTCGGCTGGGCGGTGGTGATGAAGCTGGCCAACATGATGCCGGAAAGCGCGCTTTCCCTGCCGATGTCGCTGATGGGCATGGCCGGGATCAATATCAATATTGTGCTGATGGTGCTTAACCTGCTGCCGCTGCCGCCGCTGGACGGCGGACGCATCGCCGTCAGCCTGTTGCCGGACCGGTTGGCCTACCGCTATTCCCTGCTGGAACCCTATGGCTTGATCGTACTGGTGGTCCTGTTGTTCAGCGGGGTGTTGGGGGTCATCCTGTGGCCGCTGATTAACGTGACGAAATCGTTGATATTGCTGCTATTCGGTATTTGACGAGGACAGCAAGCAAAAGACTTTAGCCACAGAGAACACCGGGAACACAGAGCTGGAAATGGCTTGTCTTCTCTGTGTTCTCTGTGGCAGGATTTTTATTTTGTTATAGGTTTCCAAATAATATGTTTACTGAACGCGTTTTGTCCGGCATGCGCCCGACCGGCAGCCTGCATCTTGGCCACTATCACGGCGTGCTGAAAAACTGGGTGAAGCTGCAGCATGAATACGAATGCCTGTTTTTCGTCGCCGACTGGCATGCGCTGACCACCCATTACGACACGCCAGGCATCATCGAACAGAGCGTCTGGGACATGGTGATCGACTGGCTTGCCGCCGGGGTGGACCCGTCCCGTGCGACCCTGTTCATCCAGTCGCGCGTGCCCGAACACGCCGAACTGCACCTGCTGCTGTCGATGATGACGCCACTGGGCTGGTTGGAGCGGATGCCGACCTACAAGGACCAGCAGGAAAAACTCAGCGGAAAGGATTTGAGTACCTACGGCTTCCTTGGCTACCCGCTGCTGCAGGCGGCGGATATCCTGATCTACCGCGCGAACCAGGTGCCGGTGGGCGAGGATCAGGTGCCGCACATCGAGTTTACGCGCGAGCTGGCGCGGCGCTTCAACCACCTTTACGGACGCGAGCCGGGCTTCGAGGAAAAGGCGGAAGCCGCAATCAAGAAGCTCGGCGGCAAGCGCGCCAAGCTCTACGAGGAAATGCGCACCCGCTACCAGCAAGAGGGCGACGACGAGGCACTGGAATCCGCACGGGCCTTGCTCAACGACCAGCAGAACCTGTCCCTGGGCGACCGCGAGCGGCTGTTCGGCTATCTCGAGGGCGGCGGCAAGATGATCTTGGCCGAACCGCAAGCGCTACTCACCGCAGCTTCAAAAATGCCGGGGCTGGATGGGCAGAAGATGTCGAAATCCTATAACAACACCATTTCCCTGCGCGAGGATGAAGACAGCGTGGCGAAGAAAATCCGCACCATGCCGACCGATCCGGCGCGGGTGCGGCGCGCCGACCCAGGCACGCCGGAGAAATGTCCGGTATGGCAATTTCATTTGGTCTATTCTGAAGAAAGCCGAAAGGAATGGGTGCGACAGGGCTGCACCACCGCCGGTATCGGTTGCCTGGAGTGCAAGCAACCGGTGATCGACGCAGTGCTGGAAGAGCAGAAGCCGATGCGCGAACGGGCGCAGATGTACATGGACGACCCCACCCTGGTACGCAACATCATTTCCGACGGTTGCGAAAAGGCGCGTGAGCTGGCTAGTGAAACGATGCGTGACGTGCGCGAGGCGATGGGGTTGAATTACGGCTAGGCTAACTCCATGTTAGGAGCATCATGCCGAGAAAAAAGAAAACCACGCTAGACCAGGAACTCCTCGAAGGCGAGGTGCTGCGCTCCACAGATGTCGAAGAGGAAGTCGCAGCGCCGGTTCCTGCCGGTATTTATCCCACTACGCTTTACCTGCTGCCCCTCTCTGAGCGCCCGTTTTTCCCCGCGCAGACACTACCGCTGCTGATGAACGAGGGTCCGTGGCTGGGGACGGTGAAGAAGATCGGCGAAACGCCACAGCAGATGGCGGGCATTATCCTGGTCAATCTTCCCCACACCGAAGGTGCCAGACCGGAAGATTTTTACTCCATCGGCACGCTCGTGCGCATGCATCACCCGGTACGAGCCGAGGGTAAGATCCAGTTCATTGCCGAGGGCCAGAGCCGCTTCCGCATCGTCAAGTGGCTTTCCAGCAAGCCGCCCTACGTGGTGCAGGTCGAGTACCCTTCTGAAATCGCGCGCAACGAGGATGAGCTGAAAGCCTACGCAATGGCGATCATCAACACCATCAAGGAGTTGATGCCACTCAACCCACTGTATAGCGAGGAACTCAAGTTCTTCCTCAACCGTTTCAGCCCGAATGAGCCATCATTGCTGGCCGATTTCGCCGCTTCCCTGACTACCGCATCGAAAGAGGAATTGCAGTCGGTGATGGATGCCTTCAACCTGCGTCGCCGCATGGAGAAGGTGTTGGTGCTGATCAAGAAGGAGCTTGAGGTCGCCAAGCTGCAGTCGCAGATTCGCGAGCAGGTCGAGCAGAAGATGACCAAGCAGCAACGCGAGTTTTTCCTGCGCGAGCAGCTCAAGGAAATCCAGAAGGAGCTGGGGCTGGCCAAGGATGACAAAACCGCCGACATCGAACGCTTCAGCGAGCGGCTGGCCAAGCTGAAGCTTTCTGTATCGGCGCAAAAACGCGTCGACGAGGAGATGCAGAAACTTTCGGTGCTCGAATCCGGCTCGCCGGAATATGCGGTGACGCGCAATTACCTCGACTGGCTGAGCCAGTTGCCGTGGGGCAAATTTTCCAAGGACAAGCTCGATCTGGCGCGCGCGCGCAAGATTCTCGACCACGATCATGATGGCCTCGACGACGTCAAGGAACGCATCATCGAGTTCCTCGCCGTGGGTTCGCTCAAGGGCGAAATTGCCGGTTCCATTATTTTGCTGGTGGGGCCGCCGGGCGTCGGCAAGACTTCTATCGGTCGATCCATCGCCAATGCCCTGGGACGAAAATTCTACCGTTTCTCTCTGGGCGGCATGCGCGACGAGGCCGAGATCAAAGGCCACCGCCGCACCTACATCGGCGCCATGCCGGGCAAGTTCGTCCAGGCGATCAAGGAATGCGGCGTGGCCAACCCGGTGATCATGCTCGACGAGATCGACAAGATCGGCGCATCCTATCAGGGCGACCCAGCCTCGGCGCTGCTGGAAGTGCTCGATCCCGAGCAGAACGTCGATTTCCTGGATCACTATCTGGACGTGCGTTTCGACTTGTCCAAGGTGCTGTTCATCTGCACCGCCAACCAGCTCGATACCATTCCCGCGCCGCTACTGGACCGGATGGAGACGATCCGGCTTTCCGGCTACATCACTGCCGAGAAAGTGCAAATTGCCAAACACCATCTGTGGCCAAAGCAGCTCAAGAAGGCAGGCTTGAAGCGCGGTGATCTTACCGTTACCGAAGCCGCTCTGAAGCGCGTCATCGAGGGCTTTGCGCGTGAGGCCGGGGTGCGGAACCTGGAAAAACAGCTTGGCAGCATGGTACGCAAGGCGGTGGTGAAGATCGTCGGCGGCGATGAGCCGCCAATTCGCCTGGGTGTCGATGAGGTTGAAGAATATCTGGGCAAGCCGGTGTTCCTGCCGGAAAAGCCCATCACCGGCATCGGTGTGGTAACGGGCCTGGCCTGGACGGCGATGGGGGGTGCCACGCTGTCGATCGAGGCAACTCTGGTGCATACCAAAAATCGCGGCTTCAAGCTCACCGGCAAGCTCGGCGAGGTGATGCGCGAATCGGCGGAAATCGCCTACAGTTACATAGCGTCGCACCTCAAGGTATTCAAGGGCAACCCGGCATTTTTCGACGAAGCCTTCGTCCACCTGCATGTGCCGGAAGGCGCGACGCCCAAGGACGGCCCGAGCGCGGGCGTCACTATGGCCACCGCGCTGCTGTCTCTGGCGCGCCACGAGAAGATACCCCGTCCGCTCGCCATGACTGGCGAACTGACCTTGACCGGCGAAGTGCTGGCTATCGGCGGATTGCGCGAGAAGGTCATTGCGGCGCGGCGCATCCGCATTACAGAGCTGATTTTCCCTGAAGCCAACCGGCGCGATTTTGACGAGCTGCCGGATCACATAAAGGAAGGCGTGACGGCGCATTTCGTGAGACAATTCAAAGATGTGGTGAAGATTGTATTTTCCTGAACCAAACTTAACCACGAATTACACGAATGTTCACGAATGAACTCGAATACACAGAGGGCACAAGTAAAACCATTCGTGAAAATTCGTGGTAATTCGTGACATTCGTGGTTAAAGGTTTTGATGACTGAAACCCTGCAATCGCCCGTTGCACGTATCCACGGTGAGCCGCTCGCCGAGATGCCGCATGACCTCTACATTCCGCCCGAAGCGCTCGAGGTTTTTCTCGAAACTTTCGAAGGCCCGCTCGATCTCCTGCTGTACCTGATACGCCGCCAGAACCTGGATGTTCTCAATATCCAGATGGCAGAGCTGACCCGGCAGTACATGCATTACGTTGAAATGATGCATTCGGGCCAGCTCGAGCTTGCGGCCGAGTATCTTCTGATGGCGGCGCTGCTGATCGAGATCAAGTCGCGCATGTTGCTGCCGCGCCGCGATGAGAGCACAGAAGAAGAAACCGATCCGCGCGCCGAACTGGTCAGAAGGTTGCTGGAATACGAGCAGATGAAGCTGGCGGCACAGCGGCTGGATGAGCTGCCTGTCGCCGGGCGCGATTTCGCCCTGGTTCAGGTATGGCTGGAGCAGGCAGCGGCAAAGCGCCTGCCGGAAGTTGGCCTGGATGATCTGAAACAGGCCTGGCTGGGCGTGCTGGCTCGTGCCAGGGCCAATCGCCATCACAAGGTGAGCCGTGAGGAGCTGTCGGTGCGCGAACACATGAGCCGCATCCTGCGCCGACTGAAGGACGAGCGCTTCGCCGAGTTCGGCGCGCTGTTCGATCCGACACGTGGCGTACCGGAGTTGGTGGTGACCTTTCTCGCCGTGCTGGAACTGGTGCGTGAGTCCCTGGTGGTGGTCACCCAGCAGGAACCTTTTGCACTAATATATGTGAAGCTGAGCCATGCAGACGCCTAATCTGAAAGAGATTAAACTGGTGCTGGAAACCGCTCTGCTGGTAGCTCAGGAGCCGCTTCCCCTGCATGAGTTGAAAAAGCTGTTCGACTTCGAACTGGGCACGGACATTCTGCGCAAACTACTGGAAGAGCTGCGCCAGGACTGGACGGGGCGCGGCGTGGAACTGGTCGGCGTGGCGAGTGGCTGGCGTTTCCAGGCGCGCGCCGAATACCGGAAACATCTCGACCGCCTCAATCCGGAAAAGCCGCCGCGCTATTCCCGCGCCGTCATGGAAACCCTGGCGATCATCGCCTACAAGCAGCCGGTGACGCGTGGCGACATCGAGGATATACGCGGCGTTGCGGTCAGCAGCCAGGTGATCAGGACGCTGGAAGAGCGCGGCTGGATCGATGCGGTTGGCCACCGCGACGTGCCGGGCCGGCCGGCGCTGTTCGCCACCACCAAGCAAATGCTCGACGACCTCGGTTTGCGCTCGCTGGAAGAATTGCCGCAGATGGAACAGGTTGACACGAATTTAATCGCAACATCTAACGAATAACGGAAAGCAGGACGATATGCCAGAAAAGAAGGATTCCACCGGACCGCGCTCCGATTCGCCGCCAAGGAAGAAAGCGACTAACCAGGAATTCCGGGGCGGCAAGAAGACGCCGTTTCGCAAGCCGCTGAAGGCGCAAAGCGAAGTGAAACCCGCCAGGGAAGAGACAGCTCCCGCTCCCGTCTATGAAGTCGAGGTTGACGACGAGGTAGCCGACAAAGCAGGCACGCCGCGTGTGCGTCGAAGTCATCAGCCGACCCAGAAGCTGCAGAAAATCCTGGCCCAGGCCGGACTGGGTTCGCGCCGCGACATGGAAGAGCTGATCAAGGCCGGGCGGGTGACGGTCAACGGCCAGGTGGCCGAACTGGGCGCGCGCATCGGCGATGAAGACATGGTGCGGGTAGATCGCAAGAACGTCCGCGTTCGCGCGGCGGGCAAGATGCCGCGCGTCATGCTCTACCACAAGCCGGAAGGCGAGATCGTCAGCCGTGACGACCCGGAAGGCCGTCCCAGCGTGTTCGACCGCCTGCCGCAGATGAGAACCTCGAAGTGGATCGCCATCGGGCGACTGGATTTCAATACCAGCGGCCTGCTGATTTTTACCACCTCCGGCGAACTGGCCAATCATTTGATGCACCCGCGTTTCGAAGTGGAGCGCGAATACGCCGTGCGCACCCTGGGCACGCTCACGCCCGAGCAGTTGGAGCAGCTTACGGCGGGGATCGAGCTTGAGGACGGCACGGCGAATTTCGATACGATTTCCGACCAGGGCGGTGAAGGCATCAACCACTGGTACCGCGTCGTCCTGCGCGAGGGGCGTAACCGCGAGGTGCGGCGCATGTTCGAAGCAGTCGGCCTGACCGTCAGCCGGTTGATGCGGGTGCGCTTCGGCGTGATCAACCTGCCGCCGCGCCTGAAGCGCGGGCAAACCATGGAGCTGGATCCGCTACAGGTGCGTCAGATATTGAAATGGGCGGGAATAGAAGCCCCCACCATTGCAGACAAGCAGTCGCGCCCCGACGAGGAGAAGCGAGTAAGCCGGATCAGGTCGCATCCTCCAGTGGCGCCGGCTGCGGCATCAGAAAAACCGGCGCGCCGTCCGCGCAAGTCGTCAATATCACGCTGATTTAACGCGCGTAAGGCGGAAACACGGTAGGGCGGATGAGCGTAGCGTTATCCGCCGCATGGGGATTATTCATACGGCGGATAACGCTACGCTCATCCGCCCTACACGCGCTTCGACAAGCTCAGCACGAACGGCGTAATTGGATCAAACCAGTTGTTCTCGGGTCAGCAGGAAGACATGCTCGTCGCCGGCGCTGACTTCCAGCCAGGTAAATGGCAGTTCAGGGAAAGCTTCTTCCAGCGCATCGCGGTTATGGCCGATTTCTGCCACCAGCAGTCCACCCTTGTTCAGATGTTTTCGGGCTTCGCGCAGGATCGTGCGTACATGCTCCAGGCCGTCCTCGCCGCTGGCCAGTGCGCCAACCGGCTCGCGCCGGTATTCCTCGGGCAGGGTCTGCATCGAGGGCGCGTTGACGTAGGGCGGGTTGCTCACGATCAGGTCGTAGCGCCGTCCTTCCAGTGCCGTGAACAGGTCGGACTGGACCAGGCTCAACTGGTCTTCCAAGCCGTAGTCGGCGACATTGCGCCGCGCCACGTCGAGCGCATCGGTGGACAGGTCGACCGCGTCGATCAGGGCGTTGGGGAAGGTGAGCGCCATCAGGATGGCCAGGCATCCCGAACCGGTGCACATGTCCAGGCCGCTGGTGATGGCTTCAGGGTCCTCCACCCAGGGCTGAAGCTGTTCGCGCAGCAGCTCGGCGATGAAGGAGCGAGGCACGATGACGCGCTCGTCGACATAAAAGCGCAGGTCGCCCAGCCAGGCTTCGTGGGTGAGATAGGGCGCGGGCAGGCGTTCCTCGACGCGGCGGCGGAGGATTTCCACCACGGCATCGACTTCCTCCGGCAGCAGGCGGGCATCGAGAAACGGCTCCAGCCGGTCCAGCGGCAAGTGCAGCGTGTGCAGGATCAGGTAGGCCGCCTCGTCGAAGGCGTTGGTGGTGCCATGGCCAAAAAATAGCTCGGCCTGGTTGAAGCGGCTTACTGCGAAACGCAGTAGGTCGCGCACGGTAATTAGCCGGTCTTTCGTTTCTTCAAAAATCATTTTGTCACCAATATATTCGTCAGCGTGCGCCGGTAAATTTCCTTCAGCGGTTCGATGTCGGCCACGGCAACGCATTCGTCGATCTTGTGGATGGTCGCGTTGAGCGGGCCGATCTCAAGCACCTGTGGGCAGATGTCAGCGATGAAGCGACCATCTGAGGTGCCGCCACTGGTGGAAAGCTCGGTTTCCACACCCGTTGAATCCTTGATTGCGCGTGCAACGGCATCCACCAGGTTTCCTTTTGGGGTAAGGTAAGGCTTGCCGGAGAGCGACCATTCCAGATCGTAGTCCAGCCCATGCTTGTCGAGAATGGCGTGAACCTTGGCTTTGAGGTCATCGACGGTACTCGCGGTGGAGAAGCGGAAGTTGAACTCGATATCCACCGTACCGGGCACGACGTTGGTGGCGCCGGTGCCGCCGCGGATGTTGGAAATTTGCCAGGTTGTCGGGGGGAAATATTCGTTGCCCTCGTCCCAAGTGGTTTTCGCCAGCTCGGCGATGGCCGGGGCGGCAAGGTGGATCGGGTTCTTGCCCAAGTGCGGGTAGGCGATGTGGCACTGGATGCCTTCCACCGTCAGGTCGCCGGAGAGCGAACCGCGGCGACCGTTCTTGAGAGTGTCGCCAAGTCGGGAGACGCAGGTGGGTTCGCCGACGATGCAGTAGTCTATGCCTTCGCCGCGTTGTTGCAGCGCTTCGACCACGCGCACGGTGCCATCCACCGCCACGCCTTCTTCATCCGAGGTGATCAGCAGGGCGATGGAGCCGGGTGCGTCGGGATTTGCGGCGATAAATTCTTCTATCGCGGTGATAAAGGCGGCGACGGAAGTTTTCATGTCCGCCGCGCCGCGCCCGTAGAGCATGCCGTCGCGAATGGTCGGAGTGAAGGGCTCGCTGCCCCATTTTTCCACCGGGCCGGTCGGCACCACGTCGGTATGGCCGGCAAAGCAGATCACCGGGGCGGCAGTGCCGCGCCGCGCCCAGAAGTTGTCGACACCGCCGAAGCGCATACGCTCGATCTTGAAGCCGAGCTTTTCCAGGCGTTCGATCAGTATCTCCTGGCAGCCGGCGTCATCCGGCGTGAGCGAACGGCGGGCGATGAGGGCCTTGGCCAGTTCCAGCGTGCTGTTGTCCATTATTTAATTCCGAATAGCGATTGATAAGTGGCTGCGTCGAAGCCCAGGGTGATCTTGCCGTCCATTTCCAGCACCGGGCGCTTGATCACGCTGGATTTCTCCAGCATCAGCCGGATCGCGCTGGCTTCATCGCAGACCGCGGCCTTGGCTTCGTCCGGCAGTTGGCGCCAGGTAGTGCCTTGGCGGTTGACCAGCTTTTCCCAGCTGACTTGTTTCAGCCAGACCTTGAGCAGTTCCTCGCTGACGCCCTGTTTCTTGAAGTCGTGGAACTGGATGGTCATGCCGTTTTCTGTCAGCCAGGTGCGGGCCTTTTTGACGGTGTTGCAGTTGGGGATGCCGTAGAGTTTCATGCGGCTATTTTAACAGTGGTGAAGGAGTCCGTGGATTTTCTCTGAGAAAATTGGATTTTAGGCTGCCATATCGGAATGATGCCAACAATCAGCAAATTAATGCCTGAGTGGGTCAAGAGCGGACGCGAACAGGGCGATATAGGCAGCGGTTGAACGCGGTGACATTGATGTTGATAGCCTAATCAACGATCTTCAAAAACTCCAAAAGCCTCGCTCGAAAAAATGACGCCACAGGGTGTTCGCCAACAGCTGGGGGAAGTATATTCTCGGCTTATATATACCAATCTGTCCGTCAAACAGTTCTATCCGAAAGAGCAGAATCTGGTCGGGGGAGGGATCAGCATAGGAAGTCTTCCTCTTGGCTCAATTTCCCTTCGTGATATTTCATACGAAGAGATTTATACGGAAATTGAAAGGAATGATGGCTATCACATCAAACTGCCGGACGGCGGCCTGCTCATTTTTCAATACACCTTTGATCGTGAAGGGACGATGACGAAGCACAGGCTATGCTATTTCCCATCTTTTGTTCTGCCCACAGTTGATGAAGCTCCTCATCTATATGAAAACGATGAGTTGTATGGTGATGTGATTCTGAAGAAATTAGTGCGATTCCCTATCCGCTTTGATTACGATCCCTGTGCTCACATAGAGGTAGAGCACCCTAAGTCTCATTTGACACTAGGCCAGTTCGAGAATTGTCGAATTCCCGTTGATGGGGCTGTTAGTCCAAATGCATTTGTGATGTTCTTGCTGAGAAACTTTTATTCCCGCTCGTACCGAAAAAATAAGAACCAATTAGACAAGAAGCCGTTTCATATTCCGGCGATAAGCACAATCACGCATGCTGAGCGACGAATCTCTCATTTTATGAATGGCCGCTGAGCCGGTCTAGCAGGCTGATTGGACGGCTTGCTTGTTGTGAACAAGTAAATTAGCAATTGTCTCTGACGCAATAGAAATTCCTCAATGCCGACTTAGGCCGAAAAGCCGAAGGTCATGGAAAGTAGGCGAGAGGGCGGCTACACCCCCGATAGCTGACCTTCATTACTCAGAAGGCTGAACGGCTCTTGTGAGTCGGGAAACATCCATCGATGCCTCCGCGTCTCGCGGCTATCTTCTAGCCGTTGTCCACATTCAGTTGCAGCCACAGTTCCAGCAGTGCCAAATGCCATAGCTTGCTGCCCTGGATGCGGGTGAAATGGGCTTCCGGCTCCGCCAACAGTTTTTCCACATAGGGGCGCTGGTAAAGGCCGCGCTTGATGCAGGCGTCCGACATCAGAATTTTGCGCATGAATTCGAGGAAATCGCCGCGCACGTATTTCAGCGCTGGTACCGGGAAGTAGCCTTTGGGGCGGTCGATCACCGAGTCCGGGATCAGGCCGCGGGCGATGGCCTTGAGCGGAAATTTTCCGCCTTCCTTGAGCTTAAGCGAAGGCGGCATCTTCGCCGCCAGCTCCACCAGTTCGTGGTCGAGGAAGGGGACGCGCGCTTCCAGGCCCCACGCCATGGTCATGTTGTCGACGCGCTTGACCGGGTCGTCGACGACCAGGGTGGTGGCGTCGAAGCGCAAGACCTGGTCGAGAAAGGTGTCCGCCCTGGGCTTGGTGAGCTCCCGCTCCACCAGTTCGGCGGTGACGTCCGGCACATGCCAGGCCGGGGCGACGGTTTCCAGGTATTCGGCATGGTCGCGGTCGAAATAGTGGTTGCGGAAGCGGTCGAGGGCGGAGCCGGTGGCTTCGTCCATGCGCGGATACCAGAAGTAGCCGCCGAACACCTCGTCCGCGCCCTGGCCTGAGAGCACCACCTTGACCTCTTTCGACACCCGCTCGCCGAGCAGGTAGAACGCCACCGCGTCCTGTCCCACCATCGGCTCGGCCATGCTGGAAACGGCCTCGGGCAGGCGCTTCAATACTTCGGCGTTGGGAATGAGGTATTTGTGGTGGCGGGTCTTGAAGCGTTCCACCACCTGATCCGAATACTCGAACTCGTCGGCTTTCTCCGCGCCTTCTCCGACATCCTCGAAACCGACCGAGAAGGTTAGCAGATCGTCCACGTGGTCGGCCAGCAAGCCCACCAGCAGGCTGGAGTCCAGCCCGCCGGAGAGCAGCACCCCGACCGGCACGTCGGAGGCCAGGCGGTGGCGTTCCACGGCGCGGGTCAGCACAGCGCGGGTGGCGTTCAGCCAGTCCTGCTCGGACAGAGGGCTCGTTAACGGATAACTTGAACATTCTGGCTGCACTGGCGGGCGCGCTGCTGCGTTGCCGTCCTCTTGCATGGAACGGCCATGCGGCGAGTCCGGCGTCTTGCATCGCATCCCGCCAGCACATCCATAATTGCCCAAGTTATCCGCTAACGAGCCCTTATGCGCCGGGCGGGTGGCGTCCAGGCTCCAGTAGGTGCGCTGGGCAACCTGCCCCGTGGCGCTCACCGTCATGGTGGTGGCCGGGGGCAGCTTTTTCACGCCGTTGAGGATGGTGCGCGGGGCAGGTACTACGGCGTGCAGGGTGAAGTAGTGGTGCAGGGCGACCGGGTCGATGCTGGTGTCCACCCCGCCTGCGGCAAGCAGTGCCTGGACGCTGGAGGCGAAGCGCAGGCTGGCGCCGTCCAGCGAGTAATAGAGCGGCTTGATGCCGAAGCGGTCGCGCGCCAGGAACAGGCTGGTGTGGCGCTGGTCCCACACGGCGAAGGCGAACATGCCGTAGAAGCGCTCAACGCATTTCTCGCCCCAGGCATGGTAGGCCTTGAGGATGACTTCGCTGTCGCCTTCGGAGAAGAAGGTGTAGCCCATCTCCGAGAGTTCCTGGCGCAGTTCCTTGTAGTTGTAGATGGTGCCGTTGAACACCAGGGCAAGGCGGAGTTCCTTGTCCACCATTGGCTGGTCGGAACTGGGGGAGAGATCGATGATGGAGAGGCGGCGGTGGCCGAAAGCCAGCGGACCGTCGCTGATCAGGCCTTCGTGATCCGGCCCACGGCGGGCGAGCTTCTCCGACATCCGCCGGATGACGGCGGTGTCAGGAGAAGCTTGGTCAAAGCGCAGTTCGCCGCAGATGCCGCACATAGTTAAAGGCCTGTTTCCAAGGGATTGCAGAGGATAATCTTGCCATGCTCGCTTTGTGAACTCAGTTCAAATTCTGCATAATGGCCCCCTATATTGAGATTAAACATGCAAGCCCACCGCGATGACCGCTCCGACCCCAAGACCGTAGGGAATATGGGAAAGCGTACTTGCAAGCAGGGCATTTGAGCCTTGTGGCCCACCTCTCCCGAAAAAACCCCAGCCGAATGAGGGCAGAAGGATGAACCAGGGCAGCAATGACGTAGCCAAGCCGAATAGTATCCCGCCAAGCAGGTGATTATCAGGGAAAGGAAGTCCTGTAATCTGGAAAAAGAGCGGGTAAATAAGCGCCACTCCACCGCCGCCTACAAGAAAATGAAACGCCCAACCTGCTCTTACCTCCTGGGGCAATGGCCTGGAATCCAGGATATTGGCATGGGTGAATTGTCCTCGCAGCAAGCCCAGAAACCAACGGCCAACCAAGGCGATATTTACGCCGCTGGTGATACCAAACTTTGCGGCATAAGTTTCGGTGACGTCCATGAGCACGGCGCCGATTATACCGCCGAGAAAAGACCAAACTAAAATTTCCATTGGCTATCCCTTGTGGCCGAATGCGATGAATAATAGCGGCGCGTACCGCTGGATGGCCGGGCGTCAGGTTTGGGTTTATCGGGTGCGTTTGACGATGAATCCATTTTCAATTTTCTCGAAGCCAACCTTGGGGTAATACTCCATTGCTTCAGGGGCTGACAATAACACAAGCGCCACTTCTTCCCCAATCACAGAGCGTACGCTGGCAATAAGCTCGCGTCCGATGCCGTGCTTTTGAAAAGCCTTATCCACTGCGAGGTCGGACAGGTAGCAACAATAACTGAAGTCAGTTAGCGCGCGACATACTCCAACGAGTCGGCCTTGATTCCAGGCGGAGATAATGAGGTTGGCATTGGTGAACATGCGTTCGATCCGTGCCAGATCCTTGGTAGGGCGGCGAATGCCGGAGGCGTCGAAAACCGCAGCGACATCAGCGGCTACAAGAGGAAAATTGTGGCGGTATTCAATAATGGACATATAAGGAAAAGGGTGCCATGTCAGGCATTTCGTTGCAACAACATGTGAACAAGCGCAACCCGATTTCCTTTTTTGTCTTGCCGTTCCTCGATGGCGTAGGGCTGAAATCCCAATTTCGGGTAAAACAGCAGGCCGGCAATATTTTGATTGAAACACGACACGGTTACTTTGGCGGCCTGATGTTTGGAGAACGCAAGGTCAATCATCCGCTCGATGAGGTACCGGCCCACGCCACGCCCACGGGTGGACGGAGAAACAATGACGTTCCCGATGGAACAACAGCCGCCCGTTTCCCAGCGATAGAAGTTGGCGAACCCGGAAATTTCACCCCCATGCTCGACAACTGTAGAATCGGCACGCTGAAGGATCGCCTCCCGCAACTGCGATGGGGTCAACGGGTATGTGGCCTTCGGGAACAGAAAAAACAATTCCTCTTCGCTCTGTGGAAATCCGCAGATTATCGGAATGTCTGTTTCTTCTGCCGGGCGGTGTGTCAGTGGCATTATCCTAAAAACGGCGATTAACCGCCGATGCACACCGATAAACGCAGATAGAACATGATGTTATTGATGCTCTCGCCATCACCCAGAAGGTGAATGGCAAATTTCTTGTAACTCTTTGTATCATTGGCGTTCATCTGCGTTTATCGGCGGTTAAATGAGTTTTTAAGGATTATCTAAAAAATATGCTGATAAAGGTGTCTACACCACGAATTAGATCCCGCGCAGCAGCTCGTTGATCCCGACCTTGGAGCGAGTCTTTTCATCGACCTTCTTTACGATCACGGCGCAGTACAGGCTGTACTTGCCATCCTTGGAGGGCAGGTTGCCGGAAACCACCACCGAGCCGGCAGGGACGCGGCCATAGGTAACTTCGCCGGTTTCGCGGTCATAGATCTTGGTCGACTGGCCAATGTAGACGCCCATCGAAATCACGCTGTTGTCCTCGACGATAACGCCTTCCACCACTTCGGAGCGGGCGCCGATGAAGCAGTTGTCGCCGATGATGGTGGGGTTGGCCTGAACCGGTTCGAGCACGCCGCCGATGCCGACGCCGCCGGAGAGGTGGACGTTCTTGCCGATCTGGGCGCAGGAGCCGACTGTGGCCCACGTGTCGACCATGGTGCCTTCATCGACATAGGCGCCGATGTTGACGTAAGAGGGCATCAGCACCACGTTCTTGGCGATGAACGAACCCCGGCGCGCGGCGGCGGGTGGCACCACGCGGAAGCCGCCATCGCGGAAATCCTTGGAGTTGTAATCGGCGAACTTGGACGGCACCTTGTCGAAATAGTTGGTGAAACCGCCCTTGATGAAGAAGTTGTCTTCCATGCGGAAAGACAGCAGCACCGCCTTTTTCAGCCACTGGTGGGTGACCCAGTCGCCGTTGATTTTTTCCGCCACGCGCAGATGGCCTTTGTCCAGCATGTCGATGACCTGTTCGACGCTGTCCTTGAGTTTGGAATCGACATTGCGCGGGGTGATGTCGGCGCGGCGTTCAAAGGCTTCATCGATGATGCTCTGTAGTTCGTTCATGTTGTTTTTCCTAAAAGTGCTAAAAAAAGGCTAACCACGAATGACACGAATGTTCACGAATGAAAAGAGCCATTGCAGGGTTTTATTCGTGAACATTCGTGTTAATTCGTGCCATTCGTGGTCAAGTTTTTAACCAGATTCTGGATTCTTTCCGCTGCTTCAACGCACTGCGCCAATGGCGCGACCAGGGCGATGCGGACGAAATCCGTGCCGGGGTTGATGCCGTGCGCCTCGCGCGCGAGAAAACTGCCGGGCAAAAGCGTGACATTATAATCCCGGTACAGCGCTTTCGCGAATTCCGTATCGGATACCGGTGTCTGCGCCCACAGGTAGAACGAGGCGTCGGGCTCATCCACTTTGAGGGCCTGCTGCAGCAGCGGGGTGACGGTGGCGAATTTCTCCCGGTAAAGGCGGCGATTTTCCTCGACATGCGCTTCGTCGTTCCAGGCCGCCGCGCTCGCCGCCTGCACCGCCGGGTTCATGGCGCAGCCGTGGTAGGTTCGGTAGAGCAGGAATTTTTCCAGGATCGATTCGCAGCCGGCAACAAAGCCGGATCTCATGCCGGGCACGTTGGAACGCTTGGACAGGCTGTTGAACACCACCAGCCGGCCGTAATCCTCGCCGCCCATCTGGTGCGCGACTTGCAGCGCGCCGAGCGGCGGCACATGCTCATCGGGGTACAGCTCCGAATAGCATTCGTCGGAGGCGATGGTGAATCCGTATTTGTCGGACAGGTCGAACAGGCGCGACCATTCCTCGATATCCATCACCTTGCCGGTGGGGTTGCCGGGCGAACAGGCATAGACCAGCTGGGTGCGCCGCCAGATTTCCTCCGGGACGCTGGAAAAATCCATGGCGTAGCCGTTTTCCGGCGTGGTGTTGAGGAAATAGGGCGCAGCCCCGGCCAGCAGCGCCGCGCCTTCATAAATCTGGTAAAACGGGTTGGGGCAGATGATGACCGGGTCCGGCTTGCTGGTGTCGATCACCGCCTGGGCGAAGGCGAACAGCGCCTCGCGGCTGCCGTTCACCGGCAGGATCTGGGTATTCGGGTCGAGAGGCGGAATGCCGTAGCGGCGCTCGATCCAGGCGCCGATAGCCTGACGTAGCGCATCGCTGCCCTGGGTTGTGGGATAATTGGCCAGTCCGTCCAGGTTTTCAGCCAGCGCGCGGCGGATGAAGTCGGGCGTAGCGTGCTTCGGTTCGCCGATGGAAAGATTGATTGGGCTATAGTCCGGGTTGGGCGTCACGCCGCGGAACAGGTCGCGCAGTTTCTGGAACGGGTAGGGGTGGAGCAGGTCGAGGTTGGGGTTCACGATTTTCGGGACGGTCACGTTTCTAGATGCACATCATTATAAACCTAGAAAAGCTGTTGACCACGAATTTACACGAATGAAACGCGAATGTTCACAAATAATCAGTTGGTTAGAATGGGTGGCCTAATTCACCTTTTATGGGACGCGATAATTGTCTCTAACTATTCGTGTTTATTCGTGAACATTCGTGCCATTCGTGGTTAATCGTTTTTTAGAATAAAGGCTCGCTGCGTGGCATCCAAAGAAAAACTTCTGGCCGTTTCCGGTCTGCTCTCGGGGGCGATCATCTGGGGATTGATCTGGTATCCCTACCGGCTGCTCGAACAGATGGGTGTTTCCGGCGCGCTTTCCAGTTTTGCCACCTACTTGATTCCGCTAATACTGGGCTTCACCCTGTATTCAGAGCGTTTGCGGCTGCGCCATTTTCCACCGATTCTGCTGCTGATCGGGCTGACGGCGGGTTGGACCAATCTCGCCTACGTGCTGGCAGTCATCGACGGCGAAGTGATGCGGGTGTTGTTGCTATTTTACCTCTCGCCGCTGTGGACGGTGCTGTTGGCGCGTCTGCTCCTGCACGAGCGCCTTCACTTTCACGGTTATCTGGTGATGGTGCTTTCTTTTGCGGGCGCCGTGGTGATGCTGTGGCGACCGAGCCTGGGGTTGCCATTGCCGCAGAATACCGCAGAATGGATGGCGCTCTCCGCCGGGTTGACGTTTGCCGCCACCAATGTGCTGTCGCGCCGCGCCGAGGCATCCGATATCTGGCTGAAGTCGCTGAGCGTATGGGTCGGCGTGAGCGTGCTGTCGTTGCTGGCGCTGATCTACCATCCCGCCACGCTGGCGGCTTTGCCGGTTTTGCCTTTTTCCGGATGGGCGTGGCTGCTGCTGGTCAGCATCCTGATCTTCACGGTGACCCTCGCCGTGCAATACGGCCTGGCGAGGGCGCCTGCCAACCAGGCGATCGTGATCTTCCTGTTCGAGCTGGTGGTGGCGGCGGTAGCGAGCTACCTCCTTGCCGGCGAAGTGATGACGGCCCAGGAATGGCTGGGCGGCGCGATGATCGTCGCCGCCAGCCTGTTTTCAGGCAAGCTGGAGGGGTCGGCTGGTAGTCAGTCAACATGAAATATCGCCATTGCAGGTCGGGCTTCAGCCCGACCTGCATCCCGGAAATTCAACGTGACTGATTATGGGGATGCGGCTTGATTGCGCGGCGGTGGTAGCGGAAAACGGTGCGGGAGAGCCAGTCCTGGGCTTCTTCGCTGAGATGGGTAAAAGTGGCGTAGATCCTTGTCCCGCCCGGTTCTTGCTGTATGGCCTGGATTTTCGCCGGGAGAACCAGCGGTTGTGGCAGTTTCGGGCTGATGTAGGCGGAAATAACGATATCATCTCCCTCCGCAGCCGCTTCTTTTCCGACCCATTCCATGCCCTCGGCGTTGATAAAGACGGGGCAGGTTGAGGGCAAGGCTGCATTCTCTGTCAGCAGCTTGGCAACCAGGCTGAGCGTCAGGTCGATTTTGAATTCGAGGCGCTCCAGCACCTTGCCTACGCCGGCCCCCATGTCGCCATCCCGCTCCGGCTGCATTGACTCGATCGTCGCCAATGCCCGTAGCAGCGTGACGTCGCCATACATCCAGACGGCGATGTCGTCAGCCGAAGGTTCGGCCTCCGGGCGCCAACTCAGGGGGATAAGGGTGAAGTAGGAAACGCCTTCCTGAGAGAAAACCCTGTTCAGTCTGTCCATTTAGTCGATGTTCTCCACTGGTTTCTGCTCACAGCATAGCAAACTTTCTCCTCTAACCGCCAGCAGCGCAGTGCCATAGGCGGCTTCAACATGGGAGGAAGGCTGCACCGGCACGCCAAGGAATCGGGAGCGCAGCGCGGTCCAGGCCGGATTGCCGGCCCCGCCACCGGCGGTCAGCACCGATTCGAGCGGGGTCGCGCCCAGATCCTGCAACAGGCGGTAACCCTGCGCCTCGATTCGGGCTATCCCCTCCAGCAGGCCATGCAAAAACAGGGCATCGTCCTGCGGTCTGGGTGTCAGGCGTGGCTCCAATTCGGGATCGTTGATCGGGAAGCGTTCCCCCGGCTTGGGCAGAGGGTAATAATCCAGGCCGCTGTCTGTTTCTGGATGAACGCGGGCACTCAATTCTTTCAGCCGGGCATCGCTGAAAAACGCTCGCAGCACCGCGCCGCCGCTGTTGGAGGCGCCACCCGCCAGCCACAGGTTGCCGATACGGTGGCTGTAGATGCCGTATTGCGCCGCGTCCACCCGCTTCTGGCTCAACAGTTTCAGCACCAGGGTCGATCCGAGCGAAGTCACTGCCTGGCCGGGACGACTGGCCCCGCTGGCGATAAAGGCGGCGATGCTGTCGGTGGTGCCGGCACGGATGAGGCAGTCGCGGGGAAGGGAGAAGCTCCCGGTAATTTCGGCGCTGGCCGGGCCGATCGCGGTTCCTGGCGCCAGGACGTGCGGCAATAGCGGTGCCACCTTCAGGCGCAGCAGCCATTCCGGGTAGCGCTGGGTTTCCGGGTCGAAGCCGAGCTTGAGGCTGTTGTGGTAATCGCTAATGCCTCGCCTGCCATGCAGCAGCGAGGCCAGCCAGTCGGCCTGATGCAGGAAAAAACGGGCGCCGGAAAATTCGGGCTGTTTCTGGAACCAGAGCAGCTTCGCCAGACTGGAACTTGCGCTCAGCACCGGATGGCCGGGCGGGGCAATCTGCGCAAGCCGCTTTGCCTCGTCCTGGGCGCGGAGGTCGTTATACAGTAGAGGAGCGCCCAGCGGCTGGTTGTCAGCATCGCACAATAGCGCGGTGGTTGAGGTGCCGTTGATGGCGATGGCGGCCAGCGCTCGCCGGATGTCCGGCGGAATTTGGCCGATCAGCTCGAACAGGGCGGCGCGCCAGGTTTCCGCGGTTTGATCGCTAAAAACCAATCGCGCTTCGGCGAGTATGGCTCCGCTGCTGTCAATGGCAATGGCGCGGGCACCGCCGGTGCCGAAATCAATACCTAAGAAACCGTGAGGGGTGAGGAGTGAGGAGTGAGGAGTGTCACCGCCCAAGGGTTTTAACTCCTGACTCCTCACTCTTTACTCCTCACCCTCGGGTATTGGAATTAGCCCCAAATGCGGTCAAGTCGACACGCGGCTGCGGTTCCCAGTCCGGCTTGCGGTGTTCGGCCACGACGTTGGTAAAGATGCCGCCGCGCACGTAGAATTTCGCCGTCAGGCGCATGAAACGCGGCTGCGTCGCGGCCACCAGGTCGTTCAGGATGCTGTTGGTGACGGCTTCGTGAAATGCGCCCTCGTTGCGGA
>CAYGNO010000025.1:0-12224 GCA_964351305.1 uncultured Sulfuricella sp.
AAACACACTTGCAATAAGGATAACGATCCTCACCAATGATTTTATTCAATTCTTCAAGAGTGGCATATTCACACTCAATACCGGTATCAATGGCAATATGGTTTGACAGCCATGACGAGTTATAGCGCGATTTTTCATACTTTCCAGACTTTCTGCGGAATGACCACACATTACCGGCGGCTACGATGCAAACAGAAGAAACAGGAAGCCCTATAAATGACTTGATTAGTTCTATGTGGCTTTTAGGTTTTAATAGCAATATCGTTACGTTCTTTGCATTTGGTTTATCACTGTGAATGTCATATTCACGCAATAAAATATGAATCATGAATGCGATATAAATAACGAATATTTGCAATGAAAGATCGAGACTATTCCCGATGCCCTGCCATGCCATGTAAATTATTAAGTCCGCCCATGCGTCTATGCAGAAAAGCAGAATAATTGATCTGACAATCAATCGCTCGCGTGTAGTCGAGAGCAGTGCAAATATCCATAATAGGGACAAAACAAGGTACTTTGCGCCAAGCGCAAATTGCCACGATATTCCAATAGGGATAAATGGCGTAGCTATCCATTCTCCGATCATTAAAATGAATATCGCGGCAAGAATTTTCATGCTGGTTTTTTATTCCTCGGCATTGGCCCCTTGCTTTGTTTGGATGGATTTTCTTTCGGTTTTGGTGATGCCATCATGTTTCTCCTTAAGGCGCTATAGGCCAGTTGATTGTGTTGGGGAATCCGACCTGTTGCGGAACATCGCGCAAGTCTTGAGCATACGCCAGCAGAAGCGCGTAAACCTGCGCGGATTCTGTAGGCGTTATGCCGCCTTGAACTTGGCTCCAATACCTTGCAATGCGCCGGAGCACATCATCGAGTAACTTGTCCCGGATTGCCCTGCAATTATCTACATAAGTTGCGGCAATCTCATCAATAGTAGGCGCAGGCGGATCGGAGAGCATCGGCCTTCCGCCTAAATCTGCAACGATGCGCTTGCCCATGCTCTGCCCATCGAGTAATGCGGCATGTTCTTCGGCGGTGATCTCGACAGCATCAGCAGGGATGGCGTCGCCGTGGATTGCGGTGGAATAGAATCCACATGTTGATTTTGCATAGTACATGTTGGTTTCTCCTTATTTACCAATTGCGATCCAGTAATACCCACCCGAACTTGATGTGCCAATATTCGCCGTAAATCCTGATACGCTAAGTGCGCTTATGTAGCGAGTTGCATTAATTGCAGCCGAGTCAGTTATAGTATAAAGAGCCGTCGGGAATGCGATAGGAAATGTTACGGCGACACTTGTTCCGGCGCTAAATGCGGCGACACCCCACTGAATAATCATCCCCCCCGGCATCTTTTGGTATCCGCTTGATGCAAGAGATTGATTCGCGCCTTGCAAAGCTTCTTTTAGACTGAGCGGCGTAATGATTTTAGTGTTGTTGGTTTGCGCCTGCGCCTCGGCGGTTGATGCAACTGAGGTAGATACCACAGCCGTCCCGTCAGCCTTCCGCACAAACACTCGATAGGTGCTCACGCTCTTGGCAACGAACGTCCAGCACTCACCAGCCTCAGAGGTACGGCTCACCGCACCATCAATATCGAAGGTTGATCCTTGCGTGAGTACCGTTCCAGTCAGCGGGTAGAAGTCACGGCTCGCACCTGCTTGCGGGGCGTTGGCTATCGCGGTAATCGTTACCACTGTACCTGTGCCGTCCAGCACGTTGCCAACAGCAGCGGCCCAGAAGTCCATCGTGGTGGCGTGTTGGGCTACGTTGCTGCGGGCTTCGTTGATGGCCGTGCCGGATAGGGTTTGGGTGCCGATGAATGTGTTGGCTGCGAGGGATGCAGTCACTGCCCGCAAATAGGTAGCAATCTCAGCCGGGGTGCGCGAGTCGGTGATGTTGTTGGCCTGAGTGTCCGCCAGGAACTGCGCCACCCCTGCGGCGATTAAGCTGGTTTGTCGCAGTGCTTTGTTGACCAAATTCGAGCGAGCAACACCCGGCTGATTGCCGATGGGGCGCTGAGAGTCCGCAAGATATGCCGCCTGGGTTAGCAGGTTCGTCCCTGTGTCAGTCTCCGCGAACGGTAAGATTTCATTCGTTGCCATGTGTCATTTCTCCTTATGGTACAAGCTCGACAGCCCATTGGCCGATATCCCACCCGGCCACGGCTCCAGATTCTTCAACGTCCCATGCGAACAGAGGCCCATCTTCGGGCGTGATTGCATAAAATAACACGCGCACCCCGGCAGGCTTTAGCGGAATGTACCCGCCTAAGAGCAGCGATTGGTCGACTGCATTCAGCCGTTGCCCTGCTATGCCGACGATCATGCTCATATCCTGATTGTCTTGGATAATCAGGAAACTAGAATTATCAAACGCGCTTGCCCATATCGCGTAAGCACCTGGGATTGTACCATCCCAACTATTAGCCGCGATCTTCGCTTTTAATAACCGTCTATACGAATCATCCGGCAAGTTTGTCAGCCCGGAATCGGGGTCGAATTCACCCTTCCATACCCCGCTATCCCATCCGGTTTGTGCAGTGTCATCCCATGCGAAATAGACCCCGACGAGCGGGATATCAATACGTCTACTGCGACCGATCCATTCGCCGACATCATCGAGTTGCGCTCCTACTGCCGTATCAATGTCGAAGTCGGCAGGAAACCCGCGTGCGACATCCTGCACCTTGACAAGTGGGCCAACACCAGCCGTTACCGTGGCCTCGAATTTCTCCTTGCCGCGATGCTCGGAAGTTATCAGCGAGAGGTATTCGTCAAGCGTCACAGGACGATCACCGTCACATCGACTGCCGGGTCACATTCTGCGACCTCGTTAAATGCAATCGTCAGGTTGGCGGTGCCGAATGCGCCAGCGTTCTTCTTGATTCGTATCTGCGAGATATCAAAAGTCGCGCCGGCTTGCGTACCGGGAAGATTCGCTGGGACATACAGCTTCGTGATTAGAACGTCGTCGCCAATGTCAAGGGCTTGCAGAGATTCGGCGACAGCGGCGGCGATTAGATCGGCATATCCGGTCGTGTATCCAGCAAACGCCGTAATCGTGACTTCAACCCCAATGACGGCGGGCGTCGGGCGGAAGAAGTTGATGGTGTTCGGGATGCCGTATTGATCGGCAGTCGTGACTGCCGTGGTTCCATAGGTGCCAGTACCCGGAGTTTTCTTGATGGCGATGGCATCACCAATGGCCTGCGAGGCTCCACCCTCGGCAATGATAGCAATGCTATGCGCAGGAATTCCATCGGCGTCTGTGATGTTGCTATCGTTTTCATATCCCTTGAATCGTGATACGCCATCAATAGAAGCAACAGCGCCGACGATGCCATCTAGAACCGATAGCGATGGAAGAGCGGTCGAGAACGTCTGGCGGCGGCGTAGTTCGGCATCTGTTTCAATGGGATCTCCAACTGTTGCAGCAGCCACGTTATCGACAGACTGCCATCCAAGCGTAGGCGTTGCGATCTTGTTGATAGTGGACGGGCCGGCAGTTATCGCGCCAATATCGGCAGCGGTTGCAGTAACAATAATCAGGCCGACGGGCGGGATAGTTACGGATGCCGGCAGGTTCCATTTTCGCGTCAGCACGTCCTCGGCTTGTCCGCTGGTGATGACGGTTCCGGCAGTCCCGATGATCGTCAGGTCAGCAGTCGAATACGTCGCTTCGCGGCGGCGGATACCGTTGATCTTGACATTGCGCGACAAGGCATCTGCAAGGGCCGTGGAAGGCGAATAGCTTGCGAAGACGGCGGCGGAAACCTGCACCATGTCGAACAGCGCAAGCGCCTGAATTGCAATCCACTGCCCGTCCTGCGAGTCAGGGTCTAGGTACAGGTCAGAGCCATAAATGGCCTTGTATTCGTCGGTAATATATTGCAAGATAGTCGGATAGTCGGGATAATGAAACCCGGCTGCATCGACATAAACAAGATCAGCAATTGCCATCAGACTACCCCTATCACGGTTGCCGGCCCGAATGCCGTGTCAATTGTTGCCTGAATATTAACCTTACGCGTATCTGGATCAAATTGCAATCCAAACCCTGTTATTGCAATCACATTCTCGGTTTCAAGAATGCGCTGACGAATCGCCGGCTCGATTGTCTCGGCAGTGTATTTGCCTAGCGCAGCCTGAACGTATGGCGTGCCCTCTATCTGGTCAAGAAACCACTCACCGAACCAGAGATCGAGGCGTGTAACTACCGCCTGCGCGACAGTCTCAGGCGTATCACGAAGGAAATTGGCCTGCTGACTCCCGAAAGTCATGTCGCCATCATCATCAAGTCTGCGGTATCTCATTGCATTATTTTCTCATTTAATTGGTCGGGCCGCCAGATGTTCCGATACCTGTTTGTACGCCAGTATGCTTATGCGTTTCGAACGTGATCCCGCCGATAGTCATGGATCCGCCTGATTGCGATAAATCTCCTATCAGAGTCATCTCGCCGGTAACGGTCAAATCTCCGGTGATTATAATCTCAGGTGCCTCAATATCAACCTGCGAAGTAGCGATAACTCGCACCGCTCCAGCGGGAGTTATTTCTACGAACGTGGATCCAGACTCATCCCGCAATTGTACGTTTGACGAACTGACCCCTGCCAATTTTTTGGGCTGGCTGGTTGGTGCTAGAATAGCGAAACCGTCCGATAGGTCGTGCATCCGCGCTTCCGCTGGTGCCCCGATGCCTCCAGACTGCCACCACGAATCGATGCAGCGGGACGAAAACACTACCAGCACCTCATCGCCTGCCGTAACCGGGAAGGTAAGCGCAAATCCACCAGCACGCGGCCAGACAATCGGAACATCAACAAGCAATGGCAAATTGACAGATTGGCTTGACCCATCAGGGCTTGATTGCACGCCTTGAATACTTGGCTGTACCGATACTGTCTGCGCAGAAAGATTTGCAGCAATGACAATTCCGGGCAGCGCCGTCCATATCTGCGCAGCGTTGCTTTCCATCGCCAGCCGTAGAGATTCTTCCGGGTCGTCTAGTCGTTCGCGTCTATCCATTATGCATCCTTCACTTGTTTGTTAGACGGTTGTGTCGCATCGATGTCAAGGCATGTCAAATTAGAATACCAATCGTTCCCGCGCGTGTCGCCCGTATGCTCAATGACTAGAATGCGGTAGAAACCATCTGCTGAAATGTCGGCGGGCTTGTTCGCCTGTGCGTCTTTTTTTGTGTCTGGCAGTTTGGCAACGGCAACATCTTGCTCATTGATCTTGACGCGCCCCCCGATTTTCAGTGACGGATTAAGCAGGCAGCGTGCCGTAATTCCATCGTTCGTCTGCTCAGGCTGGCCGATCAATCCGGTTTTGCTGTTCAGAACCACGGCCTGATTCGGCAGAGCCCCGGTAGCAGAGACGAATTGCAGCTTTCCGTCCTGAATGCTCCACGATGTATCGGATGCCTCGGCTGACTGGCGAAGGTAGTCGCGTGCCATGCCGTACATGGCCTTCCCGCGCGCAAGCTGTTGGCCACCAGTATCTGCAATAAATCCCTGCTGCACGCCGCGCCCGGCCATCGTCGATGATGCCGCGCCGATCTGGTCAGACTGCTTAGCGCCGGCTGCTAGTGTTGTATTTACGATGGCGAAATTGTATGCATCGTCGCCATCGCCTGCCGCAATATCAATATATGTATCGGTCCCGGCTTCTCGCCCGAAGCGTACCTGTTTGATATTTCCGTCAAACAGGACTCCCTGATTACCTTCGTACCCGGCCTGCAATACCACGCGGGAGAATTCTCTCCGTATGCGCGCTACGGTTGTTTCCGCTACGTTGTAAATCCGAATCTCCGCAGCGTTCGGCGTTTGTGCATCGGCTTTCTTGATAGAGAACTTTATATGCAGTAAGGATAGATCGAGGCCATCACCGCCAGCGGCGGAAACGATCAACTTGCAGGCGCGAAGATACTGGCGGCTCATGCGTCCGCCACGTAATATAGGTTTGCTTCTTGCCCGATGTTTTCAAGCGTAGGACTGGCGTACTGGTCGCCATCGGTATAGACGATCAGGCTACCTGGAATGCCAAGATGCCCGTATTGCTCTAGCAGATTCTGCCCGGCAACAAGCGGCAGATTAATGATGATCGGCGCTTGCGTTACCTCGTCGAAAATGTCGAGTACCCATGCCGGCATTTCTCCATTCCACTTGCAAATCAGAATGTAGGATACGCCGGAAAGCTCAACCGTGAAGCGTTGTGGGACGTTCAGCAGCGGGATAGTGAATACCTGCATCATCTTCCGCCTAAGATAGATAACGCGCTGCGCTGGCGTTCTGCGGTAGCTGGCTGGGCTGACTTCTGCCCTGCATTCTCAGTCGCGCCAGTCTTTCCGGGATTCGCTTGCTGACGGCGCGGCGGGACGGTCGTAGTCTCGACCTGCACGATGAACACCTCTTGCAACTCAGCCGAAATGCTCAGAATATTTTCGGTTTGAGTGTCATTAGTTTGTCCGAGCGACTTAAAAAGCATATTCTTGTATGCGCGTTTTCCGGTCACCACGTCGAAAGGTTCGCGGTCAGATTGTAACTTTCGCAACTTCGCGTAGGTTTCTGCAAGTGGCGCATCGCGGTCATTGAAAACGATTTTCATGGATACGGATGACGGCTTCATGAAAGCGTGATCCGTGATCGTCGCGCCCTGCTGGACTGGATGCTGAGTAATCTCAAGATCATCGCTGGAGACTTCCTCGATTACAACCATGGCCGAGAACGGCCCGATGGCACGCCGGGGGATGATGTTCGCGGTAGTCGGCTGGATTACCGTACTCATCGTGCAGCCCCTTTCATATTGCGGGTCATGTCCGCATTAACGCGACTTTGCTGACCTGATACGGCACGCGCTGTAGCCTGCGGGTCAGCAGACCCTTGTACGACGATCTGAGTTTGCTGGCTTACCGTCTGTGCGCCAGATGTCATCGCGGCGGCGGCCTGGGGTGATGGACTAAGTGCGGCGGCTGGCGAGTTGCTGCCAAAACCAAGGATATCCGCCATGCTTCCGGCAAGGTTTTTCGCAGCGCTCCACGCGCCAGCAAAGTCTCCAGTGAGCAGGCTGACGACTGAGTCAATCGCGGCATAGATTGCCATAAAAATATTCTCGACGGACATCCTCAATCCACTCAGAATATCCGTGACCATCTGAATCTCACTCTCCCATGCTGACCAGTTTATAAGGCTGTCTCCTCCCTCCTTCCATGTCAGAAAATCATCTACAAGCAGGGCGATGGCGGCAGCTAGGGACAGTATCATCCCGATAGGCGTGGCGAGGAATGATAGGTTCAAATATTTCCATGCAGCGGCAGCGGCCAGAATGTAGCCAGCCCATCCATCGGTCGCATCATTGACCTTTACGAGGAACCCGATGATCGAGCCGATGGCACTACCCACGCGCCCGACGATCTTGACGAATGCCTCAGCGATTCGTAAAACTACTGTGATGATTGGGGTGACCGCGTTAATGATCTTAGGCATATTCTCGACAAGGAACTTCCGCAGCGTGTCAATTCCGTTCTTGATCTGGCCCATGAACTTGAGGCCGACTGCCGATTTGATGGCGTCGAATGTCATCTTCATGCGACCCATTGAATCGTTGAAATCGCTGGATTCCTGTGCGGCCTTGTTCGCGTCAATTCCGGCATTTTTATAGAGCGCGTCAAATTCGGCAGCCAGACCGGAAATATCGGACGTGAGCATACCTATCATCGTCGGATCAATGCCAAGCTTTCCAAGCACCGCGAGTTGTTCGCCGCGCCCCATGTCTTTGATCTTAGCCTGCACCTCACTAAGCAGGACGGCGGTATCCTTCAGTTTGCCGTTGCTGTCCTTGGCATTTAGCCCGATATCCTGAAATATCTTAGCCCCGCGCCCAAGTCCTAGCGATGCCTCACCAGCTATACGACTCAGCCCTTGCAGGGATGTTGCGACAGCCTCCACGCTTGAATCGGTAAGAGTGGCAATGTAGCCCATCCGCATGATGCTGTCGGCGGTCGTATTGACGCGTCCTGCCAAATCGCTTACCGCATCAAATTGCTTTGCGACACCAGACACGAACGAAGTAATAACGCCAGCGGCGGCAACCGCAGCCGTGCCGATTGCGGTCACGGCAATGGTTGCAGTAGTGATACCGGCGCTGAATTTAGATAGTCCGGCTTCATCGACATCGAAGCCAAGACCGACCAGAAATTCCTTGATTACTTCACCGCTCACTTGTTGGCCTCCCGGTATCTCATTTCATTTTCTTCTTGGACGTCTATCGCATCGTTCAGCAAAGCCACATCAGCGAGGCTCAACGTTCCATCAATCAGGCTTTCAAACTTACACATGCCTCTCAGCACCGGACGGAGCAGCCAATCTTCACCGCCCGGCAGCGACACCCAGGTTACGGGGCGCTTACTTTCTGGACAGCTTCTTTCAAAGCCGAGGGCATGGCGGCGAAAAAACCCGCCATGTTAAATGCCAGCGCCTCCCACGCGAGTTTGAGCATCTGCGGCATGTCGATGTCGTCGTACATGAGCAGTTCACCAGTTGCCACCGGCCCCCAGCCAAGCCCGTTCGGCTGTTTGCGGCTTACTACTTTCAGCAGCCCAAAGATGCAGTAATCCGCGTCTGCATCGGTCAGCTTGGCGATTGCACCAGCGATTGCCGGCAATGCTTCGATGCCGCCCTTCCCGCCCTTCCCGCCCTGAAGCGCCGGAGCAAGCTCACCAATGACCGGAGCGAGACGCCGCATGATATGGAATTGCGCGCGTGCGTCTAGCTTGCCGATTCGATAATTCTGCCCATCAAGCTCGAGTTCCATGATCAGACCTCCGGCGATCCGCTACCCAATACGGTAGTGGTCTTGACCGCATCAAACGTCCATTCAACGATTCCGCCTTCCTTCGCATAGTTGGTCGTCGGGCGTTTTTTAAATGCGGCCTCAGTCAGCGTGATATTGTCACCGCGCACGGCGTCGCGCACGGTGATGGTGTTGCGACCATGGTTCGCGCTCGACTTCGTTTGCTGGTTGTACATTTCCTGCAACTGCTTATTCACCGGGGAGATCTTGAGCAGGCGGATGGTCACGGTCGAGGATTCGTTGGCGACGAGCGAGTGCATCCCGGAGCCGTCTGCGCCCACAGTCATCACGTTTTTATCTTCCATCGATTCGATGGTAATGCCCTCTTCGGCTACACCAGCACCGGCAGCAAGGTTGACCGAACCGCCAACGCCAGAAATGGCCGCGACGACATCTTGGAATGAGTATGTTGCCATGGTTTTTCTCCTTGATTACCTGTTGATATCGATTATGGCGTCGATCTCGTGTATCGCACCAGCCAACTTCAGAGCGATCTGGATGGGCGGAGCGATACGCTGCTCACGGATAGATTGATCTTGCAATGCCATCGGCTGAGTATAGATGTAGAAGCCTTCCGTCAGGAACTGGCCGCGCTCCAGCTGTCCGAAGCCGTCCGCATTCCACTGCCCAGGAGCAACAAGACCGTTGTTAATGGCTTCGGCACACACGTTCGATGCGGTATTGACGAGCTGATTCTGGCCGGCGTCAGTCTGCGGGATCTTGGTCTTGCTCTGGTACAGCAGATTGTACAGCGCGGTTTGCAGTGCATCAACGAACCAGTCGAGACCGTGGATTTCGTCGAAATAGGCTTGTCCACTCATTACGCCATACTGGATGATGGCGGTATCGTTCTGGTACTGCACAAACACATTACAGCGTTTGGCCTTGAGCGTCTGCGCCTGCGTTTCGGTCAGCAGCTCGGCAACGATTCCCGGCTCCTGCTTGTACATCAGCGTAATCGTGGAGCGGTTGGCACTGAAATTGACGGAGAAGGCGCGACCGAACATTGACGCCACGGCGTATTTGTTGGCACTGAATGCGACGAAGCTGCGGCGGTAGCTCAGCGCCTTGAGGCGGCTGGCCATGTCGGTTGTCCACGCCGAATCGAGTACGCGAGTGTCGATTTCGGTTACGCCTAAGATGCGGCTGATCGAAGCACCCTCAACGAATGCGGCCACAGCGACAATCTGGTCATCAGTAGGCATCGTGGAAGCCGCGAAGGTCAATCCGTACCACATGCCGGAAATGTTGGCCAGCTCCGTGACACACGATACCGGGGTCTCAGCAGCGAAGCCCGGTACTGGCACGAGTGCTGCGGCCGATGTCAGTTTGAGCATGGCGCTGATGTCAGCACCGGAGCCAGTTGCCGAGGCGTAGCCGACGATTGATAACACGCCAGTCGTCGAGGAAGTTACGGTGAAGCGCGAACCGTCCCATGCAATCGTTCCGCCGGTCAAGGCCGCATTGATGATCGTGGCCACGCCGTTCAGGTTGGTTTGGGCGCTGAAGTCTAGCGCAGACAGCGTCTTTGTCACTCCGTCGATGTCGATCTTGAATGATCCGGTCGTGATCGATGTCCAGTTTTCCATAGCCTGCTCTGCCGTGGTCAGGATGCCTCCCTGAATCAGACCAGCGGTGGCGGTGCGCAACCAGCGGCCTATCATCAATTGTTGCGGACGCGGCGATTGCCCGAAGTATAGCGAGGCGCTCAGGTATTCTGGTGCCGATGTTCCGAAGTCCTCGGCAACCGATTCAAGATCAACATAAATGCGGATGCGGTCAACACCATTGATGACATTGGAGTCGCCAGCAATCAGCAGCGTCCCGAAGCCGCGACGTGCTGCGGCAAGCGGGGCAAGGTTTACGGTTGCGCGAACCAACCGCCCGATATTTAATCCTTGAGGCATAATTAATCTCCTTGTTGAATGCTGAAATTATTAATCAGCGGTTGCGATGCGGCATCGTCTGCAATCACGGTTCCATAAGCGCCCACGAAATGCAGAATGTTGTAGCTCCGTCGAATTTCACGATTTATCGTCATCGTAATATCCGCACGGTCGAAAAAACGGTCATTCACCAACTCAGGCGCATGTGTCACGTCGGAGAAGTCGAATACATCCATTCCATTCAAAAATAACTGTTCCCGATTCTGCGCAATTAGCTCGATTCCATCACGCAAGATGCCTGCATAACTCAGGCAATTAGGCCCGTAGAATGCGCATACCACATCTATTTGCTCATGGCGCAATAGGTTCGCGCTGGCGTCCAATTGCTCATGATATGCGCCGCTCTCTGGCCTCTGCGCCGTGACCCCGAATCCGCACCAATCAACATCAATTGATGGTATTGGCGGCGGGTTCTGTTGCCATGATGGGCGCACAAGCGTTGCAGGAATTCCGGTCACACCAACAATCACTGATTGCAGGAAGCGGCGTAGCACCTGCCCCTCTATCGAGGAAGAGGTTTGCGTTAGATAACCTCCTGTAGCTGACGTATTAGGCATTCACAGGTTCCAATTTGCAAACCGCCTTAGTAAACCCAGAGCCGTAATTCATGAAGTCCTCGACCACTTCGAACACTTGATAGCGGCGGCCATGCCATATGATAACATCGGCATATCCTCCCGTGCGCTCAACAGTCAATACGCCACGGTAATAGACCTCGATCAAGTCAGACAGCCGCGCACCATCAGGGATGCGGGCAAGCGTCTCTGTGTTTGCGCCCTGCACCACGGCGGTGATCGTGCTGGGCGTTTCGGCAATCACGCCCTCGCCATAACCGTTGATCGTCACGGCGCGGCGAATCAGCGTCACCGTATCAGCGAAGTCCGGATCTGTCAGCAGGAAAGAGACATCGATCTGTGCCATTATTTTCGCTTGATGACGTAAGTTATGGAATTAAGCAACTGCCCGATACGGATCAGCGCCTTTGTTCCTGACTTTCCAGCGCGCTTTCGTGCCTTGATGGTTGAGTCCATAAGCGGCGTGAACCCTTCCTGCGATATGATTCGCCGCTTTACAGCCGCTTGAGCAATCAATCCAGCTGCATTCAATCCTTGATCAATCGTCGCGCCACCGGTTACAGCCTTCGCGGCGTAAGATTTGAGAACATCTGCAATCTTGCCGGATATCTCCCGAACGCCGGGAACAAGGAAGGGACGCGCCGGAATGTTTCGCGCAGGACTTCCGTTTTCATGGATGTAGCCTAGCGAGGCATTGCCAATAGCTCCATCTTTTCTCCCTGACTTCTCGCCGGGTATTCCGACAAACAGCCGCGCCTTAGCCATCCCCTCGATTGCAGAGATAATGCGCTTTGTTTCGTCGCGGGTAATAGTCATGGTCATAACTGATAGCACCCTTG
>CAYGNO010000025.1:12324-17165 GCA_964351305.1 uncultured Sulfuricella sp.
ACGTAAAGACCGCCGAAGCGATCCTCTGAAATAAGTTGCTCCCCAATCCCTGACCAGAATGTCAGCGAGGAATCAGGGAAGCGGAGAACGTCCGCGAACTCCGGGAAGTCAGCGCGGAATTGAGACAGATTCATTTTGCGACACGCCCACGGCGCAGATTTTTAACTGGTATTTCTGCAACCGGCTCAACAGGGGTTTCTGGCGCAATCTGTTCGACTGGCAATTCCGCCGCTTTTTCGATACGCATAATTACAGCATCGCCGTCCTTGACCAGAGCATCGAAGAACCAATCCTTCTCAACGTCAGAGCCAGGGACGGAATGCAGGCCTTTGCCATAGGTAATGCCTTTCAGCGTTACCGGGCGATTGAATTGGACTTGCATTCCGATCTCCTTTTAGATGCCGTCTCGATAAAGCACGGTTTCCGGGTAGATGAACTCCACTTCGCCAAACGCCCAGATGTACGGGGCATTGAACTTGATACCCAAGTAGTACGGAGTCTCACGGCGAATCGGTACCATCGGGAAGCGAACACGGTCTTCCTGATTGGTATAGCAGACCATGCGATCTGTAGCCCCAGCGCCGCGCCCAGTTAGCCACTTAACCGGCTGGATATCCAGCTTGCGGCCATTGACGCGCAGGCTGATGGAATTGTCCTCAAGGAAGGTCAGGATCGATACGCTTCCAGACGTGCCAATCTTCTGGCCGGCGATGTAGGCGTACTGAGCAGGTGGCAGCAGCAGCTTGTCCGGGCACAGAGCGAAGCCGGAAGCAGACCATGCGGCGGTGATCATGTCGTTGACGTCTTTCAGGATTTCGTCCGGCGTCTTGGTAGTCCAGAAAGTCGTAGTAGATACGCCAGCCGCCACGGATGCGGAAGTAACGAGTGCGGAGTTCAGCAAGCCCTCTGCGCCGACACCAGTGTCGCCAATGTAGACCATCTCGTCAGTATGCATCTGGTACATGGTGTTAAGTGCGGTGAATTTCTGCGCATCGATGGGCTGTCCGAGCATCTGGCTACGATCCAATTCAACGGATGAGTAGCTGATCTCTTGTCCGAGCAGGCGCAGCGGCAGGGTGATGCGCTCGCCGTTGATCGAAATCCCGGGCAACGTGGTCGTGTTGGGCGAAATCCACGGCTTGCCGGTAGCGGATTGAGTGCCGATGCTGCCGAGCGAAGAACGGATAAACGAGGTCGATTCGTTCGCCATCGAAATGCCGGTGCGCAGCTTGATATCGCGGCCCCATGTGGTCGAGTACAGGGGCTCGTGTAACTTCTTGTCGAGGTTGTCGAGCTGGTTGACGTAAAACGCCAGAGTGCTATCAAAGGTCTTGGTCATGTTTATCTCCCTTACTTGATACGGATTTCGGTAATGTTGCTGGAGTCCTTGCCGTCAACCGCCCAGGTAACCGCGCTCAACTTCACATTCTTTTGCGTGACCAACGGAGCGAAGCTATCGCCTGCAGTCATGGTGCCGGCGGCGGTGATGGTGAAAACGAAACCATCGACAGAGGTGTACGGAGTGCCGACAGTTGCATCTGCACGGCGGACGCCGAGGGGGTCGATCACGGTGACTTTGGAAGTGCCGCTGGTCGTCTGCAATACAAGCGACCATGTGCCTGCTGAAGTCTCGCCGGTCACGGTGCCAGCCAGAGTGCCGGTGCCGGTTCCAGTGATAACGCCGGGAACCAGTACCGCATCCGCAGTCGCTTCCAGATCGCCGACAGCCTTGCCGGTATCCGCAACGACACGCATACGCACGATGCCGCCGCGTACCGGGGTGCCGATGGTACACGCCACGTTAACAAAACCTTCGGTCACGATACCCTGAACAGATTCAGTATTCGGGGTGCCTCCTGCGAAAGTCTCGGCGAGATCTCCGGCGATGCTCGGGGCGATGCGGGACAGAATGCCGGCGAACACAGAGGCGAGATCGGATGCGGCGATCTTTTCAATCTTGCCGGACACCAGTTTTACAGGTGCGCCGAAAGCAGTAGGGGCTTGGGCAGAATTGATCAATCCGGGTTCGACAACGGTATCGTCGGGACGGGTAACATCACCGGCAATGCCAGATGGAGCGCGATAGAGAAAGCTAGTCATGATTAATCTCCTTACTTGTTGTTGCCATAACGTTCGGCATTGAGTTGGTTGATCTTTTCTGGTGTCATATCGCCCGCTTTGATGCTTGGCAGAGAGTCGATAGTAACGCGGGATTGTGCGAGGTGATCACGCCGATGACCTTTCATCATTTCAGACGCAGCGACGAAGAGCATGTCATTATCAGCAGCATCGAACGCCTTGCCGGCAAGCAGCGTGTCGATAACCGCCTTGCCGTCTGCCGTGGCATAGGCCACGGTCAGAGACTTGGCTTTAATATCGGCAGTCTTTGCGAGGCCTGGCGCGAGGATTTCGGCCCGCGCGACGGTTTCGGAATCCATGCTGACTACCTCGACTTCGCCTTCTTCCTCTTCGAGTCCGGCAATCTTCGCCAGCGCCTTCTCGATTGTGGCGAGGCGGGATTCCAGCGCAGGCATTTCCTCGGGCGAGTGATCGCCTTCGTCAGCCTTGCAGGCATCCACAGCCGGGGGAACTTCCTCAGCAGGCGGCGCCTCATCTACCGGCTTCGCGGATGCTTCGAGCTTGTCGAGGCGTTCCATGATCGCGGCGAGCATGGCAGGCACATCGCCCGGCTCTTGATCTTTCGCGGGCGGGGCTTCCTCTGGCATGGCCTCGTCCAGCGCCTTACCGAACAGCCCCATGAGTTTTTCTTTCATGGCCATTGGTTTCTTCTCCTTTGGTGCGTGGTCAAAAATGGCACATTCGGAACCGCACCGCCCCGAAGCCACAAGTGCAACATGATTACCGATAATATTTTCTTGCCGGCCTTTGCCGGGCGATTCTTCGATGTATTCGGCCTCATAGCCGCATGATACTTCGCGCAGAGTTTTGATTTTTATCGCGCCGATTGCCTCACGGTCAGTAATAAACAGATCGGCAAGCAGCTTGTCAGCATCCTCACCTTCGCCGGGCCTGACGTTCTGCACCACACCAACCGCGTATTCGCGCCAGTTATCTGGGGTGACAAAATCATCGGGGTGATTGATCGTAACTGGTTTTCCTTCAAATGATGCTATAGTCGCCTGATCGTGGATATCCTCAATCGTGCGCGTAATGACAGTATGGCCGCTGCCACCGTCTGCAATAGGCGTTTCGCCGGGCGCATAGAGCAAGTCGCCTGCGCGGGTAATTGGCACGCCTTCGCAGATGAGGAAGCCTTCCGGCGTCTCGCTCAGGCGTTCCGATAACTTGGCGACGGAGTAGAACCGCTTGGCGATGCCCGGCATCAGTTAGACTCCACCCAATTGAAGCTGGCGCGTAAGTTCGCGGTCTGGTTCGATTGATTTGTTAATTTGAACACATAATCAGTGTTTCTTTTCAGCAGCCATTCACCTTCAATATCCCGCGAAACAACATCGTTTTGTGTTCCAAGTAATCGAGTGATTAGCAGTTGCGCCCCATCAACCGAAACTGTTGAACCAGTATAGACTAGCACGGTTGCCGCGTTGACACTTTGGCGGTTGCGATTTGTCGTAGTAACCAAAGTACCGGGAACGGTTACAGTTGGTGCCTCGAAAAACTGAATAAGGATCGGCGCGGAATCCGAAGCGATGGCGAAATCTTGCAAGTGTGCCGTAAGATTCCCAACGCGGCCAAGGAAATAGGCTACGCCAGCAGCCAGCAACGATGCGATTGCCGAATAAGAGAAAGACGTGCCTTCGTGAACATAGACGTTCTGATGGTTGATGGACTTGAGCATACCGAATGAATCGACGACATTATGAATCTCATCCTCGTCATTGATCATGCGCCCGGTTACAGGTGCAAGATTGTTGAGTTTGGGTGTCGTAGTTGATGGCATATTTAATATTTAATATTAAAACTATCGATATGTCAATTCTAATAGAATATTCCTATTTGATTTCTAATCTGGCAACACTACCTCAGAAAAACATCGGCAATTAGGAAATTCCCCTGGGTTGCCTGTCATGCCATCGGTAAGCGTTGGCGGCGCGGAGAATTGGAATATTTGCCCTTCCATTTCCGCGTGCGATTCACGTACATCACCATCCTCAGCAGTCCGCCAGATGTAGTGGGTTGCACCAACGTATTGTGCCCGCGCCTGTGTAATGGCCGCGTTTGCCTTGCTGGTTTCAGTTCGCGCTATCAGCGTAGCCCGGCTCGCTGTAACCTGCTCCGTCCGCAATAGCTCGGCGGCGACTTCATCTGCACGGCGACCCCCCATGGCGGCTTCTAGCGCCAACTTTTGCGCACGAATACCGGCATCGATAGGCAATGACTTGATTAGCGCCACCTGATTGGCCTGCATCTGCCGCGCCATCAGGCCCACGCTTGACTGTGCCATTTCGTTCTTCAGCAGCGCCGATATCCGCTGCGACTGTGAAGCCCACGCGCGCTTGTTCTGGCGGCTCACCGTGGCGATAAAATCGGCTGCGACACGTTCCGCCCACGGCCCAAGAGATTCAGCATATAGCGCAAGCTGTTGTGTCATGCGATCTTGATTACGAATTGTAGGGCCGTCGATATGGGCATTGACCATAGCACCAACAACACGCGCGATCTTTCGTAGCGTAAGACCATAGCGGCGCTCGGTTGCGCGGCTCGCCTCAAAGCTAGGCATTGCCCTTCACCCATGCGATAAGTCTGCCGCTGAGCGTTTCAGCTTTGTCTGTTGCCATTTCTTCACCCTCAACCATCGGTGGCGGTGGCTCCATCTGTGCGGCTTCTATATCCGCATCGTCGATGTTCGAGAAAATGCCGGT
>CAYGNO010000025.1:17265-20177 GCA_964351305.1 uncultured Sulfuricella sp.
GTCGCACTCAGCCCAGCCGGAGACTGACCGAACAGGCGGACAAGCGGAATTCCCGTAGCCCCGGCGATCTGCTGCCCGAACTGAAGGATCATGTCTGATAGGCCGCTGAAGGTGTAGCTATGGGCGGAGAAGGAATCGTTTTTGTCGAGTAGCGTCAAGCCCTCGTTAGTCTGAAGCATCCGCATGTGGTGGAACATATTAAGCAGATTTTCCTCTGCCACCCCGCCAGCGGCCAATACTTCGCGCAGGTTTTCGATCTGAACAGTACGTAGGTGCGCCTTCTGGATGAGATTGGCCGCGCCAGCCGTGGCGGTATCAAACGCTACAAGCCGGTCATTCATCCGCTCGATAACCGACTCGCCCCACATGGATTCGGTTATGGCTTGATATGCTGGGAGTTGAATCCCGATCTGCCGGATGATGCGCGAATGGTGAATTCGCTGGCTGCTGACTTGCCCGGTTGTAACGTCAGAAACAACGTCATAGAACATCGGCAGGCCGAAGTCCATGCCGTCCTGAATGATATCCTGGAGCGAAGGCTGAAGCTGCCAGCGGTCGAACACGCGCAAGCCACGGAATTGACCCTTGCCGACTGAATCAGTCCTCAATGGTGTGGCATTGTCCTGCCCGTCAATAACGATCATGGCGACAGCGCCGCCGTAGAGCCTTCCCCACTTGATCGTTTCGAGCAGCGATGCCCATACGCCAAGACGCGTAAGCATGGACTGTATGCGCTCGATCTGTTCCGGGTCGCTGCTGCCCTTGATATTGATCCCGGCGCGGGTCATGTCCTCGGCAATTGAATCTACAGCTGCGCCGACAATCCATGAGCCTCGATACATGGCCTCTAGCTTTAGCCGATTTCGCGTCAGCAGATCAAGCAGATATGTGCCATCGGAAAAGACGTTTTCTGCGCCCATGCCCATTCGTGCGCTGAAATTCGCAAAGCCATCGCGGGTATGCGCGTCCATGGTCTTATTCTGGCGTGGTCGTCTACTCATATCATGCGCTCCCATAGTGCTGCTGCCGTTCCTGCGGCCATCATATCGTTAATCGCGTCTATCATCGGGTCGATCTGGTCGTCGTGCGAATGCGTGTCGTCGGCAGAGAACGATTCGCACTCGGCCAGAAAATCACTCAGGAACGGCGCGTCTTGTGGCAAGCATACCAGCCCCGCTTCGATATATCCAACGATATCAAGCAGGCGCGTGTATTTGTCGGTGGTGCGCTGTATTCCGACAACAGGCAGATTAGCCTTGAGTTTCAGCCCTTGGATAAGCCCTGTCCCGCTGGCCTTGTCCTCGATCTTCAACTGGCGAAGCTGCCCCATCTTGATCAAATCTGCCGCCTTATGCTTCTGCCAGAAAGCCACAGCGCGGCGATCTAGTTCAGGCGCTTCCCACTTTCCACGGATCAGGTCGATTAGGTACAGCTTCCCATCATCACCCTTGCCCCAGCACTCGAACACGCTGTAATCGTTGCGTTCCGCTGTCTTTTGAGCGGTGTCAGCGTAGATGATGCGGGATTTGATGATCGGGAGCTGCTGGTATAAGCAGAACCACTCTGTTTTGATAATGCGACCGCCACGCGGGTTAGGGCGCTGCTGTAGCTGCCCAGCGGCAGCATGACTTCCTAGCGACGTTTCAAGCTCGACAACTTGCTTTTCCGGAAACCGCTCAGGAAACATCAGTTCGCCTTCTTTCTTTCGTGGATCAGGCTTTCCGACCGCGTGTACTGACTGCCCGGCCTCGTAGCGCATTGGGATTAACAGATGTTGATAGCCAAGATCCAGCGCCACATCGGACACGTCGCCCACGGCCAGCCGCTGCATTATGATGACGATAGCCGATTCGTCGTTATTTACCCGGCTTGGCAGTGCTTCGCGGAATGTCACTACATCGGCGGCCAGCTTTACGCGGCTATTGGCATCATCCACCGAATGAGGATCGTCGATTATGACTCGATCACCCCTAGCTCCAGTCATTGACCCGAATGCCATAGCTTCACGAAACCCGGTTTTGTCATTCTCGAATTTTGTTTTCGCGTTCTGGTCTCCAGTCAGGACGATGGGCCATAGACGCTTATACCATTCCGACTGAATCAGGCGGCGACATTTCGTGCTGTCGCGCACCGCCAGATCCTGCTTATGCGCTGTGCCGATGTACCGCTTATCCGGCATCCCAAGCGGCCCCCACTCCCACGCCGGCCATATTACGCCGGTCAGCAGGCTTTTCATGCTTCCAGGGGGGACATTCATTAATAGGCGGAGAATCTCGCCACGCGTTACAGCCTCTAGGTGTTCGCAGATCGAGTCAAGCGCCCACCCCCATTTAAACGGGGTCGCAGGCTCAAGTATGTGCCATGCGCGTTTAGCGAACTCGGCTAGACTGCGCTTGCACAGCTCGCGCTCTATGACTAACAGTTCATGAGCGTTTAGCTGCATCTTTCGCGGCGAGTATTTGAGCTAACACTTCAGTTGATAGACCTGATACATCAAACGTTTGATTTACATTTAACGGCTCGCCATCCGATCCGGCAACAGCAATCCGATCCCCATATTTCTTTGGAGCCATCTTTCCGGCCAGCCATTTACGGGCATCCATTCGTAACCGCTTATGCGCTACGTCACCGGAATCAACAGATCCACTAGGCGTTATCAATGGCGGCTCATCAACTATCGCCATCATGTCATCGGCCATCTTGTCGGCTTGTCTTTCCCTCGCGCGCGCGTACAATTCCGGCCTTGCATCAAGCCACGCATGGAATCTAGTCAACGAAACATCATAGCTCGCCGCGATCACCTTTATAAATTCGCAGTCTGCTATCCTTGCGAAAATAACATCCTCGCCAATCGCTTCGAGTTTCTGTGCGGTTGTGAGTTTTGTAATATCCTGCTTTGTGACTGATTTTTT
>CAYGNO010000026.1:0-20143 GCA_964351305.1 uncultured Sulfuricella sp.
AGGGGCGATCGCCTCCCCTCCCGCTTGCGGGAGGGGATTGAGGGGAGGGCTGGCGGCGCTCCCACATGCACGAGCATTCCAATGGACAATCTGGGTTTAACCTTCATTCCCGGTCAGAAATCCATTTGGCCGCGCAGGGTAAAGGCGTTTTCCTTGTCCAGGGTCGCGCCGCTCACGGTCACCGGGCTGTCGAACCGGGTGCGCACGTAATTGGCCAGGAAGCGCGTGTTGGGGTTGACGATCCATTTCGCTCCCAGGCTCCAGGCGTCGGCCTCGTTGGTCATGCCGGCGCTGAGCACGCCGGTTCCCGCCGGGTTGGCGGCGGTGAAATCGGCGGCGTCCAGCTTGCTGTAGCGCAGCCCCAGTTCCACCGCGCCCTTGCCGCCGCGCTTGGTGAAGTTAGAATGGGGCCGGATGCGACCGAAGGCGCCCCGCTTGTAGGCGCCCGCGTAACTTTCCCCGGTCGCCAGCCAGTTCAGGCTTGCGTACCAGGCGGAAAGATCGCGGTCGTAGCCCACCCCCGTGGCGCTGGTACCGCTGTAGCCGGTGGTAATGGCTTCCGCCTGGAACTTGAGGGAGCCTTTCGACAGGGCGGTTTCAAGGCAGCTGCGCCGGACTTCGGTTCTGCTGCCGGTAAAGGTCGGGAGGTCGAAAAACGTGACGCCGCGCCCCTCGGTGCGGCCTTTGGGGACGATGTCGCCTACTGGCTGGTGGCCGTTGGAGAAGGCGGCGCCGAGGTGGATCACCGCGTCCCGGTAGCCGGCGATTTCGGCGAAATTGAGCGTCAGCCTGCCAATCAGGTCCTTGCTGTCGTTGTCGTCCCGATCGCTGCCGCCGTTGCCGTTGGAAAGCGCCACCCCGTAATAAACGCCCTTCGCCGGCGCGCCGTGGAGCATGATGCCGCGCTCCTTGCCGATAGCCTGGGGATTGGCGAGGGAACGCTCCTGGAAATCGATGTACTTCGAACTGGTGAGCTCTTCCAGGCTGAACGGCATCTTGAACAGACCCATGCGCAACTGCGCGGCATCCCACCATGCTGCGTTCACATAGGCGGTATCGAGCTTGGAGGTGGCGGCGAAATCCGCCGTGACCTCCGCCTGATAGTCCCGGTAGAAAGTGGCTTCCATCCCGAGGCGGGCGCGGCGCACCTCGAAAGTATCGGCGCTGGGGGTGTCAAAACTGCGCCAGTCGGCCTGAACGCGCCCGGCGAGCGCGAGGCTGAAATCCTTGTTCTCGTCCTCGAACACAATCCCGTCCTTGAAAACGGCCGTAATTTCATTTTTTCGCGTTTCCTTTTTCTGGGGCATCGCCGCCTGGTCGGTCTGCCTGAGGGCCAGGTATTCCCGCTCCGTCAAAACGCCTTTGGCCTTGAGCAGGTCGAGGAGGCCCTCCTCGACCCGCTTCGACGCGCCTGCCGTTTTCAGGCTGCGGTATTCATCCTCGGTCAGAATAGCCTTGCCGCGCAGGATCTCCAGCAACGTGTCGTCCGCCCAGACGGGAAGCGCGGCGAGCAGGGCGGCGGCAAGCAGAGCTGCCTGGATTTTCGCCATGGGGCGCACGGCTTCTCTCTTGCTACTCGGCATTTTGGTCTCGTTTCGGTTGATTACAATCAATTAACCCGGATTATCCATTAGAGCCAGAACGCCACTGTGGGAGCGGCGCCAGCCCCCTCTCTAACTCTCCCCCGCTTGCGGGGGAGAGGACAATCGCTCCCTCTCCCTTTGGGAGAGGGTTGGGGAGAGGGTTGGCCGCGATTTGCGTCCGCATTCGCGCCGGGGGCGGCGCTCCTACATGCATGAGCATTCCAATGGATAATCCGGGATCAGCATCCTTTCCCAAAGCCACCCTTTTCCAGGATCAACCGCTCGAACTCTTCCACCGGCAGCGGATGGCTGAAATAGTAGCCCTGCATTTCGTCGCACTTGCGCGCTTGCAGGAACTGCGATTGCTCAACCGTTTCCACCCCCTCGGCAATGACGTGCAACGCCAGGCTGCGCGCCATCGCGATAATCGCCTCGACGATCGCCGCATCGTCGCGGTTGTCCGTCACATCGCTGACGAAGGAGCGGTCTATTTTGAGGATGTCCACCGGCAGGCGCTTGAGGTAGCCCAGCGAGGAATAGCCGGTGCCGAAATCGTCGATGGCGATACGGATTCCCGTCTCCTTGAGTTTTTTCAGGGTTTCGATGTTTTCCTCGGCGTGCGTCATGAGCGTGGTTTCGGTCAGCTCCAGCTCCAGGCAATGCGGATCGAAACCGGTGTCCTGCAAAATCCGGCTGACTTTCCCGGCAAAATCGGCCTGTCTGAACTGCCGCGCGGAAACATTAACGGCGACGAACAGGGGGGGGAGACCGGCTTGCTGCCAGGCTTTCCCCTGCGCGGCGGCGATCCGCAGCACCCATTCGCCGATCGGCAGAATCAGCCCGGTTTCCTCCGCCAGAGGGATGAACTGAGCGGGCAAAATCAACCCCAGGTCGGGATGATGCCAGCGAATCAGCGCCTCCACCCCGACGATCACGCCTCCTAGCGCCTCGATCCGGGGCTGGTAATAAAGCTCGAACTGCTCCCGCTCCAGCGCGCGGCGGATGCTGGTTTCCATGGCGAGCCGCTCGAAGGAGCGCGCGTTCATGTCGGCATGGTAAAACTGATAATTGTTGCGCCCCATCTCCTTGGCCCGGTACATGGCGACATCGGCGTTTTTCATCAAAGTCTCGGCATCCGCGCCATCGTTCGGATAGAAGCTGACGCCGATGCTGGCGCTGACGTGCAGCTCATGGCCGTCCAGCATGAAGGACTGCGCTATCGCATTCAGCAGTTTCTGCGCCACCGCATAGACATCCTCCTCATCCGCGATTTCCGGCAGCAACACCACGAACTCGTCGCCGCCCTGGCGCGAAACGGTATCGCCCTCGCGCACGCAGCCCTTCAGCCTTAGCGCCGCCTCCTGCAGCAGCAAATCGCCGACGCTGTGGCCGAGCGTATCGTTGATCACCTTGAAACGGTCGAGATCGAGGAACATCACCGCCGCCTTGCACCGGTTCCGGTGCGCCTGGATCAGCGCCTGGCCGAGCCGGTCGTTGAAGAGAGTGCGATTGGGCAAGTCGGTGAGCGCATCGTAGTGGGCAAGATGGCGCACGTGCTCTTCCGTCTGCTTGTGCTCGGTGATGTCGGAAAAAATCGCGACGTAATGGGTAATTTCGCCGCGGCTGTTTTTCACCGTATTGATCGTCAACCACTCGGCATAAATCTCGCCGTCCTTGCGGCGGTTCCAGACCTCGCCGATCCATACCCCGGTATCGCTCAGGCTGTTCCACATGGCCTTGTAAAAACTGGCGTCATGCCTGCCTGAGCTCAGAATCGTCGGCGTCTGGCCGATCGCCTCAGTGTCGGCATAGCCGGTGATTTCGCAGAAAGCCGCATTGACGGCGATGATGCGATTCCTGGTGTCGGTGATCACGATGGCGTTGGAGGAGGCATCGAACACCGTGGCCGCGAGCTGCATCTCCAGATCGGCCTTGACCCCCCAGGCGCATTGCTGAATCGCCTGCAGCAACAACTCGGTCTTGACCGGCTTGATCACGTACTTGTCGATGCCGAGGTCGATCGCCTTGAGGAAATATTCGGTTTCATTGTAGGCCGTGGTGACGATGATCGGCACGGATGGATCCTCCTGCCTGATCGCCTCGGCCATTTTCAGCCCGTCCATCACCGGCATCATGATGTCCGTCACCACCACCTCGGGCTTGTGCCGGCGCCAGATTTCCAGCCCTTCCTGTCCGTTCTCCGCGACATAGAGCATCCCCACCCGCCTTTTCAGGAAGCGGACCAGTTGCTCGCGAACTTCCGCGTCATCCTCCACGTAAAGCACGGATGCGCTCTTCAGAAAGTTGGCGATGCCCTTGGCTGCCGGTTTTTTTTCCCGCTCCGCTGTTTCCATCTGCATCAAATCATCCATTTCCCGTTCCGTTCCCATACAGTGGCGTGGCGATCCTGAACTCCGCGCCTTCTCCTACATTACGCACTTCTATCCTGCCATTCATGTTGGTTTCGATGATCATTTTCGACATATACAGGCCGATGCCGGTGCCTTTCTCCCGCGTGGTGAAATAAGGGTCGAAGATCTTCTCCAGAACGTCCTCTGGAATGCCGCCGCCGTTGTCGCGGATGGCGACATAAGCATACACATCGTCCGCGCCGATGGTTATCTCCACCTTGCCGTCTCGCACCTGGCGCTGCTGGATGGCGTCCTTGGCGTTGCCCAGGATATTCGCCACCACCTGGGCATATTCGTTGGGGAATCCGCTCACTGTGACGTCGTCCCGTTCTATTTTCAGATCCACCGCGATATGACCGCTCTTGAGACTGGCCTCCACCACCGACAGCGCATCCCGCACCGCTTTTTCCAGGCTGAACTGCGTCTTCTCCCGGTCGGGCTTGAAGAAGTTGCGGAAATCGTCGATGGTGCTGGACATTTTATCGATCAGCCGCTGCCCCTTGGCGACCGACTCGCCGAGGTAAGCCGGGTCGAGTTCGTTATAGGCCTGGGCATCCTGGATATTAGCCAAAAGCAAGTAAAGCGCGTTGAGCGGCTGCCGCCACTGGTGCGCGATGTTGCCGATCATCTCTCCCATCGCCGCCAGGCGCGACTGGCGGATCAGCATATGGTCTTTTTCCCGGCTCTTTGCGGTCTCGTCCCGCACCCGCTGTTCCAGAGTTTCATTCAGGCGCCGCAGTTCCTCCTCCACCTCCTTGCGCCGGGTAATGTCTTCCTTGACCGCGACAAAGTGAGTGATCTCGCCTTTCTCGTTGCGGATCGGCGCAATCGATGCGGATTCCCAATACAGCGAGCCATCCTTGCGCCGGTTGTGGAACTCGCCGCGCCAAACGCCGCCGGAAGAGATCGCCCCCCAGAGCCGCACGTATTCTTCGGGAGGCGTATCGCCCGACTTGAGGATGCGCGGGTTCTGGCCGATCGCCTCCGACGCCGCGTAACCGGTTGTTTCGCAAAAACTCGGGTTGACATATTCGATATTGCCATGGGCATCGGTAATCACCACCGAATTCGCGCTCTGCTCCACGGCGCGCGAAAACTTGCGCAGCGTCCCTTCGGCCTGTTTGCGCGCGGTATTATCGTAGAACGCCACCACGCTCCCCGTCACCTCGCCGTTCTTCAGGATCGGCGCCGACACCAGCGAGACGCAAAAAGTCGAGCCATCGCGCCGGGCAAAGGATTCGTCGCGCGAGCGGTAGGTATTGCCGGCGAGATTGGCATCCCTGATCGGGCAGCGATTCCCTGGCATTTTCGTTCCGTCTGGGTGACGGTGCAGCAGCGCGTGGGCATCCTTGCCCAGCAACTCCGCCACCGGCCATCCCAGCAGCCGCTCCGCTTCGGGATTCATGAAACTCATGCGCCAGCCGGCGTCCAGCATGAGCACGCCCTCGCCCAGGTTGGAGGTGATATCGCGCAGCCTGCCCTCGCTTTCCTTGAGCGCGGCCTCCCTTTCCTGCTGCGAATCGAGCAGCGCCTTGATCTTGCCGGCCATGTCGTTAAAGGCGCGAATACTGGGCAGTAACTCCGGCGCGCCGCCCGGCGCAATGCGCACCGAATAGTCGCCCTGGCCGAAACGCGCGGCCCCGTTCGCCAACCGGTGCAGGGGACGCAGGCCGTACTTCAGCAGCAGCAACACCAGGACGAGGGTAAGGAGTCCGCCGAACAGGATCACCTGCACCTGCCGGACAAAGGTATGCCAGATCAGATTCACCATCGGGGCGGTGGTCAACCGCATGAACACCTTGCCATAATCCTTCCCGCCCACTCGCAGCGCGCGCTCGCCTTGCAGGTTCGGGAAGCCTATCCAGGCAGCGAACCAGTCCGGCGCTTCAATCGAAAACGACCGGCTGCGCGCCGTGATCGAATGGTCCTGGGCATCGGTCCACGCGATCAGCGCGACGATACTGCGCTTGACGCGCCCATCCAGCAATTGCTGGATGGCGGCGTAGTCGCCCACCACGGCTTGCTCGGTGAGCAGGCTGACGACGGAATCCAGCCCGTCGTCGAGATCCTCTTCCAGTTCCATGTAATAGCTGTCGGCCATGCCCCTGACCGTGATCAATATCAGCGGAGTGCCGCCCAGCACCATGGCGAGCGCAGCCACGATCATCAAGCGCGAGGCCAGGCTCAGCCTGTCGAAGCAGCGCACGCACGGCAGTATTTTCACCTGTTACAACCCCTTGACCATGGTCGTCTTGAAATGCTTGATGAAGTTTTCATATTCGCGGTTCTCCGCGGGCACGAAGCCCAAAGGCGTGCTCTGCTTGATCAAGGCGGCGCTGGCCGCGAGAATTTTGATGCCTTCGGGGTCTTTCGCCATGCTCAGGAACGATTCACCGACCGCCCTGACCACCTCCTTAGGCACACGGGGATGAGCGGAAACCGGCAGCTCGAGGTAATCCCCCGAGGCCCACAGCACCCGGTAGCGCAGGCCTTCGCGCTGGGCGTAGCCGCGCATCACCTCGGAATGCACCCCGGCGGCGATCACCCGTCCCGCCTTGAGCTGGCCCATGATCCCTTCCTGGTTGCCGGCAAACACCGGCGTGACCTTGATCCCGGCGCGAAGCAGGGCGTCCATGGGCATGGAGTAGGCGAGAGGGGCGATTTCCGAGGGGAAGCCCACCTCCCGCCCCTCCAGATCCTTAAGGGTGCGAACAGGCGAATCCTCCAGCGCCACGATCTGCCCCTGGACCGGCTCCCCGGCCGGTCGCGCGAACACCCGGTAGCCCGCCGGCGCATTGGCCGGGGTGAAAACAACATTACCATAGACAAAATCGAACTTGCCGCGCCCGATCATGGCGGAAGTTTCCGGCGCGGTCTTGCCCATCTTCAGATCGAGCGCCGTTCCGCTTTTCTCCCCCACGTATTTCAGGATCGGGTTCCAGTATTGCGCCGTCAAAGTAATGGAGCGCTGGTTGAGCACGCCGAAGGAATAGGTTTTATCTTCCGCCTGAACGGCATGACTGCAAACGGCCAGCAGCAGAAACTTCATGATTATTTTGGCGCAATGCATTTTTCCTCCGACAACCAGGCTAACAACAAGGATTGTTGCCCCGATCGGGAGAAAAAATCAACCGTTTGGCGCAAGATTTGCGAAAACAGCCCTTACAAGCTGTTTTAAAAATTCTGATAGTTGCAAAATATCCGGTAGGAGCGCCCCCCTGGCCGCGAAATAGATAGCATCGCGGCGAGGGCGCCGCTCCTACAGGGATGCTGCTGTGGATGTAGGAGGCCCGCCCTCGGGCCGATAGCATCGCGGCGAGGGCGCCGCCCCCACAAGAGGGGTGCGTGATTTTTAAACAGCTTCTCAAAACAGCTTCCAAGCCTCACATTTTTATCGTGTAGGTGGAGCGCTCGGACCGGTCCAGCAGTTCCTCAAGATAGGCGTCGGGGTCGAGCGCGACAATGCTGTAGTAAATATGGAGGGATGACGCCGACTCCCCGGTGGCTTTTACCAGCGCTTCGGCCACTTTTTGCAGCAGCAGCTCCTTGGCAAGCTCGGCCTCGCCCGTGCCTTTGCCCTGCAGGCAGATGACGAATTCCGCGCCGCCGTAACGATAAATCTTGTCCCCCCGGCTCAGGGCTTCCCTGATGCTGAGAATGGTTGTGCGCAGCACCTTGTCGCCGATGCCGTGGCCATGGCTTTTGTTGACCTCTTTCAGGTCGAGGTCCATCAACAGGAGGCTGCACATTTCATCGCCCCCCTTCAGCCTCTGCTGCATCGCCCTCAGATCCGGCAGCAATTTCGAGGAACTGAATGCCCCGGTCAGCGCATCGATATTTTGCAGGGTGTAAGACACCTTGTGCTGCAAGCCGATCAGCTCTTCCCGGAAACGTGACACGCTGCCGAGGAACTGGTCATAATCTTCCTCGGGCGCGATTCCAACAGCCTTTATCTTGAAGCAGACTTCCCGCGCGCTCTGGTGCATGGCCTTGTGCAGCTCCCCAATATTCTTGAAGGAGGGCTGGCCCCGGAAATGCGCATTGGACTTGCTGTAAAACCAGCAGCCAAACGCGCACCGCTGGTGCGCGTCCTCGGCGACATAGCGCGGATCCAGCGGCAGCTTGCAAACCAGGATGCGCATAAGGCTCTCGCGCCATTCGTCATGCAGCACCAAGGCCTCTTCAATCGTCGCCAATATGCGCTCAAGCTCCTCCGACGTAACGCTGATCATTTCCGTCCTCCCATATCTTTCCCAGTCTGACAATCGTGCCCATTCAGGGCTCACAATAAACCTGGAAGCTGTTTTAAACCCGGATTATCCATTAGAGCCAAAACACCGCTGTGGGAGCGGCGCCCTCGCCGCGATTTGCGGCCGCATTCGCGCCGGGGGCGGCGCTCCTACATGCACAAGCATTCCAATGGACAATCTGGGTTCAAACAGATTCTTAATCCTGTTTCGTCGAGCCAAGCCACTTGTCGGCTTCCTTTGCGGCGCTGTCGGAGAGCTCGTCTTCGTCGAAAATCACCGAACCGTCAGCGCCCCAGTGCACCCTGGCAATGCCCGGCGATTCCTCCTCCAGGCGGCGCAACGCCATTTCCTGCCGCGAGATCACGCCGAGTTGCAGCCGCACCTGATCGGCCAGGCGCTGGTTATCCAGCAGCAGATCGCGCTGCGCCAGCGCCTGGGCCACTGCCGACGTCAGCTCGTAGTCGTGCCACGGCTTGCTGACGAAACGGAAAATCCGCGCCTCGTTGATCGCCCCCACCAGCACGTCCAGATCGGCGTAACCGGACAGGATCAGCCGCTCGGCGTTGGGCTGAATTTTCCTGAATGCCTTGAGAAAGGCCACGCCGTCCATTTCCGGCATGCGGTAATCCGAAATCACCAGATCGAACGCCACGCCATCCCCGGCGCGCTGCAATGCCGCCGACGGGGAAGTGAAGGTCTCCACCTGAAGCCTGGAATCACCCGTATCCCGGAACGGCACCTGAGCGAACAAGCGGCGCAGGGCATTGAGAATATTCGGCTCGTCATCCACCAACATGATGCGGTACATAAAGAAACCTCCATTTGGAATGGGTAATGAGTAACGGGTGATGGAAAACCCCTTGCGCGCCATGGCATTACCCATTCCCCTTTACTCATCACTTTTTATTGGTTCCGGCCAGTCCGGCTTACCCCTTCCCGGGACGCACGTAAATCGCCAGCGGCTTGCCCTCGGTCTGCTCGAAACTGCGGATCTGCCCGATCATGGACTCATCCAGCAAGTAATCCTTCGACAGCAGCAGCAAGCCGCCATGCGACACCAGGTCGCGCGCCAGCGCCATGCCGTTGCGCAACGCCGGGGACGGGATTTTCATCTCGGGGCCGGCATAGGCGCTTTGGCCCGCACCGCCGAGCATTTCGAGGAAAACATCCGCCACCTTCGGATCGTAGCGCTTGCCCCGCCCTTCCAGCAGGAACTCACGCGCCTCCACCTCTGTCATCTGCTTGTTCAGAAGAGAGCCCGTCTGCACCGCGTCGTAATCGTTGGCCACGGCCAGAATGCGCGCCCCTCGCGGGATCGCCATGCCGCTCAGGCCATCGGGGAAGCCCAGGCCGTCGAAACGCTCGTGGTGGCCGCGGATCAGCCTGGCGGCTTCTTTCATATTCTCCAGCGCCATCAGCGCCGCCTGGCCGGTAGCCGGGTGCTTGATCACCTCGGCGCGCTCCTCTGTCGTCAAGGAAGAAAAAGGCTTGTGCAAAAGCCGGTCAGGCAGGCCGATTTTGCCTATGTCGTGCAGCAAACCGGCGAACATCACGTCCTGCACCTCGTTCTCCGTCATCCCCATGCGCTGCGCCAGCCGGCGCGCATAATCCGCCACCCGGCGCGAATGGCCGCCCATCGCGCCTTCGCGCAGCTCCATCAGGTTAGCGAACACCTTCAGCGAAGTAAGAAAGCTATCCTTCAACTGCTTGTGCGCCACTTCGAGGAAACCCATGGTCTGGCGCACCTCTTCGGTGCGCTGCTTGACCTTGGTCTCAAGGTTGGCGTTGAGATCCTTCAGCTCCTCGTTCTGTTTCAGCGTCAGTGCTTCCAGGCGCTGCTTTTCCTGCTCCAGATTCTTGCGTTCCAGCGCATGCTTCACCGTCAGTACGATGTCGTTTTCGTCCCACGGTTTGGCGATGTAGCGGTAAATCTCGCCCTTGTTGATGGCGGCGATGGTCGAGCCCACGTCGGCATAGCCGGTGAGCAGGATGCGTATCGCGTCCGGCCATTTGGCCCGTACCTGTTCGAGAAACTGCGCGCCGTTCATCTCCGGCATGCGCATGTCGGAAATCACCAGGTCGATGGCATTTTGCTCGAACACCTGCAACCCCGCCGCGCCGCTCTCGGCGGTGAGGATGCGGTAGCCCAGCGGCCGGAACAGCCGTTTCAGCGAACTCAGGATATTGGCCTCGTCATCCACGAACAGCAGCGTCGCCGGCTCTGCGGGTTTCAACGGTTCAGTCACGATCTCGCTCATATCAACACATAGCCACAAAAAGGCACAAAACGCTTAAAAGATTCATGATCCCGGATTATCCATTTGAGCCAGAACACCTCTGTGGGAGCGGCGCCCTCGCCGCGATTTTCAACTGCATTCGCGCCGGGGGCGGCGCTCCTACATGCACAAGCCTTCCAATGGACAACCTGGGTTAATTTTACGCTTTCTTTTCAGGTTGCTTGATCGGCAACCAGATGCGAAAGGTCGTACCCTTGCCCGCCTCGCTGGCGACTTCGATCCTGCCGTGGTGCTTCTGGATGATACTATAGGACAGCGACAACCCCAGGCCCGTGCCCTTGCCCACCGGCTTGGTGGTGAAAAACGGGTCGAAAATCCGGTTCAGGTTCTCCGCTGCGATGCCCTTGCCGGTGTCGGCGATCTCCGCCCACACTTCCTCGCCCCCCACGCCGGTGCGCAGGGTGATGGTGCCATGATCCTCGATGGCGTGGGCGGCATTCACCAGCAAGTTCACGAACACCTGGTTGAGCTGCGACGGCAGGCATTCCACCTCGGGCATTTCGCCGTATTCCTTGACCACCTCGGCCTTGTATTTGAGCTCGTTCCAGACGATGTTGAGCGTGCTGTCGAGGCCCTTGCGGATATCCGCCCATTGCCACTCCGCCTCATCGACGTGGGAGAAATCCTTCAGATCCTGCACGATCTTCTTCACCCGCGCGATCCCTTCCTGCGATTCGTTCATCAGGGCGAACACGTCCTCCTTGAGGTAAGCGATATCGAGCTTGTCCTTGAGGGTGCGGATGTTGCGCAGCGCTTCCGCATCGGCGGCAAGCAATGGCTCGGCCTGTTCATAGGTGTCGAGCATGGAAAACATGTCGCCCAGGTATTTTTGCAGCGTGCCCAGGTTGGAGTTGATGTAGCCGACCGGGTTGTTGATCTCGTGCGCCACGCCCGCCGCCAACTGGCCGATCGAGGCCATTTTCTCAGACTGCAGCAACTGGTTCTGCGCATCTTCCAGCTTGCGGTTCAACGCCTTCATCTCGGCATAGTTTTTCTGCGCCTCCCTCTCGGCCTGCTTGCGAGAAGTTATATCGGTAAACACCACCACAGCGCCGGCAATCGCATCATCCTCCCAGAGCGGAGTCGTGGTGAACTCAACTTCGAAGCTCGACCCGTCTTTGCGCCAGAACACTTCGTCATCCACTTGAATCTGCACCCCTCCCTTCAATGCACGGTAGGTGGGACACTCCGTACTCGGGTAGGGGCGACCGTCCGGCCTGGTATGGTGCATGATGGCATGCAGAGGCCGACCGACGAGTTCCTCCGTCTTCCAGCCCAGCATCCTTGCAGCAGCGGGGTTCATGAAGGTGGTATTTAATTCGGTGTCCACGACGTAAATACCTTCCCCCGCCGAGTTCAAGACCATCTCATATTGGCGCTGCAACCGCGCAACCGCCTCCCGGGACTCCTCGTGCTGGCCCACCGCGCACTCCTGAAAGTGCTGGATCGGTTGCCCGCTGTCGTTACGCGACGAATTCTCGATGGATGCACACCCGCCAGCTTCGTTCTCGCAATCCGACATGGGTAGTGCCGTTTTTTCTTGGGTCATGCCCTGGACTCCTCCGGCTGCCGCACAGGCAGGCAGATGCGGAAAGTCGTGCCCTTGCCCGCTTCACTGGCGACTTCGATCCTGCCGTGGTGCTTCTGCACGATGCTGTAGGACAGCGACAGCCCCAGGCCGGTGCCCTTGCCCACCGGCTTGGTGGTGAAGAACGGGTCGAAAATCCGGTTCAGGTTCTCCGCTGCGATGCCCTTGCCGGTATCGGCTATTTCCACCCACACTTCCTCGCCCTCCACGCCGGTGCGCAGGGTGACGGTGCCGTGCTCCTCGATGGCGTGGGCGGCATTCACCAGCAAGTTCACGAACACCTGGTTGAGCTGCGACGGCAGGCATTCCACCTCGGGCATTTCGCCGTATTCCTTGACCACCTCGGCCTTGTATTTGAGCTCGTTCCAGACGATGTTGAGCGTGCTGTCGAGGCCCTTGCGGATATCCGCCCATTGCCACTCCGCCTCATCGACGTGGGAGAAATCCTTCAGATCCTGCACGATCTTCTTCACCCTGGTGATGCCTTCGCGGGATTCATTCATCAGCGCCGCGACGTCCTCGCGCAGGAATTCGAGATCGGCTCCCTGTTTTGCGGCCTGCACCCGGGACAAGGCCTCGCCGCTGGCAATGGCGCTTTCCGCCTGCTCGTAGGCGGCGAGTACGCCGAGAATAGCCTGGATGTATTTGTCGAGCGAGCCGAGGTTGGAATAAACATAGCCGATGGGGTTGTTGATCTCGTGCGCCACGCCCGCCGCAAGCTGGCCGATGGAGGCCATTTTCTCCGACTGGAGCAACTGGTTCTGCGCCTCCTCCAGCCTGGCGATCAATCTCCGCTGCCCCTCCCGTTCCTCGGTCAGGGCCTGATTGCTCTCGCGCAGGCTTGTCTGCATCTCGTTCCGTTCCAGGATATGCGCCGCCCCATGCGCCAGCATTTCCATCAACATTTCGTCCTGTTCCGTGAACGGCTCCCCGCCGTCCCTGTCCGCCAGGTAGATCGCGCCCTTAGAAACGCCGTTGACCCGCAGCGGCACCACGAGCAAGCTCCTCATCGGCGGATGCCCCGGCAGGAAGCCGCAGGCGCGCGGATCGTCGGCGATCCGGTCGACGCGCGTAATTTTGCTTTCCTGGTAAAAGGCATGGAGCAAACCCTCGCCGCCGGGGTAGGCGCCGATTTTCTGCCGCTCTTCCCCGGAAACGCCCTCCGTCAGGAATTTCCGCAGCTTGCCGCTGGCGTCGAACAGGCCAATTGCGCCGTATTTCGCGCTGGTCAACGCCATCGAGTCGCTCAGGATGTGCCGGCAAAAGTCGTCATCCCCTCTTTCGGCGAAGCCTGCCTCGGCCTCCCTCAGCCGCTCCATGGTGGCATGATAAAGCACCATGCGCACATTCGCTTCCGCCAGCGCGTCCTGCTCCTTCCGCAGCGATTCTTCCATCCGCTTGTGGATGACGATATCCGCCTCGAGCTGTTCCTTGGCGCGGAGCAACTCGGCGGTTCGCTCCCCGACCCGTCGCTCCAGCTCTTCGTTCGCCAGCCGGAGTTCTTCTTCGGCCTCCTTGAGGCTGGTGACATCGGTGCGTATGCTCACGTATCTGCACGGCTTCCCGCTGCCATCCAGAAAGGGAACGATGGTGGATTCGACCCAGTAGAAGCTGCCGTCCTTGCGCCGATTCCGGATTTCCCCCTGCCACACCTCGCCTCTGCCGATCGTGCTCCACATCTCCCGGAAAAAAGAAGGCGGATGATAGCCGGAATTCAAAATACGATGGTCCTGCCCCAGCAGCTCTTCCGCGGAATACTGGCTGATCGCGATGAAATTGTCGTTAACGGAAATAATGGCGCCGCCGGCGTCCGCCACGCTCATGATGGCATGACGGTCGAGCGCGATTTTCTGGAATTCCAGCTCGCGCATCGCAATGTTGCGAATCTCCTCTTCGAGATCGAGCGCGGTCTCGGGAGGGTTCTTCGCCGCAACCGTGTTCGCCTCGGGGAATTCGCCCTCGCCCAATGCGGAATAACTCATGTTTCAATCGCTCCGTTCTTGAATTCGCAGGGTGCGCGCCGCGCACCCATCCGTTGTGGGAGCGGCGCCCTCGCCGCGATTCGCGGCGAGGGCGCCGCTCCTACTTCGTGGCTATTCCTTCACCAGCAACTGCATACCGGCGTACTGCAGTTCGATTTCCGCCATCCGCGCCGGCATCGTATCCCAATCCAGGCCAAGACGCGTCCATGCCGCGCTCGACAGCGGCGGCACCATGTCATAGCCGGAATGGCCGAAACCCAGCGCATGGCACAACACATTCGCCACGTGCGCCAGGTCGGTCAGCGCGGCGGGCTCGAGCTCGGGCTGGTGGTGGTCGCGGATCGCCTGCTGGATCGCCAGCGGGAATTTCCAGCGCCTGGCCAGCTCATAGCCGACCAAAGCGTGCTCCAGCCCGAGCTCTGCGCGTTCCGCTTCGAGCAGGGCGGAGTCCTCTGCCACGCAGCGCGCCACCGCCGCCGCGTAGTCGGCGTGAAAAAATGCGTCCAGCACCAGCTTGCCGATATCGTGCAGCAGCCCGGCGGTAAACGCCAGGGCCTGGTCCTTGCCCAGCGCCTTCGCCAACACCTGGGCGCAGACGGCGCTGCCGATGCCATGCTGCCAGAAGGCCAGGCGGTCGAAGCCGTCCCTCTCCGACGCCGGGAACTGATTGATGATCCCGGCCGCCGCGACCAGCGAGCGCACGTTGTGGAAGCCCAGCACCACCACCGCCTCGCTGACCGAGCCGACCTTGCTGGAAATGCCGTAGAAGGGTGAGTTCGCCACCCTCAGCACGCGCGCCGTCAGCCCCTGGTCCTGGCCCAGTTTCCGCACCAGATCGGCGGTGTCGATGTCTTCATTGTCGAAACTGGCGAGTATCTCCATCACCACGGCGGAAAGCGAGGGGACTTGCTGCACCCCCTTGATCACCTGATCGATCGTCAGCTTGCCCATCTGTTCTCCTAAAAGATGGAATTAGCCACAAAAAGGCACAAAATTCACAAAGTAAAGAGATCGCTTTCCAAGGGTTTATTGTGCTTTCTGTGCCTTTTTGTGGCTGTATTTTCTCACTCGTTCAGCCCTGAGAGCCGGTAATGCAACAGCGTGGCGCGCAGCTTGAGCAGCATCGGGTCGTTGCCGGCTTTGCGGAACAGATGCTCGGTCAGCCCGCGGATTTCCGCTTCCCTGGCGGCACGCTGCTCCGGGGTGAGCGTTTCTTCCACCGCCACCATGACGCATTCCACGCCGCGCCGCCTGAGCGAAGCAATGGCGGCATCCGACAGCTCCGCCCCCTGCGCCAGCAAGCGCCCGCCGCCGGCATCGCACACGTCCTGCGCCAGCACCATGCCCGGCTCGATCTGGTCGAGTGCAAACGGTTTCGCAGTAATCATCCCAGATTGTCCATTGGAATGCTCGTGCCTGTAGGAGCGCCGCCCCCGGCGCGAATGCGACCAAAAATCGCGGCGAGGGCGCCGCTCCCACAATGGTGTTTTGGCTCTAATGGACAATTTTGGATCATCTCATCCTTCGCTTTCCTCGTTCGGCACGATCACCAGCACCTGCCCCTCCGAACCCGACGACACCCCCATAGCATGGCTCCAGAATATCACATTGCGCCCGTTTTCCAGCCGGCAGGCGTGGCGCTCGCCGGTTCCCGTCAATCGCTCGGCCATGGCGGCCGGCAGCCGCTCCGAGGCGAAGCATCCGAGCAGCGGCTGATTGTGCCCGGCATCGAACAATTCATGCGCCTTGCGATTGGCGACCGCGATCAAACCGTCGTCGCTCATGCCGATCACGCCCACCGGCAGATATTCGAACATTTCCTGCGACACCTGGAGCACGCCGACGCTGTGCCGCGCCTCGCTGGTTTTTTTCTCCATCCGCCTTTCCAGCTCGCGTTTGGCGCGGATCAATTCATCGTTGATCTGGACCATCGCGCTGCTGAGGCGCTGGTTGTCCTGCACCAGCTCGTAGCGCTGGAAGGCTTCCTGGATGTTGGCGCGCAGCAGATCGTCGTCCCACGGCTTGGTGAGGAATTTGTACACCGCGCCTTCGTTGATCGCATCGGTCACGCTCTTCAGGTCAGTATAGCCGGACAGCACCATGCGCACGGTGTCGGGGTGGATCTGCTTGACCCGGCGCAGGAACTCGGTGCCGTTCATTTCCGGCATGCGCTGGTCGGAGATGATGACGCCGACCGGATGGTCCGCCAGCAGCTCGAAGGCCGCGGCGGCGTTGGTCGCCTTGAGTATCTGGTAGCCGTCGCGGCGCAGCAGGCGGGTGAGCGAAGTCAGGATATTCTCCTCGTCGTCGAGCAAAAGCAGCGTGCGCTGGCTCAATGCCGCCTCGGCTTCGTCCATCTTCAGGCAGCGCTTTTCACTGAGCAGGATGCCGAATTCCTCGGCCGGCACCGGCCTGCTGAAAAAATAACCCTGCATTTCGTCGCACTGGCGCAGGCGCAGGAAGGCTTTCTGCTCCTCGGTCTCGACCCCCTCGGCGATCACCGTGAGCCCCATGTCATGCGCCATGGAGATGATGGTCTTGGCGATCGCCGCATCGTCCGGATCGGTGGTAATGTCGCGCACGAACGACTGGTCGATCTTGAGCATATCGATCGGGAAGCGCTTCAGGTAGCTCAAGCTCGAATAGCCGGTGCCGAAATCGTCGATCGCGAACCTCACCCCCATCGCCTTGAGCCGGGTCAGCGTGTCTATGGTCGCCTCGACGTTCTGCATGATCAGGCTTTCGGTTATTTCCAGCTCAAGATAGGCGGGATCAAGGTCGGTTTCCTTGAGGATGCCGGCCACCACCGCGACCAGATCCTGCTGCCTGAACTGGCGCGCCGAAAGGTTGACCGCGACGCACACCGGCTTTAATCCGGCGCGCTGCCACGCCTTGTTCTGCGCGCAGGCGGTGCGCAGCACCCACTCGCCGAGCGGCACTATCACCCCGCATTCCTCCGCCACCGGGATGAACCTGGCCGGGGAAACCAGCCCCTGTTCCGGGTGCTGCCAGCGCACCAGCGCCTCCATGCCGGTGATCTCGCCGCTGCGCAAATCCACCCGAGGCTGGTAGTACACCAGGAACTCCCGGCGCTCCAGCGCGTGGCGCAGGCTGTTTTCCAGCATCAGCCGCTCCATCGCCTTGACGTTCATCTCGGCGGTGTAGAACTGGGAATTGTTGCGCCCCATGTCCTTGGCGCGGTACAGGGCGGCATCGGCGTTTTTCAGCAAGGTCTGGCCGTCCTCGCCGTCCTTCGGGTAAAGCGCGATGCCGATACTGCAAGTGACGAACAGTTCGTGGCCTTCCACGTTGAAGGGCTCGCTCATTGCGTGGAGGATTTTCCGCGTCACCAGCGTGACATCCTCTTCCGCCGCCACGTCGGCCAGGATCACCGCGAACTCGTCCCCGCCCTGGCGCGACACGGTGTCGCCATCGCGCACGCAGCCGGCGAGCCGGACGGCGGCCAGCTTGAGCAGGCTATCTCCGGCATTGTGGCCGAGGCTGTCGTTGATGTTCTTGAAATAGTCCAGGTCGATGAACAGCACGGCCAGCCCGCGCTCGTGGCGGCGGACATAGGCCAGCGCCTGGGCGAGGCGATCCTGAAGCAGATTGCGGTTGGGCAGTTGTGTCAACGCATCGTGGTTGGCCTGGTGCAGTATCTGGCTTTCGTAATGCTTGCGCTCGGTGACATCCTCCTTCACGGCGATGAAATGGGTGATCTCCCCCGCCTCGTTTTTCAATGCCGAAATCACTTCGTATTCCCAGAACAGTTCGCCGTTCTTTTTCCGGTTGAGCAGCTCGCCGCGCCATTTCTCGCCGGACATCATGGTTTCCCACATATCCCGGTAATATTCCGGCGCGGTCAGGCCGGACTTGACCATGCCCGGTTTCTGTCCCACCGCCTCCTCGAAGACGTAACCGGTCACTTTGCTGAACTCGGGATTGACGTACTCGATAATGCCATTGCGGTCGGTAATGATCACCGAGTTGCCGGTTTCCTCCACCACCAGGGAAAGCTTGCGCGCCTTTTCCTCCGCCAGCTTGCGCGCGGTGATGTCGTAGCAGGCGCCGATATAACCGGCAAAATTGTCGTCGAGATCCGTATAGGGCGCGCCGCTGTCGATGAGCCAGCGGTACTCGCCGTCATGGCGGCGCAGGCGGTATTCGATCTCGAAAGCCTGGCGCCGGTCGAATGCCTCGCGGTAAGCCATAAGGCAGGCGTCTCGATCGTCCGGGTGTATGCTTTCCGCCCAGCCGTCGCCCAGCTCCTGTTCCAGCTTGCGACCGGTGAAATCGAGCCAGGCCTTGTTGAAATAATCGCACTTGCCGTCCGTGCCGGAGCGCCATATCGGATTGGGAAATTCGCGCAGCAGCTTGAGGGAGAAGTCGCGCGACCGGGTCAGCCGCGCCTCGAGCCGGATACGGTCTGAAATGTCGCGGACGATGGTGGAAAAATAACTGACCGCGCCATCCGGCGCCCGATGCGCGATGATAGACTGGGACACGGGGATTTCCCCGCCATCCCGCCCGAGCAGCGCCGTTTCTCCCGACCAGAAGCCCTCGCGCGCCGCTTCCGCCATGCCGACCTTCTCAATCACCGTAGCCGCCCAGGCTGGATGATAGAGGCTGAAGTCCTTGCCGGTGACATCCTCATCTGCGCCGATACCCAGCAGGTCGCGCCCGGCACGGTTCATGTAGAGCAATTTCCCCTCCGGCGTGGCGCTGCCGACAAGATCGTGGGACGCCTCGATGACCGCCGCCAGCCGGTCGCTCGCTTGCTGCATACGGCTGCGCCCCCGATAGGCGCGCAGCATTTCGGCCAGGGAATTGAGCACGGCCCGTTCCTCGGCAAGAAACGGGCCTTCGTCCGCGACCGGTTTTTCCTCCACATAGCACGCCTCGACGCTCGCCCGATGGCCGCTGCCATTGCTGAAGTCGGCGCTCAGGCACCACGGCGTTTCATGAAAGCCGGGGGTAACGAACACCTCCCCCTCGAAAACGATGCGGGCGACGATGCTTTCCGGATACTGGAAAGACGGCAACAGGATCAACAGCAAATCCTCCATCGCCTCGGTCGGCAGCCGGCGCCCGTCCTGCAATATCTGCGCGGCGCAGTGCAGTGCCGCGGCCTCCTTGAAATAGACAGTGCGCCGGTTGATCAATCGGTCGACGGTGTGCACGGTGTGATTAAAATTTCGCGCCAGTTCGCCGATTTCGTCGCGCCCTTCAAACGCAACCCGCACCGACCTGTCGCCGGCGGCAAAGCGGCTGGCAAGCCGGGAAAGCGTCCTCACCGGCAGCACGACTTTTGCGCGCAGGTAGAAAAAGATCGCCAGCAGGAACACGGCTTCCGCCAGCAGCGCGAGACGCAGCAGGAAATCTATCCTGCCGTGGGCTTTCCGGGTGGCGCCGGTCAACCCGGTGACGATGCCGTCGGCAATTTCCAGCATGGGGCCCGTCATCTGCCGCATACGATTAACCGCAGCCGCGTCCATCTTCCCCGGCGCCGATTTGCGGATCGCTTCCGCGGCGGCACGGTAGCTCAGCCAGGCGCTGCGCAGCTCCCGCAGGCGCGATGGCGCGTCCGTAAACTCCCGTGCCATGGCCGGATGCAGCCGGTTAAGGCGCTGTTCGACAGCGGACAGTCCGGCCTCGAACTCTTCCAGCAGTTGCGCCAATTCCTTGCCATCCCCGCCCGTTCCGTATGCCAGGCTGGTGGCGCGCAGGGCGATTCCCTGGCTGAGGTAGCGCAGCTTGCCGCTTTCGTTGATGGTTGCCGCGGTATCGGAAATACCCTCATAGAGTTTTTCGACCAGAAACAGGTTTCCCGCGATCAAAAACAGGAATAACAGGAAGGCAGCGCCCAGTTTCTTGCCCAGGGAAGGGCGCAATAACCCTTCAAGCAAGGAATTGCGCGGCGACCCGGAAGAATTGCCGGCTAACGGGGTGAGATCAATGGTCATGCGTTTCTGTTCCTCCAGGTCTATTATTCTAATATTCTAAAAACGGCGATTAACCACGAATGACACGAA
>CAYGNO010000027.1:0-19524 GCA_964351305.1 uncultured Sulfuricella sp.
CCAGCCACGCTTCCGGCATCTGGCAGTTCATCCCGTCCACCGGCAAGCACTTCGGCCTGGAACAAAACTTCTGGTACGACGGTCGCCGCGATGTCACGGCGGCAACGGATGCGGCGCTGGACTACCTGCAAAAGCTCCATGACATGTTCGGCAGCTGGGAACTGGCTCTCGCCGCCTATAACTGGGGCGAGGGATCGGTACAACGCGCCATCGCCAAAAACCGGAAGATGGGCCTGCCCGCTGACTACCTCAGCCTGACCATGCCGGCAGAGACGCGCAACTACCTGCCCAAGCTGATGGCGATCAAGCAGATCATCATGGACCCGGCAGCCAGAAACCTGGCCCTCGCCTCCATCCCCAACCGCCCCTATTTCGTCAGCGTCGCCTCCACGCAGCACATCGACCTTGCCGTGGCCGCGCGCCTGGCCGGAATGCCGCTGCACGACTTTGTCTCGCTCAACCCCGCCTACAACCGGCCTGTCATCAATGCCAAGGGCTCGCGTAGCTTGCTGCTGCCGGTGGACAAGGCCGACGCCTTTGCCAGCAACCTGGAAAACTATGACAAGCCGCTGGTTTCCTGGAAATCCTACACCCCGGCACGCGGCGAAAAAATCGACAATGTAGCGCGCCGCTTCAGCATCAGCGTCGCCCGCCTGAAAGAGATCAACAGCATCACCAAGCGCAACAAACTGTCTGCCGGCCAGACTCTGCTGGTGCCGCTCAGCCGCGCCGAAGCAACGGCTCCCGCATTCGACGAAGCACATCGGGCAATCGAATTCGAGGAAGCCGAGCCGTTGCCGGTCTCATCCCGCTTTATTTATGCCGTAAAGAAGGGCGACACCCTGGCCGGTATCGCCAAACGCCACAAAGTCTCCGCGACGCAAATCAAGGCCCTGAACAATCTCAGGTCAAACCGCCTCAGCAACGGCCAGAAACTGGTCATCCGCCAGGAAACCCTCGCCAAACGCAAGCTAGCTGAGGTCAAGACCAAACCTGTCAGGCAAGCCGCCACGAGCAAGGCTAAACCTGTAAAAATGGCGGCGGCGAACAAGGCAAAACACAGCCAGCGCTATTACACTGTGCGCCGCGGCGACACCGTGGCCAGCATTGCCAAGCAATTTAATGTCGCGACCAACGATATCCAGCGCTGGAACAATATTTCCGGCAAGCGCGGCCTCACCCCCGGCGACAAAGTCACCCTGTTGCTGCCCGGCAAGGGCTAAATATCTTTAGCCCGAACTCCCGATAGCTTTAAGAAACCCGGCCACAGAACTCATAGAGATGACGGTGGCCGAGCAGCGCGAAAATTCGAGGTAAACCCGCTCCTACACGAGGCGCGCACGTTTATGAAACATCCGGGCTACATTATTCAGGCTGAATTCATTGCGGAAAAATCGCCGGAAAACGGCGGAAATCGCACCGTCACTTGCGTTCCGTTTTCCGCCGAGGTTTCGAAGCCGATGTCGCCGCCCATGGTCTGTATCATCAGGCGGGCGGAGTAGGTTCCCAGGCCGGTGCCGCTGAATTTCCCGGCGGTCGCGTATTTTTCGAAGAAATGTTCGCGTATCTCTGCGGGCACTTCGCCCTGGTTGTGTATGCTGATCGACGAGCCAACCGCGTCGCGGCGCAGGGCTATGGTGATGCCGCCTTGCATCGGCGAGGCTTCCATGGCGTTCTTGGTGAGGTTGGCCAGCAGCGAATAGCACAGGGGGGCTTCGCCGGGCACCATGAAGACCTCGCCGCCGCCCGCTTCATGGCCGCCGATGTTCAATGCCACGTCGAGATGGAAGGCGCGCACCAGCGCGCCGTTGTCGTTGATGACCCGCTTCAGGATGGGAACCAGATCGACCGGTTGCGGCTCGAAGCGGTAACGCCCCTGCTCAATCTTGTACAGGTCGAGCGAGCGGCTGATCATTTCCAGCATGGTGTAGCCGGATCGCTCGATCATTTGTGTCAGTTCGATGCGCTCGTCCTCGGCGGGGGGGTCGCAGAGCATCATTTGAGCCGCGCCCAGTATCCCGTTGAGCGGGCTTTTGAGGTCATGGTGCATGATCCGCTCGACATCGTCGCGCAGCACAGCGGCCTCCTCCAGGGATTGTTTCTGGGCGCGCAACTGGCTCAGCGCGGTGCACAGGGACAGGTGGTTGCGCACCCGCGCCCGCACGATGGAGGGATGAAAAGGCTTGGGAATGTAGTCCAGCGCCCCCAACTCCAGCCCTTTTTCCTCGTCGCAGGCAGAATCCAGCGCGGAAATGAAAATCACCGGGATGTCGCGGGTCAGATCAAACGCCTTGAGTTCGCGTATCACCTGGTAGCCATCCATCTCCGGCATCAGCACGTCCAGCATGATCAAGTCCGGGCGATGCTCGCGCGCCCGCTCCAGCGCCTGCACACCGTTCTTGGCGAGAAGAACCTTGTAGTTGTCCTTGAGCAGCTCGGAAAGCAGTACCCGATTCTGTTTTTCGTCGTCCACCACCAGGATCGAATATTTTTGCGTCATGCGGTTTTTCCCTTCAAACTCAGGCTGATTTCGGCAAGCAGTTTCAGCGCTTTTTCGTATTCCACATCTTCGATCAGATCGCCTGTCCTGCCCAGCAAGTCGTCGAGGCCGGGATCGGAGATGGCATTGCGTAGCGCCAGGAAGGCATCGTCGGCAGCGGCATTGTCATCGGCCAAAAGCGCTTCGAGCCTGGCCAGCAGCGGCGCGATGTCGGCGCCTTGCGCGACCGCAGTGGCGGCCTGCTCTTCGGCGGGCAACGCATCCAGGGACGATGCGATACGATGCGCCGATTCGGCAAAGTTTTCCACCAGCGCGGATGCCGCTCGCCCCTCGGCAAGCGCCAGTTCGAGTTCCCGTGCGTGGGCGGAGAGTTCCATCGCGCCGATGGTGGCGGCGCCGGATTTGAGCGAGTGCGCCAGGCGCCTTGCTTCGCCTTGTTCGCCGCGTTCGAGCAGGTCGCGCATACGGCTGCCGGCATCGCTGAAATCGCGCCGGAAAATTCGCAGGATGCGCAGGTAAAAAGCTTCCTTGCCCATGTGGTTGCGCAGGCCCTCGCGGGTGTCTATGCCGTCCAGCCGGAGAAAAAATTCCGCTGCCGAAGCAGCCTTCGGCAATGCGGTCGCTGGGGTTTGGGGAGCGCCGCCTATCCACTGTTGCAGCGCGGCATACAACACCTCGGGATCGATCGGCTTGGTGATGTGGTCGTTCATGCCTGCCGCCAGGCTGCGTTCGCGGTCGCCAGCCATGGCGTGCGCGGTCATGGCGATAATCGGCAGGTCGCGGAAGCGGGTGTCGGAACGTATCAGCCGGGTGGCCGTTATGCCGTCCATCCTGGGCATCTGGATATCCATCAAAACCAGTCGGTAATCGCCGGCAAATACTTTTTCCACCGCTTCCAGGCCATCCGCCGCCACGTCGATGGCAAGTCCCGTATCGTTGAGGAATTCAATCGCCACCTCGCGGTTAAGCGGGCTGTCATCGACCAGCAGCACGCGCGCGCCGCGCAACGCGCTCAAGTCGCGGCTTCGATCCTGTGCGCCGTGGCGATAGCGGCGGCTACCGGCAATTTCGCCGCCCAGCAGCGACTCGACGATGGCGTCGTGCAGCGTCGACTCGCTGACCGGCTTGGTCAGCAGATGCGTGACACCGGCTTGCTCGGCTTCGACGGAGATTTTTTCCAGGCTGTAGGCGGTAATCATCAGAATCGCCGGCATAGCCCCCAGGGGATGGTCTTCCTGGCGAATCCGGCGCGCGGTTTCTATGCCGTCGATGCCCGGCATCATCCAATCGAGCAGCACCATGCGGAAGGGATCTGTTTCAGCCTGCGCGCGGCGCAGCATTTCCAGTGCCTGTTCGCCGTTCTCGGCGGTTTCCGGGCGCATGCCGAAATGCACCAGGATTTCGCTGAATACCGTGCGCGCGGTTTCGTTGTCGTCCACCACCAGCACCCGCACCCCGGCCAGCCTGTCGAGCGGCAGAGGCTGGATGCCGCTGTCGGCATGGAGCCGAAAAACGGCGTCGAAGTAGAAACTGGCCCCCTCGCCGGGGCGGCTTTCCAGCCAGATGCGCCCGCCCATCAGTTCGCAAAGCTGCTTGCAGATCGCCAGCCCGAGGCCGGTTCCGCCGAACTTGCGGGTCATCGAGTCATCGGCTTGGGTGAAGGGATCGAACAGCTTTTCCTGAAGTTCTGGGGAGATGCCGATGCCGGTGTCCCGCACCAGGAAACGCAACTGCGCCTGCCCCTCGCGTACACGCACCGGTTCCACGCTGACCACGATCTCGCCGGCCCCGGTGAACTTGACCGCATTGTTGACCAGGTTGACCAGCACCTGTCCCAGCCGCAGCGGATCGCCCACCAAGTTGCGGGGAACCGCGCTGCGGATATGGAACAGCAGTTCGAGATGCTTCTCCTGCGCCTTGAGCGACACCAGCGCCGAGATGTTCCTGAACACGTTGTCGAGAGAAAAGGGAATTTCTTCCAGGCCCAGTTTGCCGGCTTCGATCTTGGAATAATCGAGCACATCGTTGATGATCCCAAGTAGCGCGTCGGAGGATGACACCACCTTTTCCAGGTAATCGCGCTGCCTCGCGTCGAGACTGGTCTTGAGGGTCAATCGGCTCAAGCCGATGATGGCGTTCATCGGCGTGCGGATTTCGTGGCTCATGCGCGCCAAGAAATCGGATTTGGCGCGATTGGCCTCGTGCGCCGCCGCTATGGCCTGGTTGAGCGCCAGTGTGCGTTGCCTGACCTTCTCTTCGAGCTGCTCGCGGTAGTCCGTCAATTCCAGGTCGCGTGCCTGCAGGCTGTCGAGCATGTCGTTGAAGCCCCGCCCGAGCTTGCCGATTTCGTCCTCGCTGTCGATCTTGGCGCGCTCGTTAAGGCTGTTGCCTTCCTTCACCCTGACCATCAGGTGGCTCAGGTTCTCCAGCGGAACGGAAAACCATTTCGCTACCATGTGAGAGACCCACAAGGAAATCAACAAAATGCCAAACAGTATCCAGCCGGTATCGCGCAGGTTGCGGTGGAACGCCTCGTCGAAACGGTCGAGCGAAGCGACCAGTTCGAGGGTGGCGCGAACGCCGCCGCCCTCGGTCAGCGGTTGCCACACCACCAGATGCGCGTCGGTAAAGCGGTGATCCGACGTCAGGTTGAAAGGCGGCTCGAAGGCAAGCAGCGCTTCGTTGCGGCGCCGGTATTCGGCGAACACCCCGCCATCCTGCAGCAGGATGCGCGCTTGCCGGATGGCGGGGTTCTGGTCGAGGGAGGCCAGCAGGCGGGCGGCTTCCCGCTGGTCCTGAAAAACCATGGCTGCCTGGCTGTTGGTGGCGATGATGCGGCCCTGCGCCGACAGCGATTCCACCCACTCGGTGCGCAGCAGGCTCTGCTGCTGGTAGCCCACCAGCACGAACACCAGCAGGGATGCCACGATAAGCGAACCGGCGCCGAGCAGGGCCAGCTTGCTGCGTATCGTTGTCAGAAGACGGAGGGGCTGTTTTCTGTCCTCTGTCTTCTGCCCTCTGTCTTCTGATTTCATGGCTCCACCACTTTCGCCAGCCTGAGCAATTGCGCGTTGAATTCCAGCCCCTGTTTCTGCGCCGCCTTGCGATTGAGAGTCACGCCGAGGCGATCATCGCTCACGGTCAGTTCGACCATTCCGCCCGCCCTGGCAAAACCGGGAATGTCGGAAACGGTTACCACGCGCTTGCCGGAAAGTTTGCGGAGGAGGGTTTCCACGCTGGCGCTCTCGGAACGGCTGATAAAAATGAAATCGCAGGCGGTGCCGTCGCCGACAGCGGCGAGGTTGACGATTTCAGCCGTGCGCCCGCCGATTGGCTCTTGCGCCAAACTCTCCAGGGTTTTTCCGAACGGATTGTTGCCGAGCACGCAAAAAACCAGGTTGTTCCGGGCGCTGCTGTTGTCGGGCCAGTAGACGAATTGGGGCAGCTTGAAAAACAGCACCGCCTTCAAACCGTATTCGGATACGGTCGCCTGGTTCGCGCGGGCGTTCAGGCCGACGCCGGACAGCGCCATCATCAACAGCGCGCCCAGCCACCATCCACGCCGTGATGCGGACGCCCGGAGAAATTTATTTATTGTGATGAGCATCAATTGGGAGCACCGTCAGAACCGGTATTCCAGGGTCAACATGGCGTTTTCGACATATGTAGGCCAGTGGTGAGGTACGAACCCCGGCCTACGGAACTTGTCCCGCAGGCTTGCGGGAGTCTATCGTGCCTTCCGGGCCACGGCAAAAACCGTTGAGTTCCACGTAAGCTTTTCCCGGCACGTCGCCGCCGACGCTGCACGCGCCCTCCCAATATTCCGGGCCGATCCACAGATCGTGCTCGGCGCACAGTTCCTGATCCACCACCATGGGCTCAACGGTCAGGGCCAGGCCGGCAACCGAGACGCGCCATCCCATGGGGTAAATGCAGCCGGTATGGGGGCTTTGCCACTTGCCCAACTGCTCGATCTTGAAATCGCTGCCGGTCAAATTGCGGGTATGGCCGTCGGCGTCGGTAATCGACCCGGCCCGCTCCACGCCCGAGCCCTTGCCGAGCAGGTCGTAAATCATGATCTGGCGGTTGTCGTCGAGCTCGATGGCGAACCATTGCCAGCCCTGCAAGACCGCCTCCAGCAGGTCGCCGTATTGCCGGTCGAACCAGCTCGATCCGGTCACTTTGTAGGTCTTGCCGCCGAAAGCGAGCGTGCCGGAGGTCGCCATGTTCACCCTGGAGTAGTAGTAGGTGTAACCGCCGAAGCGGTAAGGGTGCGGGCCGCCGCAGTAGTGCATGACCGGGCGCTTGGTTTCCTCCAGCTCCAGGTCGAGAACGAAGCCGTCGATTTCGCTATGCAGACGATCCTTGCCGCCGCCGCCCACCGCCCGCAACGCGTCATCGGGGCCGGCTTTCAAATTGAAACTGTCCTTGGGGTGGCTCTGGAGACCGAAATGAACAAACTCGGAAAAGTGGAACCGGTTCCCTTCGACGTCAGTAATCGCGCCCTGGGCCAGTTGATCCCAAAACAAGCCGAAATTGCGGAAGGAAAAAAACACCACCTCGAATCCGAAACGACGACCCTCTTCCGTTTCCAGGTGGCCGGTCCAATACCACCATTGCACGGCCTGGCCGGTCAGCAAGCCGTCGTCGCGCGGTAGCTGGATTTGTCCGATCAGCCCTTCTTTCGGGGCAAAAGCGCTGTAGAGTGCGAACAGCGCCAGCGCCAGCAAGGTGATCCACGCGCTGCCGCTGGAAAAATACTCCAGCGCCAGCAGCACCGCCAGAATGGCGGGTATCCAACGGACCAGTTTGCTCAACGATTTTCTCATGCTCAAAACCTCCAGGTGGCCTTGACGTAAACCCCGCGCGGAATTTCGTAGGTAGGCGTGGCGGCGCCTTCACTAAACTCGGGGTGATGGCTGTCCAGCAGGTTCTGTCCCACCAGGGACAGATCCAGCCCTTTATGCGGCGTCCAGCCCAGGCGCGCATCCAGCGAAGTATAACCGTCGATGCGCCGGGTTTGCGCGGTCAGCGGGCCGACATGGCGCAGCCACAGATCGAGCTGGGTGGTGGCGTTCAAATCCATCAAACAGCGCAACGACGCCTGGTTCCTCGGGCTTAACCCGGCCTGGTCGGAATTGACGCCATCGTAAGGCGGCGCATCTATGAACAGGTGAGAGTACGTTCCTTCCAGCCGCATCCAGTCGAGGGCTCGCCAGTCCACGGTCATTTCCACGCCATAGGTCTTGGTCGCGGTGCCGGCGTTGATGTAGGCCAGCGGCACGGTCAGATGAGGCACCGGCGAAAAATCCAGGGCCGGCGTACCGGCGCTCCATTGCGAAAGACTGCGGTAATAATTGGCAAAAGCCGCGATATCCCAGGACAGGCGCGGATTCCATTGTGCCCGGTAACCGATTTCGTAGGCGGTCAATTTTTCTGCCGCCATATCCGGGTTGGCGCCGATTACCAACTGCATCGGGAAGGGCGTGGGATTTTGCGGCGTCGAGGGGGGAATCATCGACGCCGCCACGCGCGCGTCGGCCTCGCCCCGCGACGGCGTCCGCACCGCCCTGGAAACCGCCGCCCACACCGAGTTTTTGTCGTCCGGCGTCCACAGCAAGCGGGCATTGGGTTGAAACTGGGTGCCGCCGAAATGGCTGTTTTCGAGTTTGGCGCCCAGGGTCAGGCGCAGGCGTTCCGGCGCCAGGGTGATGTCGTCCTGGGCAAAGACGCTGATGTTGCGGTAAGCGATATCCGTAGCCCCAAACGAAATATCGGGCGTGCTTTCGGTGGCGCTGCGGATATAGCGAAAGTTGGCGCCCCACATCAGGTCGTGGGTGGCGTTCGGGTGCAGGCGGTGCTGAAAATCGACATCCAGCGTGTCCTGAACATCCGAAAGTTTGGTGGCAGTGAACTGCGCCCGGTCATAATAGGCCTGCAAGCTGAATTCCGACTGCCCGGACAGGCGGCGTTCCCAGCGCGCCAGCAGATTAGCTCCCTTGGCTTGGTCGTCGGCGATGAAACCGGCGGTATAAGGGGGAATAAACACAGCGTGGGAACTCCCCATGTTCCCCACCGCCTTCTGGTAAGCATCCCCTTGCACGGTTAGCCTGTCATCGCCGGAAAATCGGGTATCCATGCGGAATCCAGCCTGCATGGAACGCCAGTCGTCATGCGCATTTTGCCCGATGGTATCGGCCACGGCATCGCGCTCGAAACCCTTGCCGTAGACCCGGTAGCGGGTGTCGTCGCCAGCCTGTCCGCCGTAGCGGAATCCGGCAAAACTGCGCTCCTCGCTGCCCGCGCCGGCAACCGCCATGCTCCCTTGGGTATTTTTGGCCGTCTTGGTGATGATGTTGATCACGCCGTTGACGGCATTGGCGCCCCACATGGCGGCGCCCGGCCCGCGGATCACCTCGATGCGCTCGATGTCTTCCATCAGGGTGTCCTGAAGATTCCAGAACACCCCGGAAAACATCGGCGTGTAAAGGGTGCGGCCATCCATCAGCACCAACAGCTTGTTGGCATAACGGCCATTGAATCCCCGCGAGCTGATCGCCCATCCGCTCGAACCGATGCGCGCCACGTCCAGCCCCGGTGCGAGGCGCAACGCCTCGGGGATGCTGGTCGCGCCGGAGCGCCGGATGTCTTCCCCGGTAATCACGTAAGCGGCGGCGGCGGTATCGGCCATGGTTTGCGGCTTGCGGGAAACCGAGGACACTTCGACTTTCAACAAATCATCGAGATTCAAGCTGGCCAGATATGTCAACGCCTCATGACCGTTCGCGCGCGCGCCTCCTGCCGCGAGAAGCAACATCAGCGCTGCAAGCGCGCTCCGGCTGGCAAGGCGTGGCGCATTCTCGGGCGGTTTTGAAGAGAACCGTTCTTGATTATTGTTCATTTTATTCTTAGCTAAAGGATAAAAAAGATAGGAAATTCAACGACACAATTCGAAGTATCCATGGTTGCAACATTCCGGTCAATGCCGATTTTCCCCTTACGCGAAACGGCAAGAATTTGTCGCGTCAACGCCGAAAACCTGCCGCACTCCGAACCAAACGAACAAGCGTATCCGGGACCAAGGGAAATCACTCGTCACAGGCGATGCGCTGATCGAACTCGAACTCCGGTTCAGGTTGGGCTGACGAATCCCGTTCAGGACATCAAACAGTTTCAAGCCGAACAACATCAGGGTCGCCAACATTCCAACATTTTCTCTGTGGCAAAGTTTTAGTCAACTTCCCGCCCCTCGGAACACAAATAACAACTGGCGCTGTGCGTTGCGCTGAGGCCGATCTCGACCGGGTAGCTCAGGCGGCAAACCGGCATCGCCTGCGGACAACGCGGGTGAAAGTGGCAGCCGGACGGCGGGTTCGCCGGCGAAGGCAAATCCCCTGCCAGACGAATGATTTCCCGGCGCGCATCGCCTTCCACCACCGGCACGGCCGAAAGCAGCGCCCTGGTATAGGGATGGCGCGGCGACTGCATTACCTCTTCCACCGTGCCTCGTTCGACAATTCGCCCCAGATACATCACCGCCACCTCGTGGGCAAAATACTCGACCACCGCCAGATTGTGGGTGATGAACAGATAGGCCAGGCCCAGTTCATCCTGCAGCCCCTTGAGCAGGTTCAGGATTTGCGCCTGCACCGAGACATCCAGCGCGCTGGTCGGTTCGTCGCACACAATCAGTTGCGGCTTCACCGCAAGTGCGCGCGCAATGGCGATGCGCTGGCGCTGCCCACCGGAAAATTCGTGGGGATAGCGGTACTTGCTGTCGGGGGAGAGCCCGACCTGCTGCAGCAAGCTATCCATACTATTCTGGCGGTCGCCAGGACTCGCAGCCGCTCCCAACGCCACCATTCCCTCCTCGATGATGTCCGCAACCCGCATGCGCGGATCGAGCGAGGAATAAGGATCCTGGAACACGATCTGAAAATTGGCACGCCGGGCGCGCAACGTGGGGCCCTTCAACTGCGTCAACTCATCGCCGGCAAAGCGCACGCTGCCAGCAGTGGGGCGGATCAACTGCAGGATGCTCTTGCCCACTGTGGTTTTGCCGCAGCCGGACTCGCCTACCAGCGCCAGAGTACGACCGGACTGAATAGCCAGCGACACGCCGTCCACCGCGCGGACATGGCCCGCCACCCGCTTGAACAGGCCTTTGTGGATGGGGAAATGAACTTTAAGATTATCAACTTGGAGTAGTGGTGAATCAAAACCAACCCGCGTAGGGCGTAGGGCGTCAATAAACGAAGCGCATTGCGCCGGATGTTGCTCGACATGGTGCAATGCGCTTCGCTTATTGCACCCTACATGAACTGAATCTTCGGCTTGCTGCAGATGGCAACGCACGCTGTGTCCCGGGGCAACCTCGCTCCACGCCGGAATTTCATTGTTGCAGCGCTCCCAGGCGTGATCGCAGCGACCGGCGAAACGGCAGCCGGAAAACTCCCGGTCCAGCGGCGGCACGCTGCCGCGGATGACCTCCAGATGCTGTCCGCGACGCGCCGCGCCAGGCAGCGAAGCAAACAGCTTGCGGGTGTAAGGGTGCCGCGGATTGGCGAAGAATTCCTCGCGCCCGGCCATTTCCACGATTTCCCCTGCATACATTACCGCCACCCGCTGCGCCATTTCCGCCACCACGCCGAGATCGTGGCTGATCAGCATCACCGCCATACCGCGCTCGCGCTGCAACCGGCGCAACAGCTCCAGCACCTGCGCCTGGATGGTCACATCCAGCGCCGTGGTCGGCTCGTCGGCGATCAGCAGATCAGGCTCGCACGCCAGGGCGATGGCAATCATCACGCGCTGCTTCATGCCGCCGGAGAACTGGAACGGGTAGTCATGGTAGCGCGCCCTGGCATCGGGGATACCCACCGCATCGAGCAGTTCCAGCACCCGCGCCTGCGCCGCCTCGCCCCGCAAGTCGGTGTGGCGCTGCAGCGTCTCGGCGATCTGCCGACCGATGGTCATGACCGGATTGAGGCTAGTCATCGGCTCCTGGAAGATCATCGCGATGCGCTTGCCGCGCACCGAACGCATGGCGATTTCCGGCAAGCCGAGCAAATCCTGCCCGTCGAGCAAAATCCTGCCAGACTCAATGTGCCCGGCTTCAGGCAACAAACGCATCAGGGACAGCGCCGTCATCGACTTGCCGCAGCCCGATTCGCCAAGCAATGCAAAGGTCTCGTGCGGATCGATGGAAAAGCTCACGCCGTCCACTGCCCGCACCTGGGTCTTGCCGGCATCCAGCCGGACCTTGAGGTTTTCAACAGCTAGCAGCGGCCCGCTCATCTCACCCTCGGGTCGAACGCATCGCGCACGCGGTCGGAAAATAAATTGGCCGATAGCACCAGCACGAACATGAAAACGAAAGCCGCCAGCAGCGACCACCACACCATCGGTTCGCGCGCCATTTCCAGCCGTGCGCCGTTGATCATGTTGCCCCAGCTCTGCATGGAAGGATCGACACCGACGCCGACGTAGGACAGCACCGCCTCGGCCAGCACCAGGGCGCTGAAATCCAGCACGATCGAGATCAGCACGATGTGCATCACGTTGGGCAGGATGTGGCGCGCGATGATGCGGAAATGGCCGACGCCAAACGCCGTCGCCGCCTGGATAAATTCCATTTCGCGGACTTTCAGGGTCTCGCCGCGCAACAGCCGGCACAGCCCGGTCCAGCTGGTAATGCCGAGGATCACGCAGAGAAACAGCAGGCGGATGTCGGCGCGTGCCGCGACGGTGTCGAACAGCTCCTGGTTGCTGTCCATGTAGACCTGCAGGATCAGCACCGCCGCCGCGATCAGCAGCACGCCGGGAATCGAGCTGAGGGTGGTGTAGGTGTACTGGATCACGTCGTCCACCCAGCCACGGAAATAGCCCGCCATGATGCCGAGCAGCAGGGCGAAGGGCAGCATCACCAGCGTGGTGAGCGTGCCGATCATCAGGCCGGTGCGGATGCTTTTCAGCGAGAGATAGAACACGTCCTGGCCGACCTTGTCGGTGCCGAAAATGTGGTACTTGGCGGAAAACACCGTGGCCAGGCTGACGAACAGGAGCAGCAGCCCGAGGGTGGCCAGCAAGGTGCGCCAGGGAATTTCGTCGCGCCCTTGGCGGATCATGGTCCAGGCCGCACCGGGCGAGATGCCGCGTCGCCGCGCCAGCCACAGCGTCAGCGCAACCGCCAGCCCGCCGCACAGGGCAAGCGCGTAGGCGCCTCCACGCAACGCCGTAACGGCAACATCTCCCGCCTGCTCCCGCTCCGGTTCTCGCAAATGCGCCCCGCCAAACTTGAGGCGCGGATAGCCGCGCACCTGCCTGCCCCCGGGCAGCTCTATGGTTTCCTTGGTATAAAGCTGCGCGGCGAAGGGCGCTGAATAGGTTTTTTCCACCCGCTTCCTGAGCGGACCGGCCATCAGATCGAACACGCTCAGCACCTCGGGCGAGTAATGAGTCTCCGCGCCGTTGCCCTGCTTCTCCAGCGGCAGGCGGAAATGCAGCGAATCGAGCACGCCGACGGCGACGAACGCCAGCAGCACCACGGCGGAAGCCACCCCGCTCCGGCTGCGCAGCAAGCGCCGCCAGGGCTGGAGCAAATGCTCGCGCTGGCGCACCTTTAAGACGTAAAACGCCACCCCGGCCAGCAGCAGCCAGAGCAGCATGTCGGTCCACAGGAGAACAGGTTTAAAAAACATTTCCTAACTTACCGACTGATGAGACAAAACATTCACCGCAGAGGCGCAGAGACGCGGAGCTTGTGCAACAAAATTCTCTGCGGATTTCTCGGCGCCTCCGCGCCTCTGCGGTTCAACTGATTTTTTAAAATTCATTCCAGCCGTATCCTCGGGTCAACCAGCGTATAGGAAATATCCGTCAGGATCAGGCCGACGATGTACAGCACCGAACCGAGAAACACCATGGCGCGAACGATGGCGAAATCCTGGGCGTTGATGGCGTCGATGGTATAGCTGCCGAGGCCGGGTATGCCGAAAAACGACTCCGAAATCAGGCTGCCCATGAACAACAGCGGGATCACCACCACCGCGCCGGTGAGGATCGGGATCATGGCATTCTTCAGCACATGGCCGAACAGCACGGAAAGCTCCGAAAGCCCCTTGGCGCGGGCGGTTCTGACGTAGTCCCGTGAGGTTTCTTCAAGGAAGATGGTGCGATACCAGCGTGCCCCGGATCCGATGCCGCCGATAACCCCGATCAGCACCGGCAGAATAAGGAACTTGAGCGCATTGCTGCCAGCGTCAAAGCCGGAAATCGGCGTCAGGTGCAGCAGCTTGCTCACCAGGTATTGTCCGCCGATGATGTAGAACAGGCCGGAAATCGACATCATCGCCACGCACAAAACCACTCCTGACAGGTCGATGTAGGTAGCGCGGAAGAACGCCATCAGCATGGCGAAGGTGATGTTGATCGCCAACCCGACCATGAACACCGGCAGCGCGATCGCCAGGCTCGGCCACATCCGCGTCTTGATGTCGTGGGCGATGTCGCGCCCCTCGTCGGAGCGGCCGAAATCGAAGGCGAACATGCCGACGGATTTCTCGAAGAAAATGGTGTCGCTGGCCTGCTTCGCGCCCTGCGCCGCACCGTTCCACATCAGCGGTTTGTCGTAGCCGCGCTCGTGCTTCCATTTCGCGATTGCCTCAGGCGTGACATGCTTCACGCCCAAGTGGATGCGCGCCATGTTGTCCGGCGTGTTGACCACGAAGAACAGGGCGAAAGTGAGCAGATTCACCCCGATCAGGATGGGGATGGCATAGAGGATACGGCGGATGATGTAGTTAATCATCGCACCCCAGCCCCAAATCGGCACACCCTTCTCCTTCCCCCTTCAAGGGGGAAGGCTGGGATGGGGGTTCGGTGTTAACTTTCCCCAATGCATTCCAAATTACCTGTTTCACGCTTTCAATATCTTTCAGCACGTCATTATTCCAAAATCGCAATACTCGTAACTCCTGTTGCTCCAACCATTCAGTCCTGCCCTGATCCCGCTCAGCGCTTTCTGCATGCTGCCCTCCATCCACTTCAACAACCAGAGCAGCTTCCAGGCAAACAAAATCCAGAATATACCGCCCCAATGGATGCTGGCGACGAAATTTATGGCCACCCATTTGTCGCATCCGCAAGTGGCGCCAAAGAAGCTGCTCAGCATCCGTCAATTCCCGGCGCAGGCTGCGGGAATTTTTCTTGGCTGTCTGATTTATTCTGGTCATTCCACCTCCGCACCCCCATCCCAACCTTCTCAAATCAAAACAAGCGCCCCTTACCATTGCTCCTTCCCCCTCTCACTCGTGCGAGTGTCACCGCCGGGTTCCCGCTGCTTCGCAGCGACCACGGCGAGACAGGGGGAAGGTTGGGATGGGGGTTAAGATGCTAATTCTCACGCGATACTTCCCACCCCCACCCTAGCCCTCCCCCTAAAATGGGGAGGGAATGTACGTTACGAAAAAGTGTGCATCGAATTAGCCCATATCAGGGGGAAGGTGCCGTCAGCCATGTGACTGATCCGGTCTGGCCGCCTGCCTTTCCTTGCGCCGGTAGGCCGCGATGGCCGGTACCAGACCGGCCACCAGCACGGCGGCGAGCAGACCCAGCGGCCACAGCATCGGCTCATTCCACTCGCGCTGCTTTTTGGCGCGCAAACCGGCATCGATGCGGACGTATTTCAGTCCGTTGTTCGCCATCAGGTTGGGCTTGACGTTCTTATACCATGCGTGAAACAGGCTGTATTGCTTGGGATGGAAACCCCAGATCCAGGGGGCATCGTAGCGCGCGATCACGAGCATTTCATCGATGATCTTCTGGCGCTCCGGGCCGTTATCCATGTTCTTCATGCGCTCGAACAAACGATTGAATTCCGGGTTGTCGTAGTTGGCCGAGTTCTCTCCCTCCCCATTTACCCGCGCATTCGGGCCATAAAGCAGAAACAGAAAATTCTCCGGGTCGGGGTAATCGGCGTTCCAGCCCCAGTGGAAAATCTGCGCGTTGCCCTTGCGGATTTTGTCCTGGAAACGGTTGTAGTCGGTGTTGCGCACCACCAGTTGCAGGTCGACCGCCTGGAACTGCTTGCGTATCCAGTCGAGCCGCGCCTTGTCGTCCGGCCCGGTGGCAGTGATGTCGAGGTACAGCATCAGCGGCTTGCCGGTCTTCTCGTCGCGCCCTCCCGGGTAGCCGGCCTCGGCCAGCAGCTTCCTGGCGTATTCGAGGGACTTGCGCTTCGGCTTGCCGGCCATCCAGTCGTAGATATATGGATTGATACCTTGCTCGCCCTGACGAGCACCAAAAATCCCCGGCGGCAAGGGCCCTTGCGCGGGGATGCCGCGACCGTTGGCAAAGATCGAGATGAATTCCTCGTAGTCGATCGCGATGGAAACCGCCTGCCTGAGCTTCTTCGCCCGCTCCGAAAGCCCGCCGACCACCGGATCGAGCATATTGAAACCATAGTAATAGTTGGTGGCGGTCACCGTGGTCTGCAGGCGGATGCCCTTCTCTTTCATCATGTCGGTCACATTCGCCTCGCCCTGGGTAGCGACGCGCACCGCCTGATCGAAACTATCGGAGCTGATGCCGGAGGCATCGTAATAACCCTGCAAAAACTTGTTCCAGTAAGGAATGCTTTCCTTTTCCAGGCTGTACACCGCCTTGTCGATGAATGGCAACGATTTGCCCGCGTCATTCAGCAGTCCGGCTGCGGCGTCATTCGGTTCACCTTCGGTCGGGTATGTCTCGCCGTGGAAATTCGGATTGCGCTCCAAAACCATGCGCCGATTCGGATCGTTCACAGTCAACATGTAGGGCCCAGTGCCTATTGGATACCAGTCCAGGGTGAGATTCTTCTCCGCCATGCCGGCCTGCCCGTAGAAGCGGTCCGCTTCCGGCGGCACCGGCGCGAAGAACGGCATCGCCAGCCAGTAAAGAAATTGCGGATACTTGCCCTTGAGCTTCACCCGGTAGGTATGGCGATCCACCACCTCCACACCGGCAAGCGGGTAGCGCGTCAGATCCAGACTAGCGCCCGGCGGCATGGTCTTCTGCGCATCATTCAGAGCCTTTGAATACTCTTTCAAGCCAACAATGTACTCGGCCATCATGCCAAAAATTGGCGAATTCAATTTAGGATGCGCCAGCCGCTTGATCTGATTAACATAATCCGCAGCCTCCAGTTCGCGCGTGCCGGTCTGCGGGAAATCCGCCAGCTTGTAGACCTTGGCCATATCTTCCGGTTTCAGATCGTGATACAGGTAGCGCCCCTGCGCATTGCGGGCAAAGGCCGGGTGTGGCTGATAGCGGATGCCCGGCTTGATATGGATTTCGTACACGCTGAAGGCGATTTTTTCCGGCGCGCTATCGGCCGGCAAGGGCTGGCCCTGCGCGTCGAGGAACAGCGGTTTGGGCAGTTCTGCGGCGCCGAGCGGAATCAGCGTATAAGGGCGCTTCAGGTAATGGTACTGCAGCGGCGGCTCGTAAATCTGGCCGGTGAAGGTGATCTCGTTGGAGCTGTAGGACTGCGCCGGATCAAGATGCTTGGGCCGTTCTGAAAACGATGAATAGGCGATGTTTCCGCCCTCGTCGGCGACCGGATAGGGGCTGTTCCAGGGCGGCGCGCCACAGGCCGCCAGAAGCACGGCCAACAAGGCAGTTATCAGGGATAATTTCATCGGGTTTCAGTGTATCGCAAGCAGCGGCAGGGTGCCAAGCAACGATATCCATGTGGAGATTTGGGTTATAATGCGGAATCAATATCGATTTCCGCACAAACCGCAATTAAGGGAAAAACAATGGGCTTTCTGGCAAACAAAAAAATCCTGATTACCGGGATGATCAGCAACCGCTCCATCGCCTACGGCATCGCCATTGCGATGAAGCGCGAAGGCGCCGAGCTCGCCTTCACCTACCAGGGCGAGAAGGTCAGGGATCGCGTTGCCGGCCTGGCTAGTGAATTTGGTTCCGACCTGGTTTTCCCCTGCGACGTCGCCAGCGACGAAGAAATCAACCAGTTGTTCATCGACCTCGGCAAGCACTGGGACGGGCTGGACGGCATCATCCACTCCATCGCTTTCGTGCCGAAACAGGCTCTGGCCGGCGACTACGTCGACTCCGTCACGCGCGAATACTTCCAGATCGCCCACGACATCAGCTCCTACAGCTTCACCGCGCTGGCCAAGGCCGGGCTGCCGATGATGCTGGGCCGCAACGCCGCGCTGCTGACCCTGTGCTACCTCGGCGCAGAGCGCACCGTCCCCCACTACAACGTGATGGGCCTCGCCAAGGCCAGCCTCGAAGCCAACGTGCGCTACATGGCGGCGAGCCTGGGCCCGAAAGGCATCCGCGTCAACGGCCTCTCCGCCGGCCCGATCAAGACGCTGGCGGCAAGCGGCATATCCGATTTCGGCAAGCTGCTTTCCTACAATGAGAAACACGCCCCGATGCGTCGCAACGTCACCATCGAGGAAGTCGGCAACGTCGCCGCCTTCATGTGCAGCGACCTAGCCAGCGGCATGACCGGCGAGATCACCTACGTCGACGGCGGTTTCAACATCACCGCGCTGGGCAACGCCGAGGAAGCGGTGGCAGGGAATTGATTAAACAGAAACAATCAGCCACGGATTAACACTGATTTACACGGATAAGAAAAAGGACAAAGAGAATCCGTGTTAATCCGTGGTTAAAATATCCTTAGATTTAAAGACAACTCAGCAGAATCTCCCTGACCTCCCCATCGGTCAGCACGACGGGGTTGGTCTTCATGCTGCTGCCGCGACTGTTCGCCACGATCAGGTCGATATCTGCTTCGCGGATGCCATAAGCGCTCAGACCCGGCACCTTCATTCTCCTTGTCCATTCCCTGAGCATCTCCACCAGGAACAGGCGCGCAGCGTCATCGTCCAGTTGTTTGCGACTGAACAGCCGACCGATTCTGGCGTATTTTTCCAACGCCGGACTGCGCAGTTCGCGCGCCTCCAGCACCCGGATATTGGTCGCCGTCGCCTCTGCCACCGTCGCACCGCAAGCCACGCCATGCGGCACGGGAAAGAGTGCCCCCAGCGGTGCCGCCAAGCCGTGCACCGACCCCAGCCCCACCTGCGCCAGGGTAATGCCCGACAGCAACGCGGCATAAGCCATTCCAGCCCTGCCCTCGACCGCCTTCTCGCCGCCCTCGTACCAGTCCAGCAAACCTTCGCGCACGTATCCCAGGCCGCTCAGCGCCAGCGCATCGACAAAGGGATTGGCGCGAGTTGAAACATAGGATTCCAGCAGTTGGGTCAGCGCGTCCATGCCGTTGGCGGCGATCAGACCGGGCGGGCAGGAAGCGGGCAGCGCCGGATCCACCACCGCATACCTCGCCACCAGCAGGTCGTGGCGGAAGGATTTCTTGAAACCGTCCGGCCCGTGTGTGCTTAGAACGGCATTCTTGGTGGCCTCCGTGCCGGTACCCGCAGTGGTCGGCACCGCGATAAATGGCAGCGACGGCCCTCGATAAGGCAGCTCCGGCCCCACCCCTTCGAGGTGATCCATCACCGAATTGCCGTGGGGCAACAGCCCGGCAATCGCCTTGGCGGCATCCATCACGCTGCCGCCGCCGATGCCCAGCACGATTTCGATACCGGCATGACGGTATACCCTGACCGCCTGGTCTACCAATCCGGGCGAGGGCTCCTGCTCCACCACCATGTCTTCCCAGGATAGCCGCCGCCCCTTCAGTGCGTCGATCAATCCCTGCCAATGCAGCGAGGCTCGAAACGACCTGCCTCCGGTAACAATCAGCACGCGCTTGCCCAACGACTGGATCAGCTCGGGCACATCGCTCAGGCGACCCTCGCCAAAAATAATTTTCGGCAGGCCTGAAATTGAAAATGGAGATATCACGTCAGCGACAATTCAAACAGAAAGCCCGATTCTACTGGATTTACCCTATGCTGGAACAATCTGGAATTCGAGATATTGTTGTCTGTCGCGGGTTTTTAGAATTGTCCGGTTCTGTAGCACATGAATTGTCCGCTTTT
>CAYGNO010000028.1:0-19166 GCA_964351305.1 uncultured Sulfuricella sp.
GGGTCGATGTCGGTGACGACGCCGACCTGGCATCGGTCGTAGGCCAGCCCCTCGCTCAATATCATATCGCTGCCGTTCTCGAACACCGCTGCCTCGGCCACCCGGTTCAGCAGTACCTTGCGAGCGGCTGCCCAGGTCGCACGATTCCCTTTTTCAACCAGTCGCTGATCATGATAGAGGCCGGTACTACACGCCAGGCCCACGCGCTTGCCGCTGAGGTGAAGCAGATGCGCCACCAGTCGTGCGACCAGATTGGTCCCGTTGGTTCCGGTGATGCCGACAATGGGGATGCGGCCATTCTCGCCTTCGGGAAACAGGCTGTCGACGATTGCCCGGCCAATGGGGCGGGGCTCGCCGCTCGCCGGCTTGAGGTGCATCAGCAGACCGGGGCCCGCGTTGACTTCGACGATCGCCCCCTGTTGTTCATCGAGGGGGCGCGAGATATCCTCGGCAACCAGATCGACTCCCGCAATATCCAGCCCCACGATACGGGCCGCGAGACAGACGGTTGCAGCCACATCCGGATGGACGAGGTCGGTAACGTCGAAGGCGACATTGCCGTTGCGCTGGATCATCACTTCCGCGCCCAGTGGCGGTATGGCGTCAGGGGTAAAGCCCTGGCGCGTGATTTCGAGCCGGACGGCTGGGTCTTCATCCACCAGGACCAGGTTGAGCGGGTAATCCTCGGTCGTGCCGCGCCGTGGGTCGGTATTGATCTGGGTGTCGATAAGCTCGATGAGGGTCGAACGGCCATCGCCCACCACGGTTGCAGACTCCCCGCGAGCTGCCGCCGCCAGGCGTCCGCCCACGACCAGCAGGCGGTGTTCGTTGCCGCGCACGAAACGCTCGACGATGACATCGCTACCTTCGTCTAGCGCCAGTTTGTAGGCGGCCTCGATCTCTTCGCGTGTCATCAGTTCGGTGGAGACGCCGCGGCCATGGTTGCCGTCACGGGGTTTGACCACGACTGGAACGCCGATCTCTTCGGCGGCTTCCCATGCGTCTTCCGGGCTTTCGACGAGGCGCCCCTCGGGAACCGGTACACCGCAAGCCTGGAGCAGGTTCTTGGTCAGGTCCTTGTCGCTTGAAATGCTTTCGGCAATGGCGCTGGTCTGGTCGGTCTCGGCGGTCCAGATGCGGCGGCTCCTGGCGCCGTAGCCTAGTTGCACCAGGTTGCCTTCGGTCAGCCGGATAGACGGAATGCGTCGATCCGTGGCCGCGTCGACGATGCATGCCGTGCTGGGGCCGAGGCAAAGCGAATCGGCCAGATCACGCAGGCGGGCAACCGTGGCGGGCATGTCAAACGGGCGATCCTCGATCGCCGCCATCACCAGATCGCGAGCCGCATACAGGCAGGCGCGGCTCACATCTTCATGGCGCGACCGTACCACGACTTTATAAACGCCCCGCACCGAGGTGCTGCGCGCTTTTCCGAAACCGCTCTGCATGCCCGCCAGGTTCTGCAGCTCCAGGGTGACATGCTCGAGAATGTGTCCCGGCCAAGTACCCTCGCGCACCCGCTGCAGGAAGCCGCCCCGCTCGCCGACACCACACCGGTGTTCGATCAGCGAGGGCAGCCATGATGACAGGCGCTCGTAAAAACCGGGGATGGTGTTCGAAGGCGAATCCTCCAGGTCTCCGATGTCCACCCATGCTTCGAGAACCGGGCGGTATGTCCATATGTTCGGTCCGCGCAGGGGGACGATTTTGAGGAATTCGATTTTCTTATTCATACGATACTTAAAAAAGCCTCTCGGTGGACCCAGCTAATGGCTGGCTGAGCGGCAGGGCCGACGTGTCTTTTGGAAACCCGGAAGGATAGAGTGATTTGAGCATATTGCGTTATAGGTCGCAACTGGTATGGATAAACAAAAGGCGCCGTTTGCATCGGGCGCCACGCTCAAATCGCACAGTGGCATATGGCGTGCGAATCTGTTGAGAACTCTTGAAGTTAGGTGTGTCACAGGTAATTTTAACCCAAATTGTCCATTGGAATGCTTGTCTATGTAGGAGCGCCGCCCCGGCGCGAATGTGGCCACAAATCGCGGCGAGGGCGCCGCTCCCACGGTGTGTTTTGACTCTAACGGATGATCTGGATTTAAACCACTGGAAATATCAACGCGGAAGGCGGCAATCCGTTTACCGTAAAGGGAAGAAGATTTTTTTGAAAATGGTCGTGTGGCGGGTGCTGTACTCTTGCTTTCAAGGCAAGTAAACTTCGTTTCAGCATGACCCCGGTTGAGGTCATGATCCTCCAGACAAAAATCCAAGGTAGATTTGTGAAACCCATCCCCCCTCTTCCGGCGCCAACCGGCAAGCCTTTGCCCGATGCCTGGCGCGCCGAGGTGGAATCACAGCTAGCCAACGAAGAGAAGACCCTGGCGTGGCTGGAGATTGATCTCGATGTGCGCCTTCATTTTACCCGGGGCCTGGTGGTCGTGACCGACAGTCGGCTGCTTGCCAAGGGACTCGAAGAGATGGCGTGGCGGGACTGGGCTTACCGGAAGGGGTTGGCCCTCAAGCGCCACGATCACGCCGGGGTGGGCAGCCTGGAACTGCACGACGGCGCGGCGCGCCTGGCCTGCTGGCGCTACACTCTGGGCCATAATGCCGAGGCATTGCGGCTGGCCGAACACTTCGGACAGCAACTTGCCGGTTTTCTCGCCGGCCACCCCGTCAGCCGCCCGGCAGAGGCGGTCTGCCCCAACTGCAAGGCGCCGCTCCCGCCGGATCAGGAGGAGTGCCCCATCTGCACCCGGGAAATCCATGTCCCGCCCTCGACGTGGACGCTGTTCCGCCTGTGGCGCTTTGCCAGGCCTTATAATGGACAGCTGCTCGCCGGTTTTCTGCTGACACTGGCGTCTACTGCGGCCACCCTGGTGCCGCCTTACCTGACCATGCCGCTGATGGACAAGGTGCTGATCCCTTACCAGAACGGCGCTCCCATCGATTACGGCATGGTGGCCCTCCTGCTCGCGGGGTTGCTGGGGTCCGCGCTGGTGGCATGGAGCCTGGGCTGGGCGCGCACCTATATCCTCGCCCTGGTGAGCGAGCGCATCGGGGCCGACCTGCGCACGACCACCTACGAGCATTTGATGCGGCTCTCCCTGGAATATTTCGGCGGCAAGCGCACCGGCGACCTGATGGCCCGCATCGGTTCCGAGACCGACCGTATCTGCGTGTTCCTTTCCCTGCACCTGCTGGATTTCGCCACGGACGTGCTGATGATCCTCATGACTGCGGCGATCCTGTTCTCGATCAACCCCTGGCTGGCGCTGGTGACATTGCTCCCGCTGCCCTTCATTGCCTGGATGATCCACGTGGTGCGCGACAAGTTGCGTACCGGTTTCGAGAAGATCGACCGGGTCTGGTCGGAAGTGACCAACGTGCTGGCCGACACCATACCCGGCATCCGCGTGGTCAAGGCCTTCGCCCAGGAAAAGCGCGAAGCGGCGCGCTTCCGCGAGGCCAACCAGCACAATCTCGCGGTCAACGACCGGCTGAACAAGATCTGGTCATTGTTCACGCCTACCGTCACCCTGCTGACCGAAGTCGGGCTGCTGGTGGTGTGGGCCTTCGGCATCTGGCTGGTCTCGCGCAACGAGATCACGGTGGGCGTGCTGGTCGCTTTCCTGGCCTACATCAGCCGCTTCTATACCCGGCTCGACTCGATGAGCCGGATCGTTTCGGTGACGCAGAAGGCCGCCGCCGGCGCGAAACGCATTTTCGACATTCTCGATCACGTGTCCAGCGTTCCAGAGCCGGCCACCCCGGTTCACCTTGAGCGGGTGCAGGGAGGCATCGAGATTCGCAACGCGGGTTTTCGCTATGGCAACCGTACGGTTATCCGGGGCGTCGACCTGACCATCGCCCCCGGCGAGATGATCGGCCTGGTGGGACACAGCGGATCGGGCAAGAGCACGCTGGCCAACCTGATTTGCCGCTTTTACGACGTGTCCGAGGGATCGATCAAGGTCGATGGGGTGGATATCCGCTCCCTGCCGGTATCCGAATATCGGCGCAACATCGGGCTGGTGCTGCAGGAGCCCTTCCTGTTCTTCGGCACCATTGCCGACAATATCGCCTATGGCAAGCCCGATGCCACCCGGTCTGAAATCGTTGCCGCCGCCCGCGCCGCCCACGCCCACGAGTTTATCCTGCGCTTGCCGCAGGGGTACGATTCGCTGGCCGGCGAGCGCGGCCAGGCCCTGTCGGGCGGCGAGCGCCAGCGCATCTCCATTGCCCGGGCGCTGCTCATCGATCCGCGCATCCTGATCCTCGATGAAGCGACCTCGTCGGTCGATTCGACGACCGAGAAGGAGATCCAGAAAGCCCTGGATAACCTGGTTCAGGGACGGACCACCATTGCCATCGCGCACCGGCTCTCCACCCTGCGTCGCGCCGACCGGCTGGTGGTGCTGGATCGCGGGCAGGTGGTCGAGGTGGGCAACCACGACGAGCTGATGGCCCGCGAGGGCGCCTATTTCCGTCTCTATCAGGCGCAAGCGCGCAACGTGGATACCGACATGGACGATAAGGTGTGGAATGCCGAGCCCGCAACCAAGGAGGGCATTGCATGAACAAGACCATAGGTTTCCAACTCACCCGCAATTCCTTTGGCAGGCTGGTTTTTACCGGCGCCGAGGGGGATGTTCATGATGGCGTGGTGCCCGTACACGCCTTTCCCATTGCCGCCCCCGCGGAGGGGGTTTCACTGGTTACCGCCGACGGGCACGAACTGGCCTGGATCGATTGCCTGACGGATTTGCCGGACGAGCTACGTGTTTTTCTGGAAGAGGAGCTGGCGAGCCGGGAATTCATGCCGGAAATTTGCGCTATCCGCCGCGTCTCCAGCTTCGCCACGCCCAGCGCATGGCAGGTGGAAACCGATCGCGGCCTCACCACATTCATCCTCAAGGGGGAGGATGATATCCGTCGCCTTGCCCCGTCCACCCTGCTTGTCGCCGACAGCAACGGCATCCATTTCCTGATCCGGGATATCCAGACGCTGGATCAAAGCAGCCGCAAGCTGCTGGATCGATTTCTCTAGCCAGATATGTGGACACGCGCAGCGATATTTATTTTTGCCGCGCTGATGATCTCGTCCGTGTGGTCGGTCGAGCCCGGGAAAACACCGCCGAAGGAGGTTGAGAACCTGCTGGGCATGAAGTTCGTCCTGGTCCCGTCGGGCGAGTTCATGATGGGGAGCGACGAGTCGCCCGAAGTGCTTGCAAATGCCTATCCGCAATACGGTCGCGAGCGTTTCCCGGAGCTGGTCGACGAAGCCCCGGTGCACAAGGTGCGCATCACCCGACCGTTTTACCTGGGACAACACGAGGTGACGGTCGGCCAATTCAGGAGGTTCGTGGCGGCGTCCGGCTACCAGCCGGAATCTGAGGCCGATGGCACTGGCGGATACGGCTATAATCCCGATTACGATCCCGAAAAATCGGAACGGGGTGATGCCTTCGACGGGCGGAATCCAAAGTATTCATGGCGCAACTCCGGTTTCAAGCAGGGGGACGATCATCCGGTGGTGAATGTCACCTGGAACGATGCCGTGGCGATGAGCAAATGGCTCAGCGAGAAGGAAGGGAAAAAGTATCGCCTGCCGACTGAAGCCGAATGGGAATATGCTGGCCGCGCCGGCACCCGGACGCGTTACCACAGCGGCAACAATCCACAGTCTTTACTGAAGGTCGCGAATACATTCGCCGCCGATACGATGATGAGCTGGCCGCAGTGGAAGGGTTATGCGCTGGCGGGGAGCGATGGTTTCGAGTTCACTGCCCCGGTGGGCAGTTTCGCGCCGAATGCTCTGGGTCTTTACGACATGCACGGAAACGCGTGGGAATGGTGTGCAGACTGGTATGACGACAATTATTACGCAAAGTCGCCGGTCGAAGATCCACTGGGTCCCGCATCTGGCAAGGTGCGCGTGCGCCGGGGAGGGTCGTGGCATACCTGGTCGTTCTACGTTCGGTCGTCGTATCGCAACTGGAATTCTCCGGAGACGCGCTACACGCTTGTCGGCATGCGGCTGTTACGCGAAGCCGATGCGGATGAGCGTTAGGATGCAAAAAAGGCGGGGTTTTCCCCGCCTTTTTTCATTTTTAGCGCCGGTATTATTTGGCAGCAGGAGCGGCTTCCATTGCAGCGTCAGCTTTCTTGGCTTTTTTGGCTTTCTTGGCAGGCTTCGCGGCTTCAGCCTTAGGAGCTTCGGCAGCAGGCGCGGCGGCAGGAGCCGCAGCGTCAGCAGCTACAGCGGAGAAGGTGACAGCGGCGAAAGCAGCGGCGATCAGTGCGGACAGAATTTTACTCATTTTCGGTTCCTTTTATTCAACGGGTTAAGTTTTAAATTCAAGCGACACGATGGCGCTTCACATCCAGTAACGACTGGTTTGTGGCGTGGTTGACAGCCGGATGCAAGTTATTCGTTTGTTCAGGCGAGCGTAATTTCACGCCATTCACCCTGAGCCAGGCCGGTGAGGTCCCAGTCGCCGATGCGGTGTCGTATCAGGCGCAGGGTGGGGAATCCAACCTTCGCCGTCATGCGCCGCACCTGCCGGTTCTTGCCTTCCCGGATGACGAGTTCGACCCAGCGGGTGGGAATCTGCTTGCGGAAGCGGACCGGCGGCGTGCGCGGCCATAAATCCGGGGGCTCGTCGATGAGGCGCGCCTCGGCTGGCCGGGTGACGAAGTCGCCCAGATCCACGCCCCGGCGCAGACTTTCCAGCGCGGCTTCGTCAGGAATGCCTTCAACTTGGGCCCAGTAGGTTTTAGGTAATTTATGGCGGGGGTCGCTGATGCGGTGTTGCAAAGGTCCGTCATCGGTTAAAATGAGCAGCCCTTCGCTGTCGGTATCCAGGCGTCCCGCCGGATAAACGCCGGGCAGGGGAATGAATTCTTTCAGCGTGGCATGCTTGCCGTCGCTGCTGAATTGGGTGATGACGCCGTAGGGCTTGTTGAACAGGATAAGTCGGCTCATGGAAAACATTATATAGGACGCAATCATGACGCAAAAATTTCAAGTGCCGCAGCAGGGCAGCAAAATCACGGTGAATGCCAATCTTTCCCTGAATGTGCCGGACAATCCGATCATTCCTTTTATCGAGGGCGACGGGACTGGTGTGGACATCACGCCGGTGATGCGCAAGGTAGTGGATGCGGCTGTGGACAAGTCCTATGGCGGCAAGCGCAAGATTGCCTGGATGGAGATCTATGCGGGCGAGAAGGCGACCCAGGTTTATGACGCCGATACCTGGCTGCCCGACGAAACCGTGCAGGCCATCAGGGAGTATGTGGTGTCGATCAAGGGGCCGCTGACCACGCCGGTGTCGGGCGGTATCCGCTCGCTCAACGTGGCGCTGCGCCAGATGCTGGATCTCTATGTCTGCCTGCGTCCGGTGCGCTATTTCCAGGGCGTGCCGAGCCCGGTCAAGGAGCCGGAAAAGACCGACATGGTGATTTTTCGCGAGAATACCGAGGATATTTATGCCGGCATCGAGTGGGAAGCCAACTCGGCGGAAGCCAAGAAGGTGATCGCTTTTCTGCAGAATGAAATGGGCATCAAGAAAATCCGCTTTCCGGAATCCTCGGCAATCGGCGTCAAGCCGGTTTCTATCGAAGGCACCGAGCGCCTGGTGCGCAAGGCGATCCAGTACGCCATCGACAACCAGCGCAGCTCGGTGACCTTGGTGCACAAGGGTAACATCATGAAGTTCACCGAGGGCGGCTTCAAGAAGTGGGGCTACGAGCTGGCCCAGCGCGAGTTCGGCGCCGAACTGCTGGATGGCGGGCCGTGGATGAAACTGCCCAATGGCATCGTCATCAAGGACGTGATCGCCGATGCTTTCCTGCAGCAGATACTGTTGCGCCCGGACGAATACGATGTGGTGGCGACTCTGAACCTGAACGGCGACTATATTTCAGACGCATTGGCCGCCCAGGTGGGCGGCATTGGCATCGCGCCGGGTGCCAATCTTTCCGACAGCGTGGCGATGTTCGAAGCCACCCACGGCACTGCGCCGAAATATGCCGGCAAGGATTATGTCAATCCCGGTTCCATTATCCTGTCTGCCGAGATGATGCTGCGTCACATGGGATGGATCGAGGCGGCCGATTTGATCGTCAAGGCTATGGAGCAGGCAATCGACGCAAAAACGGTAACCTACGATTTCGCGCGGCTGATGCCCGGTGCGACCCAGGTTTCCTGTTCGGCTTTCGGCCAGGCGATGATAGCGCGGATGTAAGCGACTAGCCGTTCCCGGCTTCTTTTCGGCAGACCGAGCCGGGTTCGGCGGGTGGCGCAACGCCTGCGCTTCGCAGCAGGTTGATCAGATCTTCGCCCACCACTCCCAATTCGCTGCGCAAGGCTTCCAGTCGTTCAAGCAATATAACGGCTTGTCTGGATTCCAGGTCGATGTGAACCCCATGGTTGCCGGGTCCCATTAATATTTCCTCCTCTTGGGTGATGGATAAACCCTCAGATTTAATTATTAGCACGTTGCATTGAAAATGCCAGAAAATATCGCCGGATAGGCGGAAATTGGCTGCACTCTGATTATTATTTATCTAGATAAATTATGGGGATGGGATAATATGTGTAGAAATTGGTTTTACATTTTTTGCTGAATTGGTTTACACTTCTAAGCAAGTTCTTAAATCCTGGTTCCAAGGAGGAAGCATGCGGTTAAACTGGGTGGTGGGATGCGCGTGGTTCATTGCGTCCGCAACAATAGCTGGCGAGATCGGTCAGGCGCAGAGCCAGACCGATCAGGCTGGGGGCATTGCGCTCCAGGCCGAGATCCGGCTCGCGAACGAAGAAGCGTCGATCGCCTTGCGCAATTCCGGTCTCAACCTGCATTCGTCGTCGGCGATGGTCGTGGACCAGAAGACCGGTCGCATTCTGTTCGGCAAGAATACCGATGCGCGCATGCCGATTGCCTCCATCACCAAGTTGATGACGGCGATGGTGGTGCTGGACGCGCAACTGCCTCTCGATGAAAAAATTTCCATCAGCAGTGAAGACAGGGACTCGTTGAAGGGTACGCACTCCCGGCTCAAGGTCGGCACGAAGCTCAGCCGCCAACTGGCCCTGCAACTGGCGTTGATGTCCTCCGAGAACCGTGCGGCGGCGGCTTTGGCTCGTGTTTATCCCGGTGGTTTTCCGGCCTTTGTCGCTGCGATGAACCGCAAGGCGGAAAGTCTTGGCATGTCGCATACCCGGTTTGTCGATTCTACCGGCCTGAATAGCAATAACATTTCGACCGCGCAGGATCTGGTTACGATGGTCAACGCGGCCTACCGCTATCCCCTGATCCGCGACATGACGACCACGGGCTTCTATGACGTGGCGATGCGAGGCGGGCCGCGCCGGGTTCAGTTCAAGAACACCAACATGCTGGTGCGAAACAAGACCTGGGAGATCGGGCTTTCCAAAACCGGCTTTATTAGCGAGGCCGGCCATTGTCTGGTGATGCAGGCGAATATCGCCAATAAGCCGATGGTGATCGTGCTGCTCGATTCCTGGGGCAAACTGTCGCGTATCGGCGATGCCCAGCGTATCAAGAAATGGATGGAAAGCAGCAAGGGTTCAAAGCGCCGCTTCAGCTAACAGAACTTTTCAACACAAGGCCCGGCAGGAATTCTGCCGGGCCTTTTTTATTCCTCAGTTATGTAGGTTGGCCAGTGCCTTTTACGTTTGCTCCTTCTTCCCGAGGGGAGAAAGCACTCTCCCCAACCCTCTCCCGCAAGCGGGCGAGGGGGCAAGTGAGAAAGGCGCTTGTTCCGAATTGCCGGCAGCCAGTTCTTCCACGGTGTTGAGGTTGAGAAAACTCCGTTCATCGTCGAATGGCACTTCGACGCGCCGAAGCATGGATTGCCATTCCCCGACCCGCCGACCACCCTGAACGAGAAAGTTTTCCAGGCCGGGCAGAAGGCTGCGCCGGCACAGGCAAACCGCGCGGTGAACCTGCCCGCCGCAAACCGGGATGGCAAGGTCTGCCCCGCTTTCCTCGAGCGCGCCAGTCAATCGCCCAGCCAGATCGCCAGGCAGAAAAGGGGTATCGCACGGCACGCTTAGAATCAGCGGGTGGGCGGCTTCGGTCATGGCGCGGAGCAGCCCGGCGAGCGGCCCCTGAAAGTCGGGGGATGCATCAGGCAGCACCGGGTGACCGAAGAGGCGGTATTGGTCGAGGTTGCGGTTGGCGCTGATGAATAGATCATCGACCTGTGGCGCAATGCGTTCCAGTACCCAGGCGATCAGGGGGCGACCGTTCAGGAGCGCCAGCCCCTTGTCGGTACCGCCCATGCGCCGACCCCGGCCTCCGGCCAGAATGACGGCGCTAATCATTTCGGGTTGGAATTGCGCTGGAACAGCCAATATCGCTCCAATTTGTCACCGGGCCGGTTGCCTTCCCAGATTTTGTTCCATTCCGGGCCGGGAGGTGCATCCGGTTCCCTGGCAAAGCCCTGCACCAGCAGCAGATCACACGCTATCCCCTGGTGAGTTTCAGCGCGTAGTGTAAGGATGCCGGCGTAGTATTCCAGCATGGCGCGCTGCGGCTCGCCCAGGCGGCTGCTGGAGATGCACGCATGTCCGGCGGGTAGCGCCTGCTGCATGGAGGCGATCATGGAACGGTAGCTCTTGCCGGCATCGAGCCAGGGCAGCCATAGCGTCATCATGATCACCCACACCAGCGTGATGCCGGTAGCCGAGTTGAGCACGGCGCGAGGATTTCGGGGCAGGGATCTGGCCCAGAAAACGATAAACAGCCAGGCCAGGGTGGCCAATAGCGCAATGGCAAAGTGCAGCGGTTCGAACGCCGGGATGTAGCCCGGTTGCAATCTTAGTAAGTGCTCTTGGCGGGCAGCAGGGTAGCCGGAGATCATGGCGAACCAGAAAAACCAGAACACCCCGGCGATAAAGCCGAAGGTCATGATGCTGAACCAGTTCAGCGCGCTGGCCGCGCCGCGGCGCAGGATGCCGACGCCTGGAGCGGCCAGCAGCGAGAGCGGCAGCAACATCGGCAGGGCATAGAGCTCGCGCGCGTCGGAAGCCATGCTGAGTACCCCCAGCATCACCAGGAAGGCGGTGAGCGCAAGCTGAACCCCGGCTTGTCTGAAAACGGTGCGCCGTCCCTGCCACAGCGCCCACAGCGCAATCGGCAAGGCTGGCCAGGCGAACCAGGGCAGGATTTTTAAATAACTTAAGTGATCGCTGCCGGGACCGAGTTTGGCAAATCCCAGGAACCGTCCCAGATTGTTGATCCAGAACCATTCCCTGAACAGTTCCGGCGAGCGCAGATAAAGCAGGGTCGGCCAGATGGTCAGCCATGGCACAGCCGCGAGGAAGGCTATTGCAAGGCACTGCACGTAACCCCGGCTGCGCCATTGGCGGAATACGAGCGGCAACAGCAGGGCCGTCAGCCCAATGATCCCGGGCGCGATCAGCCCCTTGGACATGAAGCCGATGCCGGTTCCCGTGCCGAGCCAGAAACCGGCCAGCGCGAATCTCCTGCGACTCAGCGCCAGACCATAGATGGCCATGGCGAAGCCGGCCAGCAGGGTGGTGTCGGTGATCATTTCATGGCCACGGATCAGCAGTCCCAGGCAGCCGATCAGGATGAGTACGGAGAGGCGGCCATGGCCCTTGCCCCACAATTCCCTGCCGGTCAGGCCGGTGAGCAGCAGCGCGAGCGCCATGTAAAAGCCGGTGGTCAGGCGCGCTGCGTCATGCAGAGGGAGCGCGAAGGAGAATATTTTTCCGAATAGCGCCGCAGTGATGTAATACAGCGGCGGCTTTTCCATGAAAGGCTCGCCGCCCAGGGTCGGTACGATCCAGTCGCCGCTTTGGAGAATATGGTAAATCAGCCCGAAGCTGTAGGCTTCATCGGGTTTCCAGGGCTGATGGCCGATCAGGCCGGGCAGTATCCAGGCAAGGCAGAGCGCGGCAAGCAGTAACAGGGTTGAACGGCTGCTGGAGCGGGTGAAGTTTGTGGGTGAACTCATGGAATGTCGGATAGTGTCGGCGGTTATTCAACCGTTTTAAGTGGTTGCCCTGCCTGCGGCTCGCCGCTGGGGTAGGCGTGATTCATCAGGCGCAGGTAGCCCTCGGCATTCTTGCCGAGGGGGGACGGGCGCGCCAGGTTGGCGAAGTTTTCCCCTTTTTTTGCGGTACGGATATGGATGAGTGTGGGCTTCGCCAGTTTGCGCTCGGAATCCTGCAAGGCGTGGAAACTGCCGATCGCGGACGATATGGCCGTCCGGTGGCGGTTATAGGCGGTCGGGTTTTTTGCGGCGGCGACCAGAATAAAGGCCTGATCCCGGAAAAATATCACGCCGGCCTTGACCGGTTTGCCCTGGCGTATCCCGCTCATGATGGCGGCGGGCAGGCCGTTGATCGGGGTGGTTTCCAGCTCGTTGCCGCCATCCAGCCGGACACTGCGGCGCAGGAAATCTGCCGGCATGCCGCGTGCGGGGCCGGCCAGAAGCAATTCGATCTGCCCATCGTTTTCCGGGCTGAGGGCGACGACCCTGTCGGGGCTGTTTTTGACTTTCCAGCCGGGCGGGAAATTCAGCCCGAATCCCAGACCGTCATGCAGGAACCGGTTGTCGCGAACGATGCCCTGGCTGGGGCTGTCGCCGAAAACCAGTCCATTGATCTGGGTTAGATAGATGGCCTGGCGGCTGTCTGCTTTGGGCTGGGCCAGGCGATCTGCTTCGCCGACCACTTCCTTGAGCCGGGTATCGTTGTCGGGGTGGGTGGCGAACAGGCCGTGGTAGCGCCTCGGCTCGCGGCCTTCCCCGCGCGCAATTTCGGCATCGAACAGTTCCTGGTCTTTCAGGACGCCGACCACCTTTACCATCGCCTGCGGGTCGTAGCCGGTGCGTGCCAGGTACTCCGCGCCGAGGCGGTCCGCTTCCAGTTCGTGGTCGCGCCCGTAACCTGAAAGCAATGCGTTGCCGAGCTGGTTGAGCAGGTCCTGAGCGCCGCCGCGCAATTCCGGCACCAGGATGGAGCCCAGCGCCACGCCGATGTTGGCGGCCATCGAGGCGCTGTACTGCTGCACGCTGTGGCGCGCGGTAACGTGGCCGATTTCGTGCCCCAGCACGGCGGCGAGTTCGGCTTCGGAGTTAAGATAGGCCATGATGCCGCGGGTGATGTAGATATAGCCGCCGGGCAGGGCGAAGGCATTGATCTCCGGGCTGTCGACCACGGTGAAGTGGTATTCCAGGTTGCTGCGGTGGCTTTTCTGCGCGAGGCGCTGGCCGACTTCGTTGACGTAGCGCTGCAGGGCGGGATTGTCGTAAACGCCGTATTCCTTGCGGACTTCCTCTGCGCCCTTCTTGCCGGTGCGGACTTCCTCGCTTTCGGACATCATGACGAAATTCTGCCGTCCTGTAACCGGGTTGACGGCACAGTTGGCGAGCAGTCCCAGGCAGAGCAGACCGGCAAACAATCTGGAGGCGAGCGTGAATCTCATCACGGTTTATTTTAGTTAACCCGTCATAAACAAAAAAGGCAGCCTCAAGCTGCCTTTATGTTGCTGCGTAGCTCGCAAGCTTATTTCATGCCGTATTTCTGGCGGAACTTCTCGACGCGGCCGGCGGTATCGATGGTCTTCTGCTTGCCGGTGTAGAACGGGTGGCACATCGAGCAGACTTCAATACCCAGCGGCTTGCTCATGGTGGAGCGGGTCTTGAACTTTTCGCCGCAGCTGCAAGTCACTTCGATTTCGTTATATTCTGGGTGAATTTCCGGTTTCATGGCTTAAATCCTTGGAATCTGGCGGCTTTTTTTAGGGCCGAATTCTTGAAAAAGAGGGATTATCCTCTAAAAAACGGGCTTTATCAAGTCCGGTTGTTTGCTTATCTGCGGCTGGTTATCCGCGGCGCATCGAATCGAAAAAGTCCGCGTTGTTCTTGGTTGCCTTGATCTTGTCGATCAGAAACTCCGTTGCCTCCAGATCATCCATCGGGTAGAGCAGCTTACGCAGCACCCAGATTTTTTGCAGGATGTCGGGTTTGATCAGCAGCTCTTCCTTGCGCGTGCCGGAGCGGTTGACATTGATCGCCGGATACAGGCGTTTCTCCGCCATCTTGCGATCCATGTGGATTTCCATGTTGCCGGTACCCTTGAATTCCTCGTAGATCACGTCGTCCATGCGCGAACCGGTGTCCACCAGCGCAGTGGCGATGATGGTCAGCGAGCCGCCTTCTTCGATGTTGCGCGCCGCGCCGAAGAAACGCTTGGGCCGCTGCAGTGCGTTGGCATCCACGCCGCCGGTAAGCACCTTGCCGGAAGACGGCACCACGGTGTTGTAGGCGCGTGCCAGGCGGGTGATCGAGTCGAGCAGAATCACTACGTCCTTCTTGTGTTCGACCAGGCGCTTGGCTTTTTCCATCACCATTTCCGCGACCTGGACGTGGCGCGTGGCGGGTTCGTCGAAGGTGGAGGAAACCACCTCGCCGCGCACCGAGCGCTGCATTTCCGTCACTTCTTCCGGGCGCTCGTCGATCAGCAGCACGATCAGATAGCATTCCGGGTGGTTGGCGGCGATGGAGTGGGCGATATGCTGCAGCATCACGGTCTTGCCGGATTTCGGCGAGGCCACCAGCAGGCCGCGCTGGCCCTTGCCGATCGGCGCGACCATGTCGATGACGCGACCGGTGATGTTCTCTTCCGCCCGGATATCGCGTTCCAGGATCATCGGCTGATTCGGGAACAGCGGCGTCAGGTTCTCGAACAGGATCTTGTGCTTGGAGTTCTCCGGCGGTTCGCCGTTGACATTGTCCACCTTGACCAGCGCGAAATAGCGCTCGCCCTCCTTGGGGGTGCGGATTTCGCCCTCGATCGAATCGCCGGTGTGCAGGTTGAAGCGGCGAATCTGCGAGGGGCTGACGTAAATGTCGTCCGGTCCGGCCAGGTAGGAAGTGTCGGGAGAGCGGAGGAAGCCGAAACCGTCCGGCAGGACTTCCAGCGTGCCTTCGCCGAAAATGCTTTCGCCCTTCTTGGCCTGATTCTTCAGTAAGGCAAAGATCAGATCCTGCTTGCGCAGGCGGCTGGCACCCTCAATTTCATTGGTGATGGCCATTTCCACCAGTTCGGTGACGGGGAGGTGTTTTAAATCGGATAAGCGCATGGCGGTAGGGTAGGATGAATCAGTAGAAAAGGTGGATCTGGAGTTTCAGAGTGCGGCGGGAAGGAGCTTGCGCCTGAGTCCGAGGAACGGACAGTCAGGCGCTAGGTTATCGGCTTTAGATATTGCTGTCAATGAACGCGGTCAACTGGGACTTGGAGAGGGCGCCGACTTTGGTGGCTTCGATGTTGCCATTCTTGAAAATCATCAGGGTAGGAATGCCGCGGATGCCGAATTTCGGCGGCGTGGCCTGGTTTTCGTCGATGTTGAGCTTGGCGACCTTGAGGCGCCCGGCGTATTCCTGTGCCACTTCGTCAAGAACCGGGGCGATCATCTTGCACGGGCCGCACCAGTCTGCCCAGTAGTCAACCAGCACGGGTAATGGGGATTGCAGGACTTCCTGCTCGAAGGTGTCGTCGGTGACGTAATGGATATGCTCGCTCATGAGGTTCTTGCTCCAGTTCAATTAGAGAATCAACGGAAAAGATGGTGAAACGCTGTGACAGTTAGACGATTGTGCTTTTGTGTCGTGACAGACGTGTTGCCGGTTTATGGGCCGGGTATGAAGTTATTTTTTGAACTTTATCCTAACCGAAAAAATCCGGCAAGGGGAATTGTTGGGTGAATGCATTGATTATGCCACCCGGTTTAGGGATAAAATCAGGTTGTTTCCCATTGTTCCCGGTATTCCCGGACACTTATCAATTCATTATATGCGGAAATTTCCGATTGACACTGTTCCCGTCCCCAATCTGCTGCGTATCGCCGCGCGGGAAATCGTCGCGCTGGAGCAGGAGCGGCTGCCCAGGTTGACCGGCCTGGTCATACTGTTGCCGAATTTCCATGCCGCCGATCTGATGGGCGAGGCGCTGTGCGAGGCGGCGGGCGCGCCCTCCCTGCTGCTGCCGCGCATGACCACCCTGACGGAGTGGGCCGGAGAGGTGGTGCTGGGGCATGAAATCCTCCCCGACAGCTGCCGTTCCGCCCTGCTATACCAGGCCCTGCGCGAGCGGAAGTGGTTCGCCGACGCCGACTTGTGGCATGTCAGCCGGGAATTGCTCCGCCTGTTCGACGATATGGCCCGGCAGGGCGCCGGCCTGCCGGATTCCTACCCCGAGTTCGTCGCCCTTCTGGAAGCCGCCTACCGCACCCGCGCCGGCGAACCGCTGCAGTTCGAGGCGCGGCTGGTGCACGAGCTGTGGTATGCCATGAGCCTCAGCGTCGATGGCCGCGTCGATGGCGTCACCGCCTACCATCTGCGGCTGGCCGGTTTGGCCGATAACGCTGCCTCACCCCTGTATGCCGTCGGCCTGTCCGGCCTGACGCCGATGGAACAGGATTTTTTCCGTCGCTATAAGGAAAGGCAGCCGGTACACCTGTACGGCTGCGGTGGCGAGGTTCCAGCCGATGATTTGAGCCGGCTGGTGCAAATAGCCTGGCAGTCGCCGGTGGTCACTGAAGAATCGGCTCCGCCCGGCAATCTGCGCGAGCGCGCTGCCGAATTCAGCCAGCTCTGCCCGGAAAGCCCGTTATCCAGCCGTCTTGAATTGCTCGAGGCGCACAGCCTGGAGCAGGAAGCGCAGGCGGTGGACAGCCAGATTCGCGAGTGGCTCCTGGCAGGCAAAAGCACCATCGCGGTGATCGCCCAGGACCGGCTGGCGGCTCGTCGAGCCCGCGCCCTGCTGGAGCGCGGCCAGATACTGGTCGCGGACGAAACCGGCTGGACCTTTGCCACCGTGGCCGCCAGCGCCGTGGTGATGCGCTGGCTCGACGCCATGGCCAGCCGCTTCCATTACCTCGACCTGCTCGACCTGCTCAAGTCCCCGCTGATTTTCGCCGACTGGGAGGGCGGGGCGCGCAAGCACGCCGTCTACGGCCTGGAGCAACTGGTTCGCCGCCATAGCGTGATCTCCGGCCTGCACCATTACCGCGGCTTGGCGCAGCGGGAAGGCGCGGAGGACGTGCTCGCGCTGCTGGCCCGGCTGGAACAGGCGCAGGCCCGCTTCGGCGCGCGCAAGCGCGGGCTGGCAGCATGGCTGGCCAGCCTGCTGGAAAGCCTGGAGGTGCTGGGCCTGCGCCAGGGACTGGCGCAGGATCTGGCCGGGGAGCAGTTGCTGCGCCTGCTCGAGCGCCTGCAAAAAGAACTGGGCCAGGATCAGGGGCTATTTACCCTGAGCGAATGGCGGCGCTGGCTCGACAGCCAGCTCGAAGCCGCCACCTTCCGCGATACCGGCATCACCAGCCCGGTGGTGTTCACCCACCTCGGCGCCGCGCGCCTGCGCCGCTTCGACGGCGTGATCGTGGCCGGCGGCGATGCCGCCCATTTTCCGGGAAGAGGAAAGGAAAGCGCCTTTTTCAACCAATCGGTGCGGGCGCAACTCGGGCTGCCGACTTTCGAACAGGATTTGCGCCAGATGGAGCAGGACTTCACCGCGCTGCTGGCGGACTGCGGCACCCTGCTCATTACCTGGCAGGGGCGGAAAAACGCCGAACCCAATCTGGCCAGCCCGTGGGTCGATCGGCTGGAGGTTTTTCATGAGCTGGCCTATGGTGAGAAATTGCCGCGCCGGGCAGTGGCGGCGGTAGAGGAATGGCAAACGCAAGGCGCACTCCTTCCCCTTCTTAGGGGGAAGGTTGGGATGGGGGTGACGGAGGTTGATTCACAACCCCTATCCCCAGCATCACTCCTAACCCCCACCCTAACCCTCCCCCTGGCAGGGGGAGGGAATGCTTTTGTGGCATCCAGGCCCTCCCTGCCGCCCGAACTGGTGCCGACCACTCTCTCCGCCAGCGGTTACAACAGTCTGATGGCCTGCCCCTACCAGTTTTACGCCCGCCACGCCCTGCACCTGAACGAGCTGGACGAAGTGCAGCAGGCGCTGGAAAAGAAGGATTACGGCGAGCACGTCCACGCCATCCTGCACCATTTCCACCTGCGTTACCCCGCCATCAGTGGCTGCGACCGGGCCGAGATGGAACAGGCCCTGCGCGACATCAGCCGGGAAGAATTCCGCCAGGCGCTGGAGGCGGACTACCTCGCCCGTGCCTGGGCACTGCGCTGGGAGGCGCGCATTCCCTCCTATCTCGACTGGCAGGCGGGGCGCGAGCAGGAGGGCTGGCGCTGGCATGACGGCGAGCTGTGGCGCACGCGGGAAATGGAGCTGGACGGGGGGCGTAGCCTGACCCTGAAGGGCCGGATCGATCGGGTCGACACCCGGTCTGATGATGGCGAAGTCGCTTACGCCGTGCTGGATTACAAGACCCAGAGCCGCGTCGGCCTGCAAAAGAAGCTGGAAACGCCGGGCGAGGACGTGCAATTGCCGGTGTATGCGCTGCTGCTGGAAGAGTCGGTGGTCGAAGCGGCATTCGTGCCGGTGGACGAGGAGGGCATTGCAGCGGTGGCGCAGGAAGATATTTATGCGTTGAGCAACGCTACCGGGCAGCGCCTGCGCGAGCTGTTCAACGCTCTGTACCGGGGAGCGGCGTTGCCCGCCCAAGGCAGCGCCCCAGTCTGTACATACTGCGAGATGAGCGGCCTGTGCCGCAAGGATTATCATGACGGGCAATGAGATCAATCGCGCCGCGCTGAATCCCACTGGTTCGGCGGTGGTCGAAGCCTGCGCCGGCAGCGGCAAGACCTGGCTGCTGGTGTCGCGCATCGTGCGCCTGCTGCTGGCCGGGGCGGCGCCGTCCGAAATTCTGGCGATCACCTTCACCCGCAAGGCGGCGCAGGAAATGGCGGCGCGCCTGCGCGACTGGCTGCGCCTGCTGGCGCTGGCGCCGGACGAGGAAGTGCGGGCCTTCCTGCGCGAGCGCGCCGTTCCGGAGCATGAAATCGAGTCCCTGCTGCCCCGCGCCCGCAGCCTGTTCGAAATCTTTCTTTCCGCTCAGCCCGGCATCACCATCAACACCTTCCACGGCTGGTTTCTGCAACTGCTCCAGCGCGCCCCGCTGGAGAGCGGCGCGGGCGGCGACTGGGGCCTGCTCGACCAGACCTCCGCGCTGCTGGAGGAAGCCTGGCAG
>CAYGNO010000029.1:0-18501 GCA_964351305.1 uncultured Sulfuricella sp.
TGAAGAAAAATCCGCTCTATCTGTTACACGATTTCAACCACTGCCTGAAGCTGCTGTGGCGCGACAAGCTGGGCCAGGTGTCGCTCGCTGTCACCACCCTGTTCTGGGGAGCAGGCGCAACCCTGCAATTCATCGTCCTGAAATGGGCAGAGGTGGCGCTGAATATGGATTTATCCAAGGCCAGCATGTTACAGGGGGTGGTGGCGATAGGCATCGCGATCGGCGCGGTATTGGCGGCAAAAATGATCACGATGCGCAAATCGGTGAAAGTGATCCCGCTTGGCATCGCCATGGGACTGATCGTTATCGGCATGAATTTCGTGCACGACCTGTGGATTGCCGTGCCGCTCCTGGTTCTCATCGGTGCCCTGTCGGGCTTTTTTGTGGTGCCGATGAATGCGCTGTTGCAGCATCGCGGCCACATCCTGATGGGCGCAGGCCATTCGATTGCGGTGCAGAATTTCAACGAAAATCTGTCGATCCTCGTCATGACCGGTCTCTATGCGTTGCTGGTCTATTTGAATTTGTCAGTCTATTCAATCATTGCACTATTTGGGCTATTCGTGAGCGGCATGATGTATTATCTGAAAAATAGGCACGAAAAAAATCAGCGCCAGTTTGACGATGTCGCACTGCTCGACGACACCCTGCACTGATTTTCTCCTCGCAGTTTGGCGCCGTAGGAGCCCGTAAACGCGATCTGCGCGCCTTTTCTTAAAAACACTGACCCATATCAACTTTATTTGCTTAGCGCTTTGTTGTCGGTTAGGATGATGCCCGTGTCCGAATTTAACGCCAAGTTATTCGGGACGCCTCACATGGATAGCAAGCTATGACGATGTCACCCTGCTCGATTACTCTGACGATCACGGCCACGCTGTTCAGCCTGCTGACCGGATTGTTGGCCAGGCAGGTCTGGCGTGTGCAACAACGGGAACACATAGACGAGGAACGTCACCGCCTGGCGACCAGCGTGTTTTCCAACTCCCACGACGGCATCGTCATCACCGACCAGAACAACCGCATTATCGAGGTCAACCAGGCGTTCTGCGACGTATCCGGCTATTCGCGCGAGGAAGTGCTGGGCAGAAACCCCTCCATTCTCAGTTCAGGCCAGCATGACACGGACTTTTACCAGGCGATGTGGCTATCCCTGAGCACCGTCGGGCATTGGAGCGGCGAAATATGGAACCGCAAGAAAAACGGGGAGCCCTACGCCGAACTGCTCAGCATCAACGCCGTCAAGGATGCGCACGACCACATCACCCATTATGTCGGCGCCTTCTCAGACATCACCAGCCTCAAAACCAGCCAGCAACGGCTGGAACACCTCACTCACTTCGATGCCCTGACCCATCTGCCCAATCGCACCCTGCTGGCCGACCGCCTCCAGCAAGACATTGTTCATGCCATCCACCACGAGCAATTACTGGCCATCTGCGTCATCGACCTGGACGGCTTCAAGCCGATCAACGACAAGTATGGCCACGAAACCGGCGACCGGCTGCTGATCGAGGTCGCCAACCGGCTGAAGGATGCGGTTCGCGGCGGAGATACCGTGGCACGGATGGGTGGCGACGAATTCGTCCTGCTGCTGACCGACCTCTACGCCATGGACGAACTGGAGAGACGCCTGTCGCACATTCTGCTGAAGGTGTCCGCGCCTTACACGCAACTGCCCGAACAGGAGTTGCAGATTTCCGCCAGTATCGGTGTCACCCTGTTCCCGTTCGACGGGGCCGACCCGGGTGTCCTGCTGCGCCATGCCGATCAGGCCATGTACATCGCCAAACAGGCCGGACGCAACCGCTACCACATGTTCGACGCCGTACAGGATCGCCTGGTGCGATTCCGGCGGGAGCATCTGGAGCGCATCCAGGAAGCGCTTGCGAACGGAGAATTCCGGCTCCACTACCAGCCCAAGGTCAACCTCCGCACCGGCCAGGTGGTTGGCGCCGAGGCTCTGATCCGCTGGCAGCACCCCGAACAGGGCTTGCTGGCGCCTGGCGCATTTCTTCCCCTGGTTGAAGAAAGCGACCTGATCATCGACGTCGGCGATTGGGTGATGAAGGAAACGCTCAGGCAGATGGGACAATGGGCAGCAGCCGGCCTGACCCTGCCGGTGAGCGTGAACATCGCCATTCGCCACCTGCAGCAGGCCGATTTCATGAAACGGCTGGAGATCATTCTCGCCGAATATCCGGACGTCCCGCCCTCCTGGCTGGAACTGGAAATCCTGGAAACCACTGCTCTTGCCGACATGGGACATGTCCAGGAACTCATAGAAGCCTGCCGCCGCCTGGGCGTCAACTTCGCGCTGGACGACTTCGGCACCGGCTATTCCTCGCTGTCCTACCTCAAGCGTCTGCCCGCCGACACGCTGAAAATCGACCAGAGCTTCATCCGCGACATGCTGGATGATCCGGAAGCCCTGGCCATCGTCGAGGGCGTAATCGGACTGACCACCGCCTTCCAGCGCACCGCAATCGCCGAAGGCGTGGAAACTGTCGAGCAAGGCGTCATGCTGATGCGCCTCGGCTGCGATCTGGCACAGGGCTATGGCATCGCCCGACCCATGTCCGGCGACAGCCTGCCCGAATGGGTGCGGCAATTCCAGCCTGCCCAGGCTTGGCGGGATAACGCCCCGCTGCACTGGAGCCGGGAAGAATACCCGCTGTTGACGGTCGGCATCGACCACAAGCACTGGGTCGCGCGTGTCCTGCATGCGCTGGAAAAAGAACCCCCTCACACACCGATCGAACTGGTCAGCCATCATCGCTGCCGCTTCGGCCGCTGGTACTACGGCACCGGCATGAAATATTACAAAAATCTGCCGGAGTTCAAACAGATTGAAGCGCTGCACGAGCGCGTGCATGATCTTGGCATGGACATCATACTGCTGCGCGATTCCGGCCAAATGGAGCAGGCCCGAGTCCTGGCCCAGGATCTGATCCAGGAACGCGACCAGGTACTGGAACTGCTCGCCCGGCTGCAGATTGAAGTCGCGCTAACCAACCAACGCACTGCCGTAAACCCGCTGGAACTGCCCGCCTAGCAGGTAGCCACGTTGCATCAGATGGATGTTAGGAGCGGGCTTGCCCGCGATCAGCGGCATCAATCGCGGGCAAGCCCGCTCCTACGCACCATCGTTTCATGTTGACTGTCTACTAGCTGGCGAAAGCCCCCTCGTCGCCCAGCATTGAATTTTACAGAATGACTGGCTTGTCCGGCAGTTCGTTCTCGTTGGCCCCGCTCGCCGGATAATGCCGGACCAGATGGCTGGCCACTGCGCGAACCCCCTCCACCACGCCCTGCTCGAAACGCTCCTGACGGAACGAACGCTCCATTTCCCGGCAAATCTTCTCCCACCCCGGCTGCCCGACATCCCGATTGATGCCTCTGTCGGCGACGATTTCCACGCGGCGATCGGCGAGCAAAAGATAAATCAGCACGCCGTTATTGCGCTCGGTATCCCACACCCGTAGCTGCGAAAACACCTCCACGGCGCGCTCGCGGGTACTGCGGCCTTGCAGCAGCGCCATGGGATCGAGCGCCGCCTCGACGGCGAAACGAATCTCCCCAGAATGGGTCGTTTCGGATTCCCTGATCGCCGCTTCGATGGCTCGCATCGTGTCCGGAGGAAATGCCCGCTTCATCCGCCATGGGGGTGTCAACAAATGCCTGACTAGCCGTTTGATCTTCATTTTTTTCACCAATTTCCCGATGCGCCGCCGCCACCAAAACCACCACCGCCGCCGCTAAAACCGCCACCGCCACCACCCGACCAGCCGCCACCGCCGCTGGACCAACCCCCGCCACCGTGACGACCGAGTAGTGTAAAGATGAAAACGAACAAACCGGCCACCAGTGCCATCAGCAGCGAGGCGAACAATAACCAGGCGACGACGACTGCGACCGAACCGGCAACAAGCCCACCGACAAACGGGCCGAGCAGGGCGCGCATTGCGCCCCCCAAAACGACTGCAAGCACGAAACCGATGGCCAGCCAATCGCCGCTGACGCCGCCCCCGTCTTTCGACCGCGACAATTTCTTCTCCGGCAACGACTCGCCATCGATCACCTTGATGATGCGTTCGACCCCAGCCTGGATGCCGCCATAGTAGTCTTCCTGCTTGAAGTGGGGCGTGATTATCTCGCTGACGATGCGCTTTGCCACCGCATCGGGAATCGCACCCTCCAGACCGTAACCCACTTCGACGCGCAATTTTCGATCGTTTCTCGCGATCAGGAGCAGCACGCCATCATCCACGCCCTTGCGCCCGAGCTTCCAGGCGTCAGCCACGCGGATGGCATACTGCTCGATGGTTTCAGGCTGGGTAGTGGGAACAATCAGAACGGCGATCTGGCTGCCTTTTCTGTTTTCAAAGACTTGCAGGGTTTGTTGCAGCCCTGCCATCTGTTCGGGTTGCAGCGTTCCGGTCAGATCGGTGACGCGCGCCTTGAGGGGCGGCACCGCCACCTCTGCCGCCGCCCACGGCACAAAAAGCAGCCACAGAACGGCGATCAGGCTGGTCAGCCAGACTTTATCTGGCGGCAGGCGCGGCACCAAAATCCACCTTGGGCGCGATGGAAATTTCTTTCTCGTTTTCCACGCTGAAGTTGGGCTTGGTCTTGAAACCGAACATCATCGCCGTGAGATTGCTGGGGAAGGAGCGCACCGTCACGTTGTACTCCTGTACCGCCTTGATATAGCGGTTGCGTGCGACGGTGATACGGTTTTCCGTGCCCTCGAGCTGCGCCTGCAAGTCGCGGAACACCCCATCGGCCTTGAGCTGCGGGTAGCGCTCCGATACCGCCAGCAGGCGGGAAAGCGCGCTGGTCATCTGAGCCTGCGCCTGCTGGAACCTGGCGAAAGCCTGCTCGTCGTTGATCAGCTCGGGTGTCGCCTGAATCGATCCCACCCTGGCACGTGCCTCGGTGACCTGCGTCAGCACCTCTTTCTCGTGCGCGGCATAACCCTTGACCACGTTCACCAGGTTGGGCACCAGATCGGCCCGGCGCTGGTACTGGTTGAGCACTTCTGACCAGCTCGCCTTGATCTGCTCGTCGGTGGATTGCAGCGTATTGTAGCCGCAACCGCTCAAGGGCAGGGACAGCAGCAAAATAACGGATAACAGCCAGTTACGCATAACGACCTCCTGAGTAAACAACACTGCTTATATGGTAGCTGATTCTTTGAAGCACAAGTCCTGCATGGTCTGTTTCGCCAGGCACAAATCTTCCCACGCCCTGGCCTTGTCTTGCAGGGTGCGCAGCAAATAAGCGGGATGATAGGTCACGATCAGCGGGATGCCCTGGTAGGCGTGCACCTTGCCGCGCAGGCTGGCGATGGTCGCCTCGCGCCCAAGCAGCGCTTCGGAAGCGATTTTACCCAGGGTTACGATCAGCTTCGGCTGGATCAGCTCGATCTGGCGCTGGAGGTAGGGCATGCAGGCGGCGATCTCGTTGGGGAGCGGGTTACGGTTGTTGGGCGGGTGCGACTTCACCACGTTGGCGATATACACGTTAACGCCCCGTTTCAATCCAATGCTTTTCAGCATGTTATCGAGCAGCTTGCCCGCCTGGCCGACGAAGGGTTCTCCCCGTGCATCCTCTTCCGCGCCGGGCGCCTCGCCGATAAACAGCCAGTCGGCATTCTCGTCGCCGACGCCGAACACGCCTTGAGTGCGGCTCTTGTGGAGTTCGCAGGCGGTGCATCCTGCCACTGCGGCTTTAAGCTCAGGCCAATCCATGGCGCCTGCGTCAACCAGACCGGGCGCATCAGCCGCCTCTCCGCGAGCGCGCCACACCGGCCCCAGCCCCATTTCCTGAAGAAAGAGCTCGCGCCTGCCCGTCATAACGACAACTCCATCAAAACCGCATCCTCGCGCCCATCTTCGGCCGGATAGTATTTCTTGCGCACGGCGATTTCCGAGAAACCGGTGCTCAGATAAAGCTGGCGCGCCGCAAGGTTGGAAGGACGCACCTCCAGCAACATAATTTCGGCATGATAATCGCGCGCCCGATTGATCAGTTGGTGAAGGAAGCGTCTCCCCAGCCCCCTGCGCTGCCATTCCGGTGCAACACCCAGGTTAAGCAGATGCGCTTCGCCCACCGCCACCATCATCACGCTATAGCCGATCACGAACTCACTGAGCTCGTAAACCCAGCAACTGTAGCCGGCATTGAGCGAGTCGCGAAAGTTGCCGTAGGTCCACGGAAAAGGATAAATCTCGTATTCGATCGCAACCACCGCCTCGATATCTTCGTGGCACATGGGGCGGATAGAGACAATTTCCTGAAACTGGGCGCTCATCGCTCACTCGTCTTCAACGCGACTTTATTCCGGATATACAACGGCGCAGCTTCAGCCGCATCCATGCCCAAGCCGCTTTTGAACTGCGCTGCGCCCAGCACCGCGATCTTCGCCGCATGGGGCAAGACATCGGGCATCACCTCGACAAGCTGCCCGGCATAACGGCTGCGCAATATCTCGCCATGAGCCGCAAAGCCATTGCCACAGCCAACCCAATGTTCACCTGCGACGTCCGGCGTCTGCTGCGGCGGACTCAATCCGGGTGCATTCACGGTATGCCACTCGCCTGCGATTTTTTCATACACGCCATGGTAAACCTCGCCCATGCGCGCATCCAGGCAGGCGATCACGCGGCCTGCACCAGAAGCTTCGGCCAGCGCCAGCAGGGTACACACCCCCACCACAGGCAAATCCGCGCCAAATGCCAAGCCCTGCGCCACACCGCAGCCGATGCGCAGGCCTGTGAACGACCCCGGACCCTCGCCGAAAGCGATGCCATCCAGCGCCTTCAAATCCAGCCCCGCCTCAGTGAGCAATTCCTGCACCATCGGCAGCAGCAGCTCGGAGTGGCGCTGTCCAGCCAGCTCCTCGCGCACGAACATTTCGCCGTCCAGCCACAAGGCAACGGAACAGAGCTCGGTAGAAGAGTCGAGGGCAAGAATTTTCATAATGCAAATAAACAGAAATAGATAGGACGCATTATACCGCGCCGATTCATAAACCCAGATAGACCTCGAATTCCATTCGCTGCCACGGGTTGCGACTTTTCTTCAAACGGGTGATACGCGCTTCCGCTTTCGAGCCGCGATCCATGAAACGCGCCAGGGCGGCGTTGTCGGCACGCGGGACGTAGCCGAGCTTGTGGCCTTGCCAATCGACGCGTACGGCTTTGGGGTCGTGGGAATTATCGGGTTCGCGGACGAGTTGCAATGCGTCACCCACCTTCATTTCCAGCCATAGTCGCTTGCCTTCGTAGTAACGGAACCCGGCCAGCGGTGAGTTTTGCAGCAGGATTTTGGCATTTGCGCCGGGTTCGGCGGCACTTGCTGGCAAGGAAAGAGAAACCGCAAGCAACAGTGCCACAACCAGACGTAACCGCATGAACTTTTACCCCTCTCCCCAACCCTCTCCCGCAGGGGGAGAGGGGGTTATACCGTCCGCTGTTCGAAGAACTTTTCCACTTCCACCACTTCCCGCGTCCGCTTCATCGGCGGCAGGCTCTGCCAGATGCGCTTGCCATATTGCTTGGTCAGCAGGCGCGGGTCGCAGATCATCAGCACGCCGCGATCGGTTTCGTCGCGGATCAGGCGCCCTGCGCCCTGCTTGAGGGTGATGACAGCGTGGGGAAGCTGGTATTCCATGAATGCATTGCGCCCTTCCTGGTTAATTTTTTCGATGCGCGCGGCCAGAACCGGATCGTCCGGCGGCGAGAACGGAAGCTTGTCGATGATCACCAGCGACAGCGCCGAGCCGCGCACGTCGACGCCTTCCCAGAAGCTCTGGCTCGCCACCAGCACGGCGTTGCCGAGGCGGCGAAAGCGCTCCAGCAATTCGGTGCGCGTGCCCTCCCCTTGCAGCAGGAGGGGGAATTCCAGCCCTTCCTTGTCGAAGGCTTCCTTCAGCAGTTCATGCGCCTCGCGCATGGCGCGCAGGCTGGTGCAGAGCAGGAACGCGCGGCCGCCGCTGGCGCGGATCACCGGCAGGGCTGCTGCCACCACCGCCTCGGTATAGCCACGGCTGCTGGGTTCCGGCATACCTTGGGGGGAGTAGAGCACCGCCTGGTTTCCATAATCGAACGGGCTGTCCCAGAAGGCCGTGGCGGCGTCAAGCAGGCCCATCTGGCTCTGGTAGTGGCTGAAATCCTTTTTCACGGCGAGCGTGGCGGAGGTGAATATCCAGGCACGGGTGTGATCGTCGATCTGCTTGCGGAAAATCTCGGCGATGGAAAGCGGCGTGGCGTTGAGTTGCATCGCGCGGTTAAACACCTCTACCCAGCGCACGCTACCGTTGTTCTCCTCGTCCATCCAGCGCTTGAGTTGCGCCGCGAACTGGGTGCCGCGCTGCCAACAGTTTTCCAGTCCGGGGCTGCGAGCAGCTTGTAATTCCAGCAGTTTATTCAGCGCGTCGAGCTTGGCTTTGACTTCGAGCAAGGCATCCGCGAAGCCGTGCGCGGCCTGCGCACCGGCCAGCGGCAGGCGCACGCTGTCCTGCGGGAACACCAGGCGCAGATCGCGCGCGGCCTTTTCCAGCGCCGCCGCGCCTTCGGGCAGCGGGGCGAAATCCTTGGCCGAAACCATGCCTTCGGCATGGGCGTCGTGAGCCAGTTCGAGCAGTTGCGAAGTGCCCAGGTTCTCGCCGAAGAACAGGCTGGCGGTTTCCGGCAACTGGTGCGCTTCGTCGAAAATCACCGTGTTGCTGGCGGGCAGCAGTTCGGCCACGCCCTCGTCGCGCAGCATCACGTCGGCGAAGAACAGATGGTGGTTGACTACCACCACGTCCGCACCTTGCGCGCGCTTGCGCGCTTCCATCACGAAGCATTCCTTGTGTTGCGGGCAGTCCTGGCCGAGGCAGTTTTCCCGCGTCGAGGTGACATAGGACCAGATGCCGGCATTTTCCGGCACCTCGCTCAGGGCGCTCTTGTCGCCGCTATCGCTAGCCTTGGCAAACTTCTCGATTTTCGACAGATAGACCGAATCGTCGCGGGTCATGAAGCGCCCTTCGTTCTTGGCGCGTTCGAGGTGGAAATGACAGACGTAATTGGCGCGCCCCTTGAGCATCGCTATCGTCACCGGCGCCTTCAAGGCATCGCGCATCGCCGGGATGTCGCGGAAAAAAAGCTGATCCTGCAGGGTTTTGGTACCGGTGGAAATGATCACCTTGCCGCCGGCGAGCAGCGCCGGAGCCAGATAAGCGTAGGTCTTGCCGGTGCCGGTACCGGCTTCGGCCACCAGGATTTCGTGCTTTTCGATTGCCGCAGAAATGGTCCGCGCCATCTCAAGCTGCTGGCTACGGACGCGGTAATCCTTGAAGGCGCGCGCCAGCACGCCGCCTTCGGCGAAAATGGAATCCAGATCAAGCATGAAGAAGCAGGGTTTGCCAAACTTTGAGGTTAGGTTGAGAACACAATTGTACCAGCAACGCCAAAGCCGCATCCCGGTTCTCAAGCGCCGCCCGACTTAGCGGCTCGCCTAACGCGAAGCTTTCTCCACGTACCGACAACAGAAATGAGGGGGGAACAGGCCTCTGATAAATATTTTCAAACACATGCAGCACAGCTTCCGGTGACATTTCGTGGGTGGTGTATCTGGCATCCTGCGCTGGCTGGAGAGCTGAAAACAGGAATGGGCTCGGACAAGACACGCTGGCGTCGATAAACAGAACGAGATCGCGCCCTTCCAGGTCAACCGAGTGCTCGACCTGAAGCTGAAAATCGGTGAGCAGTTCGAATTCGTGCCACTCGGGATGTCGCGCCCGGCTCTCGGCCAGCAGATCAAGCAGATGCGGCCCAAGAGCGTCGTCGCCACGGCTGGGATTGCCATAGGCGAAAATCAGCAACGGCGCCGTCAAGCGTTGCATACGATCTTTCACGCGCTTCAGCGCGTAGAAAGTCGGAGTGCCCTTGTGGTGCACCGGCCATCTGAGTTCTTGTTCAAGCGGTCGATCACCGTCCCGCCCGCATCCACCAGTTCCACTTCCAGCGGCATCTTGCCCAAAGCGTGGGTGGCGCAGGACAAACAGGGATCGAAGGCACGGATTGCCACTTCGATATGGTTGAGCAGGCCTTCGGTCAGTTGCTGGCCGTCCAGGTATTGCAGGGCAACCTGGCGCACCGCTTCGTTCATGGCATGGTTGTTGTGGGTGGTTGAAACAATCAGGTTGGCGCGAACGATCAACTCGTCCTCGTTGATGCGGTAATGATGGATCAGCGTGCCGCGCGGCGCCTCAATCACGCCCACCCCGCGCAACGCTCTCTCGCCGGTATTGACCAGATCGGTGCCGAGCAGATCATCGTCCAGTAGCAGTTCATGGATGCCTTCGGCGCAATGCAGCATTTCGATCATGCGCGTCCAGTGGTAGGCCAGCGTCGCATGGGTCGCACTACCGCCGTCGAACGCTTTGAAAATCTTGCGCTCCGCTTCGGCCAGCGGCGTCGGGATGAAATCGCAATTGTTGACCCGCGCCAGCGGCCCAACCCGGTACCAGCCTTCCTCACTACCTCGCGAACGGATGAACGGAAATTTCATGTAGGACCAGGATTTTACTTCCTCGTGGATATAGTCCCAGTAATGGCTGTAATCAACGTGGTCAAAAATGGACTGTCCATGCTCGTCGCGGGCACACAAGCCGCCATGGTAGAGATCCATGGCACCGTCTTCCCGTACCAGGCTCATGAAACTGGAGCGGTAATAGCCGAAGCCATTATGGAAAGCCGGACTGTCACAATAGACCTTCTTGATCAGCTCCACGCCACCCCTGCTCCAGGCAATGATTTCCGAGATATTCTTCAGCAGATAATCGCGTTCCTCTAGCGACAGGTTCTTGTTCACGCCGCCGGGAACGGCGCCGGTGCCATGCACGCGCTTGCCGGCAGTAATCCTGATTACTTCCTGCCCATACTTGCGCAGGGCCACGCCCTGCTTGGCAATATCCGGATACGCTGCCGCCACGCCGACGATGTTACGCTTGGCGACGTCGCTGTCGAAGCCAAACAACAAGTCCGGTGAAGCGAGGTAATAGAAATGCAGGGCATGAGATTGCAGTATCTGGCCAAAGTGCATCAGGCGGCGCAGCTTCTCGGCAGTAGGCGTGAGCTTGGCGCCGACGATCATGTCCATCGCCTTGGAGGCGGCCAGATGGTGGCTGACCGGACAGATGCCGCAGAGGCGCTGGACAAGAACCGGCACTTCCCAATAGGGACGGCCCTGGATGAATTTTTCGAAACCGCGAAATTCGACGATGTGAAAACGTGCCTGGTGGACACGGTTGTCGTCGTCCAGCAGCAAGGTAACCTTGCCATGCCCCTCGACCCGCGTGACCGGCTCGATCACCACACGCTTCAATTTCTCGGGATTGGCTGCCGTTTCGAGATGAAAAGTCATATTCGTTCGCTCAATCGTAATGCAACATTTCGTAATCCAGCTTGGGTTCCCTGCCATTCAGCAGATCGGTCAGCAACCGCCAGAACGCGTCTGCGGGAGGGGGGCAACCCGGCAGGAAGTAATCGATCTTCACCACCTCGTAAATCGGGTGCACCTTATCGAACGGCAACGGCAGTTCGGGGTCATTGGGCACCTGGCCGCCTTCCAATCCTCCTTCGTACTGGTACACCTCCTGGAAACAATCCCACAGGTCGATATTGTTGCGCATGGCCGGTAGCCCACCGGTAATGGCGCAGGCGCCGACAGCCACGAGGATCTTGCAGTTCTTGCGAAATTCCTTGAGCACATGGACATTTTCCGCATTGCACACGCCCCCCTCGACCAGGCCGACATCGCACGGGCCGCAATGCTTGATGTCAGTCAGCGGTGTACGGTTGAACTCGACCAGTTCGAGCAAACCGAACAGGCGCTCATCAATATCGAGTAAAGACATGTGGCAGCCGAAACAGCCCGCCAACGAGCAGGTTGCCACCCGAATCTTGCGGTCACTCATGGCTGCCCCCCGTTTGCACATCCTTGATGGTATGGTGGTCGAAAATACGGCTGCCGATCGGCACGGCGAATCCCTTGCGCTTGACCAGCAGCGCACCGGTCGGGCAAACCTGAGCGGCCTTGTCGGTGGCGGCGAGACTGGTATCGCCCAGCAAGCCACTCGTTGCATTGACAATCAGACGGGTCATGATGCCGCGACCGGTCAGGCCAAACACGTTCTTGCCGTCAACATCGCGGCTGGCTCGCACGCATAGCTCGCAATAGATGCAGCGGTTGCGGTCGAGCAGGATATCGGGATGGGAGGCGTCCACTTCGCGGGCCGGGTAGAAGTGGTTGTAATGCGGGCTCATCATGCCGAGATAGTAGGCCACCCCCTGCAAATTGCAGTTACCGCTTTTCTCGCAAGCCGGGCAAAGGTGGTTGCCCTCGACGAACAGCATCTGCGTCAGAGCCAGCCGCTCCTCGTTCAGCTCCGGGATATCGCTCAGCACCTGCTGGCCCTCGACAGCCGGCATGGTACAGGAGGCGACGCCACGCCCATTGACCTTCACCGTACACAGCTTGCAGCTGCCATGCGGCTTGAATTCCGGGTTGTGGCACAAGTGCGGGATGTACAAACCTGCCGCCATCGCCGCATCCATGATGGTTTGGCCATCCTGGAAGGGCACGGTTACTCCGTCGATAGTGATGGTCTTGCTCATAGATGTGCCCAATCATCGTCGCGACCGGTAATCTTGCGCGCGGTTTCCAGCGCGCCGTCCAGGTCGAAAGCCGGTTCGAAGGCAAGCGCCTTCAATTTTCGCTCGTATGCGTCGGGAAACTTTTCCAGCATATCCAGCACCGGGTTGGCGGCGCTGCTGCCCAGCCCGCAATGGCTCATGGTTTTGAGAATATGGCCGAGACTTTTCATCTCCTCCAGGTCGGAGGCGGTGCCGTGCCCGCTCTCGATCTTGTCCATGATTTTCTTCTGCAGTTCGGTGCCGACCCGGCACGGCGTACAGAATCCACAGCTCTCATGTGCGAAGAAATGCACGAAATTCAGCGCGGTTTGAAACAGGTCGCGCTTGCGCTGAAACACCATGAAAGCACCCGCCGTGGGCAAATCCTCGAAGGCGATTTTGCGGTCAAATTCCTTCCATGAAATCATGGTGCCGGAAGGTCCGCTCACCTGGACCGCATAAGGATCATTGGCGCCGCAATCGGCGAGTATCTGGCGTACCGTGACGCCGAACGGGTATTCGTAGATGCCGGGGCTCGCGCAATCGCCTGAAATCGAAAGCAGCTTGGTGCCGGTAGACTGCGCCGTACCCATCGCTGCGAACCAGGCGCCGCCCCGCTCCGCTATTTTCGCCGCACAGGCGAAAGTTTCGACGTTGTCCACCACGGTCGGCCTCCCCTTGTAACCGTGCGTCACCGGGAACGGAGGACGGTTGCGCGGACGGCCGCGCTTGCCTTCGAGCGACTCGATCAGGGCCGATTCCTCGCCGCAGATGTAGGCGCCGGCGCCAAGATGGATTTCGATGTCGAAGCTGAACCCCGCCTCGCCGAGTATGGCATCGCCCAGCAGGCCGGCCTCGCGGCGTTTTTGCAGCACTTTTTCAAGCTGTTCCAACAGGTAGCGGTACTCGCCGCGCAGGTAAAGAAAGCCCTTGCTCGCGCCGACCACGCGCGCACCCACGGTCATGCCCTCGAACACCAGATCGGCATAACTGTTGAGCAGAACACGGTCCTTGAAGGTGCCCGGCTCGCCCTCGTCGGCATTGCACACGATGTAGCGCTCCGGATGTCCGCCGACATCGCAGATCACGCTGCCTTCTTCCTCGGCGATGGCGGCATGGCAGAACGACCATTTCGATGCGGTCTTGAATCCGGCTCCGCCGCGGCCGCGCAGATTGGATTTGTCCATCTCGGCCAGGGTTTCCTTCGCGCCGCGGGCCAGCGTGGCGCGAATGCCGTTGCCCGGCACGAGCGGCTCGCCGAGCAGCACATCTCCATGACGAATATTATCTGCCACCTCGAACAACATCGGCGGCCACTCGGCCACCGGCTTGCGGGAACGAACCAGTTCTCCGATCAGGTCAATGCGGTTCTCATCAAGATTGGTCAGCGGCCAGCCATTGACCAGCACTGCCGGCCCCTGGTCGCACATTCCCGTGCAGGAAGTGCTGTCGACACTGATCAGGCCGTCCTCCGAGACCTTGCCCGGCTCGACCCAAAGCTTGTTGCACAGGTACTGCATCAATTTCTCTTTGCCGAGCATCTGGTCGGTAATATTGTTGGAAAACAGGATGCGGTATTCCCCCACCGGACGGGTAGAGAGGAAGGAATAGAAACCGGCCACTCCTTCCACATTCACCCTCGGCACATCAAAATGGGCGGCAATGTGGTCGATGGCCTCGGAAGGAATGTAATGACAGACGTCCTGCACGTCGAGCAAAACCTGCATGAGGCGGGAAGCATCGCCCCCATGCCGAGCAAGAATCGGCGTCAACATTCTGGAAATATCAGAAAGCTCGAACTGCTGCATGTGGATGATTTCCTCCCTTTTTTGAACTATAGCCTACTAATCACGACCGGAATGCCAGATCGAAAGAATCAGCCAGAGGCTGTTGAAGAATGCCACCATGAAGCCGAGCAGACCGAACACCGGCAAGCCGAACAGGGTGGGTCCGCCTTGCACCGTCATCACAATCGAAGAACCGATCACCAGAGAGGCGGTAAGAATTCCCAGCGTAAGGCGGTTGACGCTGTGGTCGAGCTGGCGGGAAAAACGTTCCAGGCGTTTGAGGTCGAGGTCGATCTTGAACTTTCCGCGCCGCGCTTCCTTGATCAGGCGAGCCACATCGCGCGGCAGGCTGGTGACGATGGAAAGAACATCATGGAAATTGCGTTTGCCGCGCTTGAACAGCGCATCCGGCATGTAGCGTTCGGTGATCACCCGCCGCACGAATGGCGTGATATGCGCCACCATGTCAAAATCCGGGTCGAGCTGACGGCCCAGTCCTTCAAGAGTAATCAACGCCTTGAACAGCATGGCGAGGTCGGCGGGCATCACCAGGGTGTGGTCGCGCATGATCACGGTCAACTCGCTCAGCAGCTTGCCGAGACGCAGATCCTTGAGCGGCACGTTGGCATAATTGAAGACGAATTCGTTTACGTCCGCGGCCAGCTTCGACTCGTCCACCGCCGCGTCGCCGGTCCATTCCAGCAGCACGTCGAGCATCCCTTCATCATCCTTGCCGGCCAGTGCGGCGAGCAGGTCGACGATCTGGTTGCGACGCCCATCCATCAACCGGCCCACCATGCCGAAATCGATCATGGCGATGCGGTTGCCGGGCAGGTAGAACACGTTGCCGGGATGCGGATCGGCATGATAAAAACCATCGACCATGATCATCTTGAGCACCGCATCGGCGCCATTTGCCGCGAGCAGCTTGCGGTCCAGCCCGGCAGCCTCGACCGCCGCCAGATTGTTGCCGGGTATGCCGTCCACCCACTGCTGCACGTTCATGACTTCGCTGGTCCACTCCCAGTACACCTTAGGGATCACGACAGTATCGGAGCCGGCGAAATTCTCGGCGAACCGGTCGATGTTGCGCGCCTCGGCCACAAAATCGAGTTCACGCCGCAGCGAACGGGAGAATTGCAGGGCAATCTGGATCGGCTGATAGCGCCGCATTTCCGGCATCTCGAACTCGATCAGGCGCGCGAGGTGCATCAGGATGCGCAGATCGGCCTCAATCCTGGCGCGAATGCCGGGACGACGAATTTTCAGGATCACCTGAGTACCATCCTGAAGCCTGGCATGGTGCACCTGGGCGATGGAGGCAGCGGCAGCCGCCTCGGTCCGCAACTCCTGGAAAATATCGTGCGGGGAGCAACCCAGGGCAGCTTCAATCTGCGGCAACAGGCTTTCGAAAGGAACCGGCGGCACGCTGCTTTGAAGCTTTTCAAACTCGGCAATCCAGTTGGGAGGGAACATGTCCACCCGTGTCGCCATCACCTGCCCGAGCTTGACGAAGGTCGGACCCAGCTCTTCTAGCGCACGCCGCACCCGCACCGGCGCATCGAGGTGCATGACATCGACTTGTTCCTTCCAGTGGAGAATGCGCCCCGCCCGTTCGAGCAGGGTGCCGATTCCCAGCGTGCGCACGATATCCGCCATGCCATAGCGGATCAGGGTAGAGGTAATTTCGTGCAGTCGCGGCAGGTCGCGTACTACATTGATGGTTTCCCAGAGCATTGGGGTGTTTATCCTAATCTCGGCAATTCGATAACCGCAAAGGCGCTAAGGCGCTAAGACATCAGAATGGCAACCGCCCACTCGGATTCATGGAATGGAGAGCAACAGTCGAAACCCTTGGCCCTCAATACTTAGAAACCTTTGCGCCTCCGCGTCGCCTAGAGGCGCCTACTTCTGGCTTTGCGGTGAATATCAGTTTGTTATTCGCTTTTTTTCAGCTTTTCAGCCTTCTCGTGCAGGGCATCCGCCATGCCGGCAAGCATCCCCCCTGCCAGCGCCGCCAGGCGCGCGCTCATCTCGCGCACCGCGTCCTTGCCGGTAACTTTGCCTTCATGCAGCGTCGCGGAAACCTTATTGCCGAGCGTATTCACCGTTTCGGCAACCTTGGCGCCAGTATCCGTGCCGGCACGTCGGGCATGGGTGACCAATTCCTTCAGTTCCTGTTTGATCTTATCCGTCGCGGAATCCGCCACCATGCTGACTGTGTCGAGAAATTCCTCCTCCAGTCGCTTGAGGTTGACCAGCGCCCAGTTCAGGTCGGTTTCGGAGAAATCCTTGGCATGGGAAGTCAACTGCTCCAGCGCCAGGCGCGTCGCTTCCGCCGCTTTCGTCAGCGCCTCATCCATCCCGGCCAATCCCTCGGACAGTGCGGACTTCACTTCACCGGCGCGTTTCGCGGCACCCACGCTGATCCCTTCCGTTACTGCATTGATCACAGGCCGGATCTCTTCGGTGCTCAGCTTCCGGGTTTTCAGGGCCCGCAGAGTCAAATCGCGGACTTTCGTGCGGATATCCCCCCCCTCCTCAACCGAAGCGCTCGCCGCTTGCTTGATTTCCTCGGTGGAAAGCATGTTCGTGTTGTTCTCGCTCATGACCATCTCCTTCTAATTATTCGGATTGTCTTACTCTGAAATCTAGCAGAAATTGCTTTATAATGCGCGGTTTTAATTGCCATTCCATGTTACTCGGCCAACCCCTTCCCACTCCCGGCTCCCGCAAGCGCTACGCCAGCCTTCAAGGCTCGAGCGATGCCCTGGCGCTGGCGCAGCTGGCGGAACAAAAACGGCCTCTGATCATCCTTACCGAAACGGCTGCGGATGCCCAGCGCCTGCACGATGAAATCCCTTATTTCGCGCCGGCTCTTTCGGTTCACCTGCTGCCGGACTGGGAAACCCTGCCCTATGACCAGTTCTCCCCGCACCAGGACCTGATTTCTGAGCGTCTGGCCACACTCTACCAGATTTCGCAAAACGCCTGCGATGTGGCCATCATCCCCGCCACCACCGCGCTTTACCGCCTGCCGCCGCGCGAATTTCTGGCGGCGCACACTTTTTTCCTGAAGCAGGGTACTCAACTCGATCTGGACGCCCTGCGCGGCCAGTTGACGCTGGCCGGCTATACCCACGTTACCCAGGTAATAAGCCCCGGCGAGTACAGCGTGCGCGGCGGCATCATCGACCTGTTCCCGATGGGCAGTCCGCTGCCCTACCGCATCGACCTGTTCGACAACGAGATCGAGAGCATACGCACCTTCGACGCGGACACCCAGCGCAGCATCTACCCGGTCAAGGATGTCCGCCTGCTGCCGGCGCGCGAGTTTCCGCTGGACAAAGCGGGTCAGGACACTTTCCGCCGCAACTTCCGTGAAAAATTCGAGGGCGACCCTTCCAAAAGCCGCCTCTACAAGGACGTCAGCCAAGGCTTGGCACCACACGGCATCGAATATTATTTGCCGCTGTTTTTCGAGAGCACCGCCACGCTGTTCGATTACCTGCCGCAGGATGCGCTGGTCTGCCAGTACCACGGACTGGAATCGGCAGCGCAGAATTTCTGGCGCGACACCCAGTCGCGCTACCAACTGCTGCGCGGCGACCGCGACCGACCGCTGTTGCCGCCGCAGGAGCTGTTCTTGCCAGTAGAGACGCTGTTCGCCGCGCTCAAGCCCTACCCGCGCATCGAATTGAGCACCGATACTCAGGACTTAGAACTCAGCACTCAGGACTCATCCCTTCCGCTGCCTTCGGTTCAAGTGGACCGCCGCGCAGATAATCCGGTCAGCCGGTTGCAGCAATTCGCCGCCAGTTTTGATGGCCGCATCCTGCTGCTGTCGGAAAGCCTGGGGCGGCGCGAAACCATGCTGCAATACCTGATGGAGCATGGCCTCAAACCGGTGCCCTGCGAAACCTATGCCGATTTCATGGGGAGCCAGGAAAAGTTCATGCTCGGCACGGGGCCATTGAGCACCGGGTTCATAATCGCTCCTTCCCCCTTTCAGGGGGAAGGCTGGGATG
>CAYGNO010000030.1:0-17947 GCA_964351305.1 uncultured Sulfuricella sp.
GGTGCTCTAACCAGCTGAGCTACGCGCCTAAAAAACGAAACGGCATTCTATCTTAATTTTCCCGCCGTTTCAAATCGTGTTTTGCTACGTTTCCCACATGCCTGTTCAGGAACTCGCCCAACGCCTGCACCCAGGATTCGCGCACGAAAATAAACCCCTCGTTGTGGCCGCCGCCGAGTTCAAGGAGCTGCTTGGGCGGTTTCGCTGCGTCGTAAAGCGCGCGCCCGTGCCGGTAGGGGATGATTTCGTCTTCGGGGCTGTGGGCGATGAATACCGGCGCCTCGACCGCGCGCAAATATGCGCGCGTGTCGTAATCGAAGCGGGACAGCCACCTGACCGGAAGGTAGGGGTAGAACTTCGCCGCGAGATCGGGCACCGAAGTGAAGCCCGAGGCGATCACCAGCGCCGCTGGTTTATGGCGGACAGCCAGCCAGGCGGCGACGGCGCCGCCCAGCGATTCGCCGAACAGCGCGATGGCATCCGAAGGAATTTTCCGGGTTTCGGTCAAATGGCGCCAGGCCGCCTCGGCATCCTGATAGGTGCCCTGTTCCGAAGGCTTGCCGCCGCTGTTGCCGTAACCGCGGTAATCGATGATCAGGGTGCTGTAGCCGAGGCGGTGGAACATCAGCAGCGAATCGAGGCGGTGGGAAATGTTGCCCGCGTTGCCATGCAGGAACAGTACCGTGCCGCGGGATTGAGCGCTGGGAACGAACCAGCCATGCAGGGCGACACCGTCCGCCGTAACCAGCTTCACGTCTTCGTAATCGAGCCCGGCCTGGCGCGGCGTTGCAACCATTTCGCGCCCGATCTCGGGGTAATAAACCATGCTCGACTGCAACGCAAACAGCGTCAGGCCAAGACCGGCGTAGGCCGCAGCCAGGATACCCAGAACATGCCACATCATGCGCACCCCGTTCCCCTGCCCATCCGCCCTGCCGGATCCTGACGGTAAAATCCGGCCAGCTGCCGGTACACCTCGGGATATCCCCGCCGCAGGGTGTGCGGGATTTCAAAAAAAGCCTCGCTCATCACGGCAAAGAATTCCGCCGGGCTTTCCGCCGCGTAGGGGTCGATCTCTGTTTCCGCGCCGGATTCGACTTTGGCGCTAAAATCGTCAAATGCCCCGGAAAAAGCCCGAGTCCAGGCGACCCGATCCATTTCGCGATGCAGCGGCGGGAATCCGTCCGGCACACCGTTCAGCATGTCCAGCTTGTGGGCAAATTCATGGATCACCACGTTGACGCCGTCGTGCTCGCCGGAGCGCTCCGCGTCGGCGCCGGACAGGATAACCGGACCGCGCTCCCAGGATTCGCCGATCATCGGGTCGCGCGCGAGGTGCACCACCCCGTCTTCATCCATGAATTCGTATTCCGGCACGAATTCATCGGGATAAACGATCACCGCGACCCAGCCCGCGTAATAATCCAGGCCGAGATTGAGTATCGGCAGGCAAGCCTGGGCGACAATTTTCAGGCGCATGTCGTCGCTCAAAGGATGCCCCCCGCCCGCCACTACTTCCTTTTCATGCAGGAACAAGGTCGCCAACTCGCGCAGATGCCGCAGTTCATCACCGGACAAGCCGCGCAACAGGGGCAGAGCAGAAACAGCGGCGCACCACCCGTCTTCCGGCAAGGCATGGCGCTGAAGAATGCGTTTTCTGCGCCGCTCCCTGAAAAAACCCCACCAGTCCATCAGCTTTATGCGATCCTCTTATATTCTTAATATGTTGTTTTTATTTATTAAAATAAACTTGAAATCGCCATGTCAATTTCTATACTTAAAGAAGTGGCGGGAAGCACCCTCATTAAATTTGATGTCCGAACAAATTGTACGGAGGTGTCAAATGCAGCCTTTGTTCATTCAGACCGAAGCAATGCTCTACAAATTCCGCAAGAGCATTCCAACCGACTGCAAGACCGCGAAATCCATTGACCGCAACGACTCTTGGGACAGGGTTGCAACATTCGCCAAGGACGACGGTTTTCTGAAACTCGCCGAACAACTGGAGGAATCGAAATATCAATTGCTTGAACAAACCCACTGAGAGTCGATCAGCTGCGCCGCCGCGCCCAAGCCACGCCGGGCACTTCCCGGATCAGGGCGAGGATGCGCGCGAGCTGGTCAAGATCGGCTATCTGCACGGTAAAATTCATTCCCGCCTGAAGCCCCCTGCTTAGCGTGCTCACTGCCGTGACGTTGATTTTCTCGCGAGTCATCACCTCGGAAACATCATGCAGCAGCCCCTGACGATCGTTCGCCTCGATCTCGATATCCACCTCGTAATAACCGCCGTCCTTCGTCCCCCAGCTGGCGACGAGCAACCGGTCGCGCTGGCTCTCGTCGAAATGCAGCACATTCGGGCAATCCTGGCGATGGATTGCCACGCCGCGACCCCGCGTAACGAAACCGACGATCGCATCCGGCGGCACCGGCTTGCAGCATTTGGCAATCGTGGTGAGCATCCCGCCCTGGCCGTGAAGCAGCACCCCGGACGCAGATGGCCCGATACCCGCACGCGGCGCGGGCAGATGCCATTCTTCCTCTGTTAGCGCAACCTCTTCCTGGGCCGCCGCCATCACCTGACGGGACGTGATGTCGCCGCGCCCGATGGCGGCGAGCAAATCCTCCGGCCTGGCGAAGCGATTCTTCTGCGCCAGCGTTTCCAGGTTGGGCAGGGGCAGGCCGAGGCGATGGGTTTCCTTCTCCAGCGCCTCGCGCCCCTGGGCGACATTTTCCTCGTAGTGCTGGTGCTTGAACCAGTGGCGAATTTTCGCCTTGGCGCGCGAGGTTCTGACATAGCCCAGGTTGGGGTTAAGCCAGTCGCGCGAAGGCCCGCCCTGCTTCACGGTGAGTATCTCGACGCGCTGGCCGTTGCCAAGCGGATAGGTGAGCGGCACGATATTGCCGTCCACCTTGGCGCCACGACAGCGATCGCCCAGATCGGTGTGGACATGATAGGCGAAGTCGATCGGGGTCGCTCCCTTGGGCAGCGCCACCACCTTGCCCTGCGGGGTGAGGATGTAGACCGTGTCCTGGAACAGCCCGGTCTTGAACTGCTCCATCAGCTCGCCGGCATCGTGGACATCCTCCTTCCACTCCATGATCTGGCGCAGCCAGGCGATTTTTTCCTCGAACCCGGCGTCCTGCCTGCCGCCTTCCTTGTAGCGCCAATGGGCCGCCACGCCCAGCTCGGCGTGGTTGTGCATGTCGTGGGTGCGGATCTGCACTTCCAGCGCCTTGGACTCCGGCCCGACCACGGCGGTGTGCAGCGAACGGTAATCGTTGCCCTTGGGATGGGCGATATAATCGTCGAACTCGCCCGGAATCGGCTGCCACAGGCTATGAACCACGCCCAATGCGGTGTAGCAGTCCTTGAGATCGTTCACCAGCACCCGCACCGCGCGCACATCGTAGACCTCGGAGAAGTCCACGCCCTTGCGCTTCATTTTCTTGTAAATGCTGTAGATGTGCTTGGGACGGCCGGACACTTCGGCAACGACACCGTTCTTGTGCAGCTCCTGCCGCAACTGCTCGCGCACGTCCGCAATGTACTGCTCGCGACCGAGGCGCTTCTCGTCCAGCAGACGGGCGATTTTCTTGTAAAGATCGGGCTCGAGGTAGCGGAACGACAGGTCTTCCAGTTCCCATTTCACCTGCCATACCCCGAGGCGGTTCGCCAGCGGCGCGAAAATATCCTGCACCTCGCGCGCCACGCGGCGGCGCGTGTCGCCGTCCGCATCAGCAAGCTCGCGCATGGCCTGGGTACGCTCGGCCAGCTTGATCAGCACCACCCGGATATCCCCCACCATCGCCAGCAGCATTTTGCGCAGCGACTCGATATGGGCGCCCTGCTCGCGCTTGTCGCCGCCCGCCGGTGCGGTGTATTCGCTGATCTGGCCCATGCGGGCAACCCCGTCCACCAGCCGGGTGACCCCTTCACCGAACAGGGCCGCCACTTTGGCCAACCCATCCGGATCGGGCTCTGTCGCGCCTTGCAGGATCGCGGCAGCAATACTTTCCTGGTCCAGGTTCTGGTGCGCCAGGATAGCCGCCGTGCCCAGCACGTGACCCATGGCAGCCGGCTGTCCGGCATGAAGCTCCTGCGCAAACTCGCAGGCGCGCAGGAGGCTTTCCCTCTCCTGGGAATCGAACTCTACCGCCAGGGATTCCAGCCAGGAACGGAAATCGGGTTGATCGCCGCCGGTCGGCAGCGCGTGTGAAGTGCGAACGGAAACCATGGCGAAATAATAGCAGACTTGGCCAGAAATACCGGGCTCTGCGCATCACCCCGCATCGCTGAATTCACTGCACTGAAAAAACCGCCTAACCTTTCAGTGCCCGTTGCGTCTGTGCAATCACCTCTTCGACCGTGGCCGAATCCATGACAAAGGGGTTCTTGCGCGCAACCGAACGAAGGCGGGTCACTTCCAGTTCAAGCTCGATGAAACGCCCCGAACTTTTGGCATTGATCGTTTCGAAAACCCCGCTTTTCTCTGTCGATTCAACCTTGATCGACATCCGGCTCAGCGCCACCAGGGCAGCCTGCTTGACACGCGGCAAGGGTTCGGAAAAAATATGATACGTGTAACCATTCACGGTGTGGCTGATGCCAGCGCCGGCACCGACCCCCAGCGCAGTCAACGACAAGGGATCGCAACCGGTCAGAAGGGTCAGCGAAGTAAATAATAAAGCGCTGCGGACGGGCCTCATCATCGCTCCAATCTGAAATACGGGGGATTGATGGTAGTCAGCAACCCGACGAGCCGCCAGTTAACGATTGTTAACCTGAAGCACACGGATTCTAGTGCAGTAAAAAAGCCAGAACAGCAATGGAACGAGCTAAAATCTGAAAGCCCAGGTCTCCGGTGCGATATCACGTTGCCAGACGACCAGATTGGGCGGCTCAATCAGCAGCGTCCAAGTTTGCTGGCTCCCCCAGTATGGCGCTTTAACGCGTCTGAACACCTGCGGTGTCAATAGGGCCAGACAGTAGCTGCCGGGATTGCGCACGGAAGCATAACGAATCACCTCGACCCCCGCTTCCCTGGCATCGTCTGCCAGCAATTGGGTGCTGCCATAGACTGCGGAAGCGGTCCAGATTTCCCGGTCGACCGACAGAGGTGGCACGGTAAGGTCTATAGATTTATCTGTCGCCGCACAAAATTCAAACAGCGTAATTGGAACCGCTTTCTGCTGTCCAGACAACCCTTCGCTGTCCATCCACATGCGTAAGCGCCAATATCCGCTTTCCGCGCAGGCTGTCTCCCTGTCTTCGGCTCCATAAAACACACCGGGATCACCTCTGCGGCGAAACCGCGATCCATCTGGTAACGGATAATAGCGAAAAGGCGTGGAAAGCAGCCAATGAAGTTCTTGAGCATCCGCCGGAAGAACCGGCTTGACTTCCTCCAGAATGTCCTCAAGAAGCTTTTGGTCGGCCAGGGATCCGTGAACCAGGCTCATGGTAGCCACTTTGTGCTGGGCTTCTACAGCCCTCCAGCCGCCACCTTCCCATGGACGTGCTTCAGATGCGAGCGCGATAGGCGTCCAGGTATTCGCAGGCATGGATAAGTCCTTCGATGCGTTTGATAGCCTCCGACGGGCGCTGTCCGCCAAAGGCGCGGTTAGATGAATTTAGCCAAACTTTGGCAAGCTCATCATCCCCGCCCACCATTGAGGACAAGGAGCGATACATACGCACGAGAAGCGCTGACAACTCCCATTCCTTGCCGCCTTCATCAAGGCTGTACTTACCGTTTAATAGTCGGGAAGCAGTCGGCTGGCTAATGCCGATAATATTCTTCAAATCGGTGGAACCAAACCCGAACCGTTGTGCAACTTCATGCACGGCCTGCGTCAGCACTCTTGAGCGGTCTGAGTTTCTTACTTTTACGGGTTGCGCCATGGTCTAGCCCCATATAATTCTATAGAATATATATTCTATAGAATAATTCCACAGAATTGTTTTATGGTCATTAAATATTTTAGCCTTCCATCGGAGTAAATCAGCCCGTGCCTCTTGTAAATGCTACGGAATACAAACCACCGCGATGCCAGTTTGAGTTGCTAGGCAGTGTGTCACTGAAGTAACCCTATTGGAATAGTGGAATCCACTGTTTTCAGTTAAATTCCTGCCAATAACGCCGGCGTTCCTGGCGCCAGGTTTGCAGCTTGATGCCAACTTCCTTCTCAAAGCGCAAGAGCACAGCCCCGTCAAAATCCGATCGGTACATCCGGCTGCCCAACGCCCGGTAGCGCGCCACCACTTCCGGCCTGGGATGGCCAAACTGGTTGCGGTAACCGGCGCTGAAAATCACGATGGACGGATTGACCTGGCGGATGAACGCCTCGGTGGAAGATGTCTTGCTGCCGTGGTGCGGCGCCACCAGGAGCGTGGCGGCCAGGGCGGCGGGGGTGCGCGCGAGGATTTCCGCTTCCGATTCGCGCTCGATGTCGGCGGGCAACAGCACGCTGCCGTAGGGCGAGGTGATTTTCAGCGTGCAGCCGCGGGCGTTTTTCCTGAGGCGTGGGTCGGCGTAGCTTTCCCAAGCCGGGTGCAGCATCTCGAAGCGCACCCCGTCCCATTCCCAGGATTGGCCGGCGAAGCAGGGCAGCGACTTTCGCGCATGGGGCAGGATAGCGCTATCGGCAGGCAGAGATGAGGCGAGCCAGCCGACCGGAACCGCGTCCAGCACCGAAGTCGCCCCGCCGCTGTGGTCGCTGTCGTCGTGGGTCACGATCAGGCCATCGAGCCGCTTGATGCCGGCAGCGCGCAGGTAGGGCACCACGATGCGGCTGCCGCTGTCGGCATCGGTGGTATAGCGCGGGCCGGTATCGTAAAGCAGGGCATGATTCTTGGTCTGCACCACCACCGCCAGCCCCTGCCCGACATCCAGCACGGCAAGCCACAAGGCGCCCTGCGCGGGCTGCGGCGGCAGTACCAGAAACATCGGCGCAAACCCCGCCACACCCAGCCAGCGGGCGGGAAAGCCGCGCGGCAGCAGCAGCCAGAGGATGCCGAACGCCGCCGCCAGCACCGTCCACACCGGGGGCGCGTGCTGCTGCCACACGGCATCCGGCATCTGGCTCAACCACTCCAGCGCGGCCATGCACCACGCCATAACCTGGTGCGCCAGCAACAGCGGGAAATCGAGCGGCAGAATCGCTCCCGCCAGGGTCAGCGGCACCACCACCAGGCTGATAACCGGGATGGCGAAAGCATTGGCCAGCGGCGAAACGAGGGAGACCTGCTGGAACATCAGCAGCAAAGCCGGGATCAGTCCGAGGGTCACCGCCCATTGCACGCGAGCCCACTGCTGCAACCAGTGCGGTCGGCCAAGGCGCCCGACGCCCACATAGAGAATCACCGCCACCGCGCCGAAAGAGAGCCAGTACCCCGGCGCCAACACCGCCCACGGGTCGAGCAGCACCACCGCCAGCAAGGCCAGCGCCAGCACCGATGAAGCCGAGCTGGCGCGCCCCATCCACAATGCGGCTGCCACCACGGAAAGCATGTACAGGGTACGCTGGGTCGGCACGCCGAAACCCGACAGCAGCGCGTAGAGCAAGGCCGCCAAGGCGCCCGCCACAGCCGCCGCCTTGCGTGCCGGCAGGCGCAGGGTGAGCCTCTGGCTGCGCCGCCACAGCCCATACACCAGTGCGAAGACCAGGCTGGAGATTATCGTGACGTGCAGCCCTGAGATGCTCATCAGGTGGTTCACCCCGGTGCGCAGGAACACTTTCCATTGCTCGGCGGAAATCGCGTTCTGCTCGCCCACCGCCAGCGCCTTGAGCACGCCGGCATAGGGCCGCTCGCCCAGGACAGCTTGGAAACGCTGGGCCACCCGCTCGCGCAGCATTTCGACGATATAACCGGGGCGATAGACGTGTTCCGCGAGGCGGCGATTGCCGTCCTCCTGGCGCACATAGCCGGAGGCGCGGATGTTGCGCTCCAGCAGCCACGCCTCGAAATCGAAACCGTTCGGATTGGCGTTGCCGTGCGGACGCTTGAGGCGCACCGTCAGATGCCAGCGCTCGCCGGCGTGGAAATCGGGCAGCGCGACGTCGGATGCTTTGTTGCCGAAACCCTCGCTATAGGCAGTGAGCTGAATGCGATGGGGCACGACCGCTTCCAGGGTTTTCACGCGCTCGACATCGAACGTAAAACGCTGCCCGCGTTCAGTTTCAACCGGCAGGCTTGCCACTACGCCGACAACCTGGATGTCTCGCCCTTCCCAGATGGAAGGCAGCGCATCGGCCAGCCGCAACTGGGCCATGAAAGCGGCCCAGAAGAAACCGAGCCCGAGAAAAAACACCTTGGCCAGTAGCCCGCGTGGTGCCGCCGGAAGAAAACGGCCTGCCAGCCACAAAGACAACAGGCCAACCCAGGCCAGACCGGGCAGCGCCGCCTGTTGTTGCAGCAACCAGATGCCGAAAACGAAGGCGAGAATATTGGTGCGCATGATAAGATAAAATCAATTATGCCGCGAAAATACCTGAGGAAGTTTCTACCCAGCACCCACAGCATGAGGGAGCACCGCTACCTGCGTCCGTTCGGCCCGGTGCTGCATCACCCCAACCTGTGGCACCTGAACCGCCACTCCGTCGCCGGCGGAGTGGCGGTGGGCCTGTTCACCGGCCTGATCCCCGGACCGGTGCAGATGCTGTTCGCGGCCATTTTCGCCGTGGTGTTCCGCGTCAACCTGCCGGTGGCGGTATTCACCACCCTTTACACCAATCCGCTCACCTTCGTCCCGCTCTATCTGCTCGCTTATGAAATCGGCGCATTCGTGACTGGCAGGAGCAAAAGCATGCCCAACCCCTACGCCGAATTCCAGGCCGAAAGTTTCGCCGACTGGATTCCGGCTTTCTTCAACTGGATTTCATCGCTCGGCACACCGCTGCTGGTCGGCGTACCCATCCTGGGCGCCATTCTTTCCGTCAGCGGCTATTTTATTGCGCGCGGGCTGTGGCGACTCCACGTCGTAATCAGTTGGCGGCGACGGCAAAGAAAAAAAATGTAGGCTGGGTAAGCGAAGCGCGCCCCAGCAAGTTGCCTGGCAAAACGCTGGGATTCGGTTCCCTCATCCCAGCCTACACGCCGTTTTCCAGGGCCCCGTCCACCAGACGGAGCACGCGCTGCGCCCGCGCCGCAAGTTCCATGTCATGGGTGACGATGATGAAGCTGGTGCCCAGCTCCCGGTTCAGTTCCAGCATCAGGTCGAACACCCCTTCCGCGGTATGGCGGTCGAGATTGCCGGTCGGCTCGTCCGCCAGCACGCAGGCCGGGCGCGTCACCAGGGCACGGGCCACGGCGGCACGCTGGCGTTCGCCGCCGGAAAGCTCGCCGGGGGTGTGCCCGAGGCGATGCCCCAGGCCGACCTGCTTGAGCATCTCCGCCGCTTGCTCATAGGCGGCATCCGGCTTCATGCGCCGGATCAGGAGCGGCATGGCGACGTTTTCCAGCGCGGAAAACTCCGGCAGCAGGTGGTGAAACTGGTAAATGAAGCCGAGCGACCGGTTGCGCAGGCTGCTGCGTTCGGACTCGCCCAGCTCATGCACGTTTCGCCCCATGATGGCGACCTCGCCCGAGGTAGCATCATCCAGCCCGCCCAGCAAATGCAGCAGTGTGCTTTTACCGGAGCCGGATGTGCCGACAATCGCCACCCGCTCGCCCTGCGCGATTTCCAGGTTCACGCCGAGCAGCACCGGCACTTCGACCTTGCCCTGGTGGAAAACCTTGTGCAGATTGGAACAGGAAAGCACGCTACTCATAACGCAACGCCTCCGCCGGGTTGGTTTTGGAAGCACGCCAGCTGGGGTAGAGCGTGGCCAGCAGGGTGAGAATGAACGACACGGTGGCGATCACCCCGACGTCGCGGCCTTGCAGGTCGGAAGGCAGTTCGCTGATGTAATACACCTCCTTGGCGAGGAAATGCACGCCGAACAGCCGTTCTATGGCCGGCACCACCACGTCGATATTCAGCGCCAGCACCACGCCTCCGGCCACGCCGATCAGAGTGCCGATGACCCCGATCAGCGTGCCCTGGACGATGAAAATCTTCATGATGCTGGCTGGGGAAGCGCCCAGCGTGCGCAGGATGGCAATATCCGCCTGCTTGTCGGTGACCGCCATCACCAGGGTGGAAACGATGTTGAAGGCAGCCACCGCCACGATCAGCAGCAGGATGATGAACATCACGTTCTTTTCGATCTGGATGGCGCGGAAGAAATTGGCGTGCTGCCGGGTCCAGTCGCTGATATAAATTTCGTCGCCGAAGAGGGAGGAAAGCTCCCGTGCCACCAGCGGCGCCTGATTCATGTCCTTGAGCTTGAGCCGCACGCCGGAAACGCGGCTGCCCATGCTGTACAGCCTGGCCGCGTCGTCCAGATGAACCAGCGCCAGCCCGGCATCGAACTCATACATGCCGGCCTCGAAAATCCCCACCACGCTGAACTGCTTTACCCGCGGCATGATGCCGGCCGGCGTAACCCGCCCCTGCGGCGCAATCAGCACCACCTTGTCGCCCGTAGAGACCGACAAGGTTCGCGCCAGCTCGGAACCCAGCACTATGCCGAACTCGCCGGAGCGCAATGCATCCAGCCGGCCCACCTTCATCTTGTCTGCCAGCTCGGATACCTGCGCTTCGCGATCAGGCAGAATGCCGCGCACTATCGACCCCTGCACGGTCTGGTCGTAGGACAGCAACCCCTGCGCCATGACGTAGGGCGCCGTGCCGACCACCTCGGGGTGCTGCGCCGCCGCCTCGGCCACGCTTTGCCAGTCGGCCAGGGTGTTATTCGCGCCGCTGATCTGGGCATGCGCCGCCACGCCCAGGATGCGGGTGCGCAGCTCCTTCTGGAAGCCGTTCATCACGGAAAGCACCACGATCAGGGCGGCCACGCCGAGCGCGATGCCCAGCATGGAAACCAGGGAAATGAAGGAAATGAAGTGGTTGCGCCGCTTGGCTCGGGTGTAACGCAGGCCGACGAAGAGCTCGAAAGGTTGCACGGTAGGAATGGCTGGCAAAGGCGCCAGTTTGCCACTTAACGGTCGGAAACACAAAACCGGCTAACCATCTCCCGGAAGAGCCCAGGAAGAGTTGGCCTGCCGCCGGTCTGGTGATAACCTAGCTCCCTCAATGCACTGCCATCTTCTCATTCCGGGCCTGTTTCCGCCCTTCCGCCCCGAAACCAGAAACGCGCTGCGGGATTTACCCCTGCCCGCTCTGGCAACGCTGCTGGCGCGCGGCAGCCAGAATACGCTTCCCGATGACAGCATGGAGGCATGGCTGTGCCGGATATTCGGCGTCGAGAAGCAGCACGACTGGCCGGTCGCGCCCTTTAGCCTGCTGGCTGACGGCGGCACACCCGGCGGCAATTTCTGGCTGCTGGCAGAACCCGTGCACCTGCAGTTGCAGCGCGACCGGCTGGTGCTGGCGGATGCCGGCAACCTGGACATCACTCAAGAAGAGGCGGACAGCCTGACTGCCGCCCTTAACGAGCATTTCGCCGATGAGGGTCTGCGCTTCTTTCCGACCCGGTCCGGCTGCTGGCATTTGCGCCTGACTCACCCCCCCGCCCACCTGAAAACCCATTCCCTGGAAACCGCCATCGGCAGGAATATCCGGAACCTCCTGCCGAGCGGTCCGGACGGCAAACGCTGGCACCGCATCCTCAACGAAGTCCAGATGCTGCTGCACCGCCATCCGGTCAACGAAGCGCGGGAGCAACGCGGCTTACTCCCGGTGAACAGCATCTGGCCCTGGGGCGGCGGCATGCTGCCAGCCAGCCTTGCCACCCCTTTCGCCCATATCTGGGCCAATAACGCACTGGCCCGCGGCCTGGCAGCCGCCGCTGGCACTCCCTGCGCCCACGTGCCGGAGACCGCCGCAGAATGGCTGCATGCCACGCAGGACGGCTCGCGTCACCTGGTTGTTCTCGATGCGCTGCGCAACACGGCCCTGTACGGCGATGTCCACCGCTGGCGCGAAACCCTGTTGCGCCTGGAAAACGACTGGTTTGCCCCTCTGCGGCAGGCGCTGTCCGGCGACAAAATCTCCCGGTTGACGCTCTATGCTTTCGATAGCGGGCAGTCCAGGTCGTTTTCAGCCGGCCGAACCGACCTGTGGAAAATCTGGCTCCGCGGAAAACCGCTGGTAGCCTATCTTGGAGAACCCTGAGCATGATGAACACCCCGAGTTTCTATGACGACGTCCCCAGAATCACCCTTTACGATCCGCTGGCCGAGTTCCTGGGCGCGGCAGCGAAAGGGATCATCGAATACAGCTACATCGATGCGGTCAAGCTGGCCGGCCATTCCTGCCCTACGGTGGCGGGCGCCTGGCTGATGACGCGCAAGGCACTGGCGAGCCTGTATGGCGACGAACTGCCGGTGCGGGGCGCAATCCAGGTTTCATTCCGTGACGGCCAGGCTGACGGCGTGACGGGGGTGATCGCCAATGTCGCCGGCCTGCTCACCGGCGCCGCGCAGTCCGGCGGCTTCAAGGGAATCGGGGGGAAATTCGACCGCAGAAACCTGCTGCATTTCAATGCCGGCGTCACCGGCGAGATCCGCTACACCCGACTGGATACCGGAATCAATGTGGAGACGACCTATCATCCGGAATGGGTCAGCCCCTCCCCTGGCATGAGAGAGCTGATGCAAAAAGCCATGATGGGCGTTGCCAATGAGGAAGAAAGGGACAGGTTCGGCCTGCTCTGGCAGGATAGGGTCAAGCGCATCCTGATCGACCATGCCGATGATGCCGAAATAGTCACTACCCTCATCAGCGGGGTGTAACCACATGGCCGATCACGACGAAATCGCCCTGTTGCTCACGCCTGACACCGCGGAAATTCAGTGCCAGGAAACCATCAAGCAGGCACGCAATGCCGGCCACGCCCTGGCCGCGCTGATCGCCCTGCAATCCTTTATTTCTGCCACTGCCCACCCGTCCGACCGCTTCACCCCCGCTTACGAAGCGGTTAAGGCGGTAGTCGAAAAACATGCGACGGAAATCCGCATACGGATTCTTGCAGAACATGCGGAAGCCCTGGCCGAAGCGATCCGGCAAAGGAATCGACCGGAAATCGCCCGGATACACGCCGCGCTATCCCGCAACGGCTTCTGGCAGGCGGCGCAGCAGGCCATCAGCCAATTCAGGCCGGATGATCTGGCCGCCTCTGCCACATGGGCAAAAGACTGGTGTAGCGAAGCCAGGACGCAAGCCCAGGCTGCCAGCGGCTACCCGGATGCGCTGGATTTCGGCAAGGCCGGGATTGCCGCAACCGAATATGCCGCCATGACGGAAATCAGTCATTATTTCACCGATTCCATCGGTTAAATAACAATTTAGGGGAAACCCTTATTGACAATGGAACCTTCCACATAAACTGTGGATAAGTTTGTGTATAAGCTGTATAGATATGTTGCAAGTCCATTACACACAAGGAAGAAGAACAATTTGACTAAATTCTGCGCTTGCACTCTTGTTGTTTGTAATCAATGTGTTACAAATAATCCCATGGTTTATCATGATGTTATGATCGCAATTCTTCGTTGCCGCCTGAATTGTGGATGAATCAGGCATCCGAGGCTTTGTCAAGTGACGGATTGTTTAATAAAAAAAGGCTGCTTCCGCAGCCCTAAACACATGCCAGTTCAGTTTCTTATTAAATATGCTTACGCCGCCACCCGGAGAAACAGCCTTTCAATTTCGGAATAGCTTCTTTCCCTGAGCTGTTCCGCTTCCGATTTCATGATGCTGTTGAATTTAATCCGGTCGATCAGCCCCAGCCGCAAGTCGAAAGAGAAATCCATCTCGATTTCGCGCATCAGCTTCTGAATCATCAATTCCTTGTCCATGGCGGTCTCCATGCTGTTTTTCTGCCTGTAAATCCTTTAACGGACAGCCCCCGAAAAACTTGAGGAACAACCTGGGCAAGCATTCACTGGATGCGAACTATAATGACCAAATAGCTCACGCAAACACATACCGCCAGTCACTCATCGTGAAAAACAGCGCACCCTTTCCTTTGAACCTTCGTCCGCACCCCGGCGACGCGCTGCTGCTGGTGGATGTGCAAAACGATTTTCTTCCTGGGGGCAGTCTGGCCGTACCGGCTGGCGACGAAGTCATCCCTGCGCTCAACCGTTACATCAAGGCATTCAGAAGAGCATCCCTGCCGATCTATGCAACCCGCGACTGGCACCCGCCAGATCACTGCTCATTCCGTGCGCAGGGCGGCATCTGGCCACCGCACTGCATCGCCGGCAGCCCAGGGGCAGCGTTCTCGCCAAAACTCGATTTACCCCCTGCTACGGTGGTGATTGCAAAAGCCACCCGCCGTGATACGGACGCTTATTCCGGCTTCGAGGGAACCGGACTGGGGCAGCGCCTGCGCATGGACGGCATCAACCGCCTGTTTATCGGCGGGCTGGCTACCGATTACTGTGTGCTCAATACCGTCAAGGATGCACTGACCTGCGGCTTCGCTGTCCTGCTGCTGCTCGATGGCATCCGCGCCGTCAACCTGAAACCCGAAGACGGGCAGCGCGCTATCGAGGAAATGACTTCGCTCGGCGCGCACCCAGTCCACTTCGAGGATATCGCCGCGTGAATCCGCAATCCAGCCCTCTGCTGACGGACCTTTACCAGTTCACCATGCTGCAGGCCTATTTCGACGAGGGCATGAATGAAATCGCCGTGTTCGAATTCTTCGTGCGCGACCTGCCGCCGCAGCGGAATTTTCTAATGGCGGCTGGGCTGGAGCAGGTGCTGCAGTTCCTGGAAAATCTGCACTTCACTCCCGAGGAGCTGAACTGGCTTGCCGGCTGCGGCCGATTCAACACGGATTTCATCGACTTTCTCAAGACGCTGCGCTTTACCGGCGAAGTCCACGGCATGGCGGAAGGCACTTTGTTCTTCCCGCACCAGCCGATCCTGCGCATCACCGCCCCGATCACCCAGGCGCAACTGGTGGAAAGCCGCATCATCAACCTGCTGCATTTCCAGACTCTGATCGCCTCAAAAGCCGCACGCAGCGTGCTTGTCGCGCCCGAGAAGCTGCTCGTCGATTTTGGCCTACGCCGAGCCCACGGCGCGGAAGCGGGGATACTGGCGGCGCGCGCCAGCTACCTGGCAGGCTATTCCGGCACTGCCACGGTGCTGGCCGGGGTACAGTTCGACATCCCGCTTTACGGCACCATGGCGCATTCCTACATCCAGGCACACACCGACGAAACAACCGCCTTCGAGCGCTTCGCCCATTCTCAACCGACCAACACGGTGCTGCTGATCGACACCTACGACACCGAAGCGGCGGCGGAAAAAGTGGTCAAGCTGGCGCCTCGCCTGCAACAACAGGGGATTCGCATCAAGGCCGTGCGCCTGGACAGCGGCAACCTGTCCGAGCATGCGCACCATGTCCGCCGCATTCTCGACCGGGGCGGGCTCAGCGAAGTCGGCATTTTCTGCAGCGGCAACCTCGACGAGCACGAGATCGCCAGACTGCTGGCACAAGGCGCGCCGATCGACGGATTCGGCGTGGGCACCCGCCTCGACACCTCCGCCGACGCGCCTTACCTCGATTGCGCCTACAAACTGGTTGAATACGCCGGACAGCCGCGCCGCAAGCGCTCGGAAGGCAAGGCCACCTGGCCCGGCAGAAAGCAGGTTTACCGCATCCACGCCTCGGACGGCAGCCTCGATCGCGACATCCTGACGCTGGAAAACGATGTGCAGGCGGGGACGCCCCTGATCCAGCCCTTCATGCAGGCAGGCAAGCGCCTGGCCGCGCCCGAACCGCTGGAAGAATCGCGGCGCCGTGCAGCCGCTGAACTGGCACGGCTACCGGAATATTTGAAACAACTTAAAACGGCGCAAAGCCCATATACCGTCGAGATCGCCCCGGCGTTGCGGCAACTGGCCGAAGCGGTCGACCGCACCACCCATTAACCCAGCATCTCCTTCAACCGCAACGCATTGTGCAGCGCCGCCCCGACTGCGGTGTTATCGAAATAAACATGGGCGTCGCGCCCCTGCGCCTGCACTTCCCTGACCCGTCCTGCCCAAGCCCCGAGCTCGCTCTCGCCGTAGGCTGAAGCATAGGTGCGGGCATGGCCATGCAGGCGGAGGTAAACCAGATCGGTGGTGACCGCATTCCACAGAGGCCAGTCGGCGGCATCGGACCAGCAGTTGGCAATCCGGTGGGCACACAGGCAGACCGCGACCTCGTCATCGAACCAGGAAGCATGGCGAAACTCCAGAACGTGGCGCACCTCCGGCCATGCCGCGAGGGCATGGGCAAAGTTCTGCAACCTCATCATATCCTTATGCAGGCTGCGCGGCGTCTGCCACAGCATCACGGCCAGCTTCCCGCCCAAGCCGGCGGCGGCCTCGCGGCTTTGCTGCAGAGGCTGTTCAGGCTCGGCCAATCGCTTCACATGGGTGAGATAGCGGTGCCCCTTGATGGCGAAGGCGAAATCCGCCGGAGTCTGCTCGCGCCAATGCTCGAAGGTACTTTTGCGCTGGTGGTGATAGAAGGTGGCGTTAACCTCGACAGCATTGAAATGGCGCGCGTAGAAAGCGAGCCAGTCCTTATGGGGAATGCCGCCATAGAAGCCGTCCGACCAGTCCGGGCAGTCCCAGCCGCTGGTGCCAATGAAGGTGCGCCCATTCATCCCTTGATGCAGGCGAGTGGCTTCAACTTGGCCACTTTCCGCGCCAGCCCGGCGCGGTCGGCCGCCTCCACCACCGCGCTCACGTCCTTGTAGGCGCCCGGCGCTTCCTCCGCCACGCCGCGCAGCGAGGGGCTGCGGATCAGGATGCCCTGGCTTGCCAGCTCGCGCACCAGATCGCTGCCGTGCCACTGGCGGGTAGCCTGATGACGGCTCATGGCGCGACCGGCGCCGTGGCAGGCCGAGCCGAAGGAGCGCGCCATGCCCTGTTCGGTGCCGACCAGGATATAGGAAGCCGTGCCCATGCTGCCGCCGATCAACACCGGCTGGCCAACATCGCGCAAATCCTGGGGCAGCGCCGGATGGCCGGGACCGAAGGCGCGCGTCGCCCCCTTGCGGTGCACGAACAGGGTACGCGGCTTGCCGTCCACCACGTGCTGCTCCTGCTTGCAGGTGTTGTGCGAAACGTCGTAGATCAGGGTCAGGTGGGTGCCGGGCAGGATTTCGGCGAACACCTCGCGGGTGAGGTGGGTGATGACCTGTCGGTTGGCCAGGGCGCAGTTGACCGCGGCGCGCATGGCGCCAAGATAGTCCTGGCCGAGCGGGGAGTCGAGAGGGGCGCAGGCAAGTTCGCGATCGGGCAGTTGGATGCCATAGCCCGGCGCCGCGATCACCATCTGCTTGAGGAACTCGGTGCCGATCTGGTGCCCCAGCCCGCGCGAGCCGCAATGGATGCTGACCACGACCTCGCCCGGCTGCAGCCCGAAGCGCTCGGCCGCCTCGGCATCGTAAATTTCGACGACCTCCTGCAATTCGAGATAGTGGTTGCCGGAACCCAGCGTGCCGACCTCGTCGCGCTGGCGGTGCTTGGCGTGTTCCGAAACCTTGTCCGGCTCGGCGCCGGCCATGCGGCCGTGTTCCTCGGTGCGCTCCAGGTCCGCTTCGGTGCCGTAGCCGCATTTGACCGCCCACTGCGCCCCGCCCCGCAGCATCGCATCCATTGCAGCCGCATCCAGGCGCAGCCGCCCGGTGCTGCCCACCCCCGCCGGGATTTTGGCGAACAGGCGGTCGGCCAGTTTCTGCTTGATCGGCGCGAGGTCCGTGGCTTTCAGGCCGGTATGCAGGGTGCGCACCCCGCAGGAAATGTCGAAGCCCACCCCGCCGGCGGAGATCACGCCGCCCTCGCCGGGGTCGAAAGCCGCCACCCCGCCGATCGGGAAACCGTAGCCCCAGTGCGCGTCGGGCATGGCGTAGGCAGCCTTGACG
>CAYGNO010000031.1:0-17930 GCA_964351305.1 uncultured Sulfuricella sp.
ACACGCCCATGGGTTTTCTCTCGTCATTAAGGTAGCTTGTGCCCGTCATACAGCTCCCCGGTACGCCCGATTTGCTTGGCCTCCATGCGGCAAACCCGTTGCGCTACCCTTATTTGCTGCAAACTCTGGGTTGCCCTGGCTGGGATATTCTTTTCGCTTTTCCAGGGCAGTCGCAAATATTCCCCTCCGATCCAACAGGACAGGAAAAAAAATTTTTTTCCGTGCTGGATGAAGAGTGGGGGAAAGCCGCGCGCCCACCAGAGCGGGGGGTGACCAAGCTTCCCTTTCACGGGGGCTGGTTCGTTTATCTCGGCTATGAATTGCTGCACCAGATAGAATCCTCCGTCGCAGTAAAGCAGCAGACAAGCAAATTCCCGTTGGCCGCCCTGGTTCGCATCCCTGCGGCTATCATGGTCGACCGTGCCGAGGGGCAGACCTACTTGTTTGCCGAGGAAGCCTGTCCGCATCTTCTTGAAGACCTGCGCACCGATTTGAGCGGTGTTGCCGAATATATTGGCAGCCCGGCAAAAGTGGATGAACTTGAAGAAGAAGACGAACAGATTTTCCTGCAAGGGGTGACTGAAGTTAAGCGCTACATCCTGGAAGGGGACGTGTTCCAGGTCAATCTTGCGCGCCAGTGGCGGGCTCGGATCGAACATCAAGACAGTGCGGTCGGCATTTACGCGCGTCTGCGCGAGAGCAATCCGGCTCCGTTTGCAGGTATCGCCGACTTCGGCAGGCACCAGATCATCAGCTCCTCCCCGGAGCGATTGGCGAAAGTGCGTGGTGGCATGATCGAGACGCGTCCGATTGCCGGCACGCATCCACGCGCTCCGCTGGCAGAAGATGATGAACTGCTGCGGCTACAGCTGATTGCCAGCCCCAAGGAACGCGCCGAACACATCATGCTGGTCGACCTCGAGCGCAATGATCTGGGGCGGGTGTGCGAGCCAGGTAGCGTCGAGGTCAGCGAATTGATGACGGTGTGCAGCTACGCTCACGTACACCACATCGAATCCAGCGTGCGCGGTCGTTTGCGCGAGAACATGCCCCCTTCCGAAGTGATGCGTGCGTTGTTTCCAGGGGGCACTATTACCGGTTGCCCCAAAGTCCGTACCATGCAAATCATCAGCGAGCTTGAACCCTCACCCCGTTACGCTTATACGGGCAGCATGGGGTATCTTAATCTCGATGGCAGCATGGATCTGAATATCCTGATCCGCAGCTTCATGCTCGAAGGGAATGCACTGACCTTCAAGGCGGGTGCAGGCATCGTTGCCGACTCCGACCCCTTACGCGAACTTGCCGAAACTCGCGCCAAGGCGAAGGGGCTGCTCGGGGCTCTGACGTGAAACTCGCGAAGCGAGACCTCGTCCCTCTCCCCCTCTGGGAGAGAGTTAGGAGAGAGGGAACGGACATGGCGCGTAGCGATATTCATCATTCGTGGCGGCGCTACTTGCCATGTCCGTTAGGAGCTGCTCAATGATCCTGGTTAACGGACTTCAGAGCGAGCATGTCCGGGTCTTTGACCGGGGTCTGACCTACGGTGACGGGGTTTTCCGTACCTTGCCGGTGAGAGCGGGCCATCCATTGTGCTGGCCACGCCATTATGACAAGCTGTACGCGGATTGTGCGGCGCTCGACATCGTTTGCCCGCCTGAAGCTATCCTGGCTGCGGAAATGACCCAATTGGTCAAGGAATCGCCAGACTGCGTGCTGAAAGTGATAATCACCCGTGGAGAGAGCCAACGCGGTTACGCTATTTCAGCACACATGGAACCGACCCGCATCCTGATGGCGAGTCCTGCTCCGCAGTACCCGGCCAATTCTTTGACGGATGGGGTGAGGCTACACCTTTGTTCCACGCGCCTTGCCATACAACCCTTGTTGGCCGGGATTAAGCATCTCAACCGCCTGGAAAACGTGCTCGCGCGGCGAGAATGGAACAATTCCGAAATTGCCGAGGGCTTGATGCTCGACATGGATGGAAATGTCATCGAAGGGACGATGAGTAACCTGTTCCTTCTCAAGGGCAAGACCTTGCACACCCCCGATCTTGGGCGTTGCGGCGTAGCCGGTGTGCAGCGGGAGCGCATCATGGATATGGCCGTCAGGCTCGGCTTGTCGGTCAGGGTGGAAAATCTGCCGTTGGCCCGAATTTACGACGCGGACGAGGTTGTGCTTTGCAACAGCATCATCGGCGTCTGGCAGGTCAGGGAACTGGCCGGAAAATCATGGCAGGCCGGCAAGCTGGCGGCGCGCTTGAGGAGTTTGTTGGATGATGACTGTCATTAAGCGCGGCATTGCCGCGCTCATCGTGTTGGGAATGTCGGCTGCGGGCTGGGTGCTTTATTTTGCCAACACCCTTGTACACCTGCCCCAGTCCCCCTACGAGTTTACGCTCAAGCATGGCAGCAGCCTGCGTACCATTGCCAGACAATTCAGTGCCGAAGGACTGACGCCGGAGCCGTGGAGCTTTATTGTGCTGGCAAAAATTTTGGGCAGGGAAGGGGAAATCAAGGCCGGCAACTATCAACTGGATCGTGAAATCACCTCGTTCCAGCTGCTTCAAAAGATCACAAAGGGCGATGTCAGCCAGAGCGAAATCGTGTTTATCGAGGGTTGGAATTTCAGCCAGATGCGCAAGGCGCTCGACGAGCATCCGGCCATCAGGCACGACACCACCGGCCTGAGCGACAGGGAGCTGTTGAATCGCCTGGGGGTTCAGGAGGAAAACGCCGAAGGGCTGTTTTTTCCGGACACTTATTATTTCAGCAGCGGAATGAGCGACTTGTCCATGCTCAAACGCGCCTACCAGATCATGGGGCAGCGACTAGCCGATGCCTGGCGGGAACGCAGCCCGAATTTGCCGTATTCCGCGCCTTACGAGGCTTTGATCATGGCTTCCATCGTCGAGAAGGAAACCGGTCGATCCGGAGAGCGCCCGATGATCGCTGCCGTCTTCATCAATCGCCTGCGTATCGGCATGAGGCTGCAAACGGATCCAACAGTCATCTACGGCCTTGGTGAGACGTTTGATGGCAATTTGCATAAGCGCGATTTAACCGCCGATAATGCCTATAATACTTACACGCGCAGCGGGCTTCCGCCCGGTCCGATTGCCATGCCGGGATCGGCTTCTATCCATGCGGCTTTACACCCTAGCGAGACCTCTGCGCTGTATTTCGTAAGCAAGGGGGACGGTACCCACCAGTTTTCCCGCAGCTTGGCGGAGCATAATCAGGCTGTGGCGCGTTACCAGAAGAACTTATCCAGAAAAAAGATTGATTAAATATCACAATAAAATGATTTTAAATAATAATATCGCAAAATTCATCACGCTTGAAGGGATAGATGGCGCCGGCAAGAGCACCCACCTGAATTGGCTGGCGGAGCGCTTGCGCAATCAGGGGAAAAATGTCCTTGTCACCCGAGAGCCGGGCGGAACACCACTCGGCGAGGCGTTGCGCGAGTTGCTCCTGCATCAAGCCATGCATCTTGAGACCGAGGCTCTGTTGATGTTCGCTGCCAGGCGGGAGCACTTGGACAAGGTCATTATTCCGGCGTTGCGCGAAGGAACCTGGGTCATTTCAGACCGCTTCACCGACGCCAGTTTTGCCTATCAGGGCGGGGGCAGGGGGCTGGGTGAATCCAAGCTAAGCATCCTTGAGCAATGGGTTCAGCAGGACTTGCAGCCGGACCTGACCTTGTTGTTCGACGTGACACTCGAAGTCAGTCGGCAGCGCTTGTCCGGCAACGCCTCTCTGGACCGGTTCGAACAGGAAAAACAAGATTTTTTCCAACGCGTGCGGGACGCTTATTTGAAGCGCGCAGCGCAATTTCCGGAGCGAATCAGGGTGATCGATAGCGGGCGGACGCTGAATGAAATTCAAGTCGATCTTGAAGACATTGTTTCATCCATCTGACTGATATGATTTATTCTTGGCAAAATGAAATCTGGCGGCGACTGATGTCGGCCAAGGCGACCTTGCCTGGCGCTTTATTGCTGCAAGGCCGTGGCGGAATCGGAAAATTTCATTTGGCCTATACGCTGGCACAGGCGTTGCTGTGCGAATCCCCTCTGGATTCGGGTGAGCCTTGCGAGCAGTGCGGCGCATGCCACTGGTTCAAGATCGGCGGGCATCCCGATTTTCGGCTGCTTGAGCCTGAAGCACAGAACGCCGTGGCAGATTCGACGGGCGAAACGGCTGAGCAGGAGCCGATCAAGAAGGCGACCGACAAAAAGGCGAGCCAGTTTATTACCGTGGCCCAGATTCGCGAACTGGCGGATTTCGTCAACCTGACGACTCATCGCAATGGCTTGCGCATTATTCTGGTTCATCCGGCGGAAGCGATGAATGTTCATGCCGCCAATGCGCTGCTTAAAACTTTGGAGGAGCCGCCGCCCGGTACGCTGTTCATTCTACTGTCGCACCAACCCCAACGCCTGCTGCCTACAGTTCGCAGCCGCTGCCAAAAGATTAACGCACCGCTTCCTGGGCGTGTGGAGGCACTGCAGTGGCTACGGGAGCAGGAGGTTACGGAAGCGGAGGCTTGTCTTGCGCAATCGGGCTACGCACCGCTTGCCGCCTTGCAGTTAAGTGCGGAAGACTTCCAGTTGACGCGTGGACAGATTCTGGAAAAACTTGGCTCGCCGGATCAATGTGACCCCCTTGCCTTGGCGGAGCAAGGGGACAAGGTGGAACTGGCCTGGATACTGAACTGGATGCAGCAGTGGGTTTATGATCTGGCAAGCATCGGCATGGCGGGGCAGGCGCGATACCAGCCTGAGTCGTCAGCGGAAATGAATCGCTTGGCAAAAACCGTCAACTTGATAGAATTGCTTCGGTTCCAGCAGGAGTTATTGACTGCGCAGCGCGCATTGCATCATCCGCTGAATAACAGATTGGTGTTGGAACAATTGTTTTTTTCTTATTGGCAACTCGTGAATCGTCAGGACGCCGCTTATGTCTGATCCAAAAGCTTCGGTCGCCCCGCGACCGGGCGTACTTTCTTTGAGCATCAAGGAAAAATCCGCGCTGTATGCGGCTTATATGCCTTATTTGAAGGGTGGAGGGATATTTATCCCCACCAACAAACCTTATCGATTGGGTGACGAGGTTTTCATGCTGCTCTCCTTGATGGAGGATCCAAACAAGTTGCCGGTAGCCGGTCGCGTTGTCTGGATCACCCCGGAAGGGGCGCAGGGCAATAAGGTGCAGGGAGTGGGCGTGCAGTTCGGCGATAACGAGAGCGGAGTCTCCGCGCGCAACAAGATCGAGGGCTTGCTTGGCGGCAGCAAAACATCCCGCCCAACCCACACCATGTAGATACAGTCAAACCACGCCGCCGTCACTGGGCGGCATACTCTCGTGCAAGCCATGCTAGTCGATTCCCACTGCCACTTAAGCTTTCCCGAACTCGCCTCGAATCTTCCTGAGATATTCGCCAATATGGAAAAAAACGGGGTTGGCCTTGCGCTATGCGTGAGCGTTAATCTCACGGATTTTCATGAGGTTATCAGCCTGTCTGAAACCTATCCTCATCTCTACGCTTCGGTCGGAGTTCATCCCGATTATGAAGATGAGGAGGAGCCATCAGCTGAAAAACTGGCTGAATTGGCGAATCACCCTAAGGTGATTGCAATCGGCGAAACCGGTCTGGATTACTTCAGGCTGAAAGGCGACCTTGAATGGCAAAGGGAGCGCTTCCGCAACCATATCCGCGCCGCAAGACATTGCGGCAAGCCATTGATTATCCACACCCGTGAAGCGGCAGCCGATACGCTGCGGATCATGGAAGAGGAGGGGGCGGCAAGCGTAGGCGGTGTAATGCACTGCTTTACCGAAAGTCTGGAGATTGCTGAACGTGCGATAGCTCTTGGCTTTTATATCTCTTTTTCAGGTATTGTTACCTTTAAGAATGCAATACAAGTTAAGGAAGTTGCAAAGAATATCCCCTTGAATCGAGTGCTGGTTGAAACCGATTCGCCTTATCTTGCGCCCGCCCCATTCCGTGGAAAAACCAACCAGCCGGCGTATGTGAAGCATGTCGCAGGAGAAGTCGCACGATTGAGAGGGATAAGCGAGGAAGAATTGACTGAGGCCACCACCAGAAATTTTATGCGCCTATTCAAAGTAAAATGATATATAAAATAGCAAGTAAGGCATTATTTATTCTAATGTTGGTTAGCAATATTTCCTTAGCTGATGGATTTATTGATAATTTATTTATATCGATAACGCTGGGGGACGCTGGCGCAGTCCAGGATTTTCTTACCAGGGGTGTCGATGCCAATGTAATGGATGCCAATGGCAACACGGCATTAATTATTGCCGCGCGCGAAGGGCAAGACACTATTTTGCGTACGCTTCATCTGTCCGGCGCGAAACTAAACACCAGAAATCAATTCGGCGAGTCGGCCCTCATGCTTGCGGCGCTCAATGGACATGCTCAAGTAGCCAACACCTTGCTTGGCCTGGGGGCGGATACAGGGGCAAACCATCAGGGCTGGGCGCCGATGATGTACGCGGCATTTTCTGGCCATAGCGAGATTGTCGAAAATCTGTTGCGGGCAGGTTCGGAAGTGGATGCGGCGACCAGCAATGGCACAACAGCATTAATGTTGGCATCGAAGGGCGGGCGCATCGAAGTGGTAAAAGTGCTGCTCAAATATCACGCCAATGCAGGTATCCTGAATGAAAACGGCGCAACAGCCTGGAGCTGGGCGATGGAGAGTGGCAATACCGATATAGCCAGCCTGTTGCAGGGCAAAAGGTAAATCTTAAAGCTAAAGGCAATGTTTTAAAGCATACTATAGTTCGTATAATGTATATTATGTCAAATAAGTGATGCGCTGAATTGCTCAACGCATCTCCCGCTCACGCTTCGCTCTCAACCCATTGCACGGCAAACCTAATCAGTTCCGTGGAATTTTTTAGCCCCAGCTTTTCCTTGAGATTGGCGCGGTGCGCCTCGACGGTTTTCACACTGCGTTTGAGCTCCGAGGCAATTTCGCTGGTTCTTAGGCCCTTGCCGATGAGCCGCAGAACATCGAGCTCCTTGTCGCCTAGGTGAGACACTGGGGACACTGGGGTTTCGAATCGGTTGTCAATGATCCGCTGCAGTATCTTCGAGCGCATTTTATCGCTGACATAAATTTCGCCGCTCAATATATGCCTGATTGCAATCAAGACCTTTTCTGTGGCCTCCTGCTTCATGATGTAGCCTTTTGCGCCGGCCCTCAACGCCCTTTCTGCGTAGAGAGTTTCATCATGCATGGAAATCACCAGAATCTGAATTTCCGGAAAACGCGAACGCAGGATTTTGACTAGCTCGATACCGGAAATGCCCGGCAGCGACATATCTACAAGAGCGATGTCGATATTGCAGAAATCGTTGTTTTTGGCGATGGCCTCCAGGGCCTGATCCGCATCTCCCGCCTCGCAGCAGACTCCCATGTCGTCTTCGCGATCAATGAGTTGAGCGATCCCCCGCCGTACGATAGGATGGTCATCGACAATCAGTACGTTACTTTTCTTTTTGGGCTCAGTAGAACCCTGATGCCGGTCTGCTAGTGGCATTATTTTTTCCTTCGTGGCCACGATATGGATTTCTATTATTATTGTTTTTTTTTAGACTTTTTCTATTTTCGCACACTATCATGGGGTCATGACATGTGAAAGTGCATTCCAATGACAGCTTCTCGTTATTTTCTGTGTTCGGAGAGGGCAACGCCATTCATGGCGGCGAAATCGGCAATTTGACCGAGCAGCCTCGGCAGCACCCGGTTAGCGGCGATGACCCCTCCGTAAGGGTCGTCGGTAGGCGCGGCTTCAGTCGCATCGAATACTTGGGTTGCCAATACACGGTAGCTCGCCTGCTCTACCAGTTGGACGCGCAGCTTCATGTGCAAGCGACTGGGTGAGGTAGTAAATTCCTGTTGCAGCAAGGTGATTTCGGTATCCAGACGCACATCGCCCTTCACCATGCCGTCAGCGGACGTTACCGCATTGAAGCCTGTTCGCAATTCCAGCGCGCGCACCAGAAGTGGCCCCAGCATCTTTGCGGGCGTTTCAGCCCAGCGGTTTTTGGCAAAATATTCGAGCCTATGGGGTTGACGTATAAAAGCCATCTGCACGGTGTCGTAACCCGGTGCGGCGCGCGGAGGACTGACAGTCAGCGCGAGTGGAATGGGTTTGACCTGTACTGTGCGGCCAAATTGCGCTTCCAGCAGATAGGTGCGTACCGATTCTGCTTCAGTCGGGCGCAAGCTGGAGCAGCCTGCCAGCACTAGGGCGAACAGCGCTGCGGCGATTTTTGCATCCAGTTTTTTTCCGCGGATATGTTTCAATTCTCTTCCCTCCCCTTATTCGCCAGGTCCTGGCTCAGGCTGTGGCTTGCCAAACAGAAGTGCGTTAGGGTTGCGTTCCAGTTGATCGCTGACACGGCGCAGAGAAGCACTCAGCTCTCTCAGGTCGTCCACCAGCAACTGTATGCCCTGCAGCGTGCCGGGCACGGCAGCGGCAGTGCGGGAGGTCTCGTTGGCCAGTCGCTCGACCGCTTCGGCGCTACGCCCTGTCCGTTCGATCAGGCGGCCCAGATCGGCGCTGGCACGGGCGCTGTGTTCCAGCGTTTTGGCTGCATTGTTCACGCCAGCTTCGATAGTCGCGGAACGCGCCGCCAGCACGCGCGTTATCGTATCGATCTGTGCGAGGCTGTGCTTGAAAGCACGGCGATTGTCTTCGTCCAGCACTGCATTAACATTGTCGGAAACGCGGCTGACGTTCGCAATCAGGCTGGTCAGCGCTGTATCCATGCGCGCCATCAGCGATGGCCCAGTGTGAATCTCCGGGAATTCCTCATCGCGCTTTGCTTTCAATAGCGGGGACTGCAGGCTGCCACCGGCAAGTTCGACGTAGGCGATACCCGTCAGTCCCTGTGTGCGCAGCACTGCCACCGAATCTTCCTTGACCGGCGTACCGCGCTCAATTTTGAGCAGCAACCGTACCCTCTCAGGATTGGCGGGATCCAGTGTAATGCTGCGGACATTGCCAACTTCAACGCCACGATATTTGACTGGTGCATTTAAATTCAGCCCTGAAACCGATTCGTTCATGTAAGCGTAATAGGTGTCGTAAATTTTGTAGTATCTGCCACCGGTTCCGAGCCAGAGGAGAATGGCAATCAACGCTGCAACCAGCGTCAAGGTGAACAACCCGACGATAGTGAAATTTACTTTTGATTCCACGTTTGCTCCCAGGCCGCACGCCCACGCGGTCCGTAAAAATATTCACGCACCATGGGATGATCCGATTTGGATAGCTCCTCCATGGTACCCTCCCCCAGCACGTGCCCATCGCCCAAGATCGCCACCCGGTCTGCCACACTCCATAACAGATCAAGGTCATGGGTGATCATCAGGATGGTCAGCCCCAGCAGTTCTTTCAAGTGTTGCACCAATTCGTCAAGACTGCTGGCACTCAACGGGTCGAGGCCGGCAGTGGGTTCGTCCAGGATCAACAGCTCCGGGTCGAGTGCGATGGCGCGCGCCAAGGCCGCCCGCTTGCGCATACCGCCGGAAAGCTCGGCGGGGTATTTGGCCCCGGCGCTTTCCGGCAGTCCCACCAGAGCAATCTTGATGGCGGCGATCTCGCCGATCAATTCACTGTTCAGCTCAGTGTGCTCGAGCAGCGGCATGCCGACATTTTCCGCTACAGTGAGCGCGCTGAACAGAGCTCCGCGCTCGAACATGACGCCTATGCGGCGGCGCATGGTCGTGGCCTGATCACCGCGCATGCCTTGCACTTCACATCCAAACACCTTGATCGAGCCGGATACAGGCTGCTGGAGCTGGATTATTTCGCGCAACAGAGTGGACTTTCCGCAGCCGCTGCTGCCGGCCAGTGCGAAAATTTCGCCGCGTTGAACGATGAGGTTCACGTCCTCATGAACCACCGCATTGCCAAAACGGGTGTGAAGGTGGCGGATCTCAATAATCGGCTCGTTAGCACCATTCATATTTTCAGCCAACTGAGGATCACGGAAAACAAGGCATCGAAAACAATCACCAGAAAAATCGCCTGGACCACGCTGACTGTGGTCTGACGGCCTACGCTGTCGGCGCTGCCGCTCACCCGGAAGCCCTGAAAACAGCCCACCAGTGCGATAATCGCGGCAAAAACCGGGGCCTTGCCGAAGCCAACCAGAAAAGAACCCATATTGACGGCATCATCGAAGCGATCGATAAAATCGGCAAAACTGATATTGAGCTGAGTTTGGGCCACGATCATTCCACCCAGCACGCCCAGGATGTCCGCGTATACCGTGAGCAACGGCAATGCAATCAGCAGCGCCAGCATTTTAGGCAGCACCAGCAGTTCCATGGGAGAGACACCGATGGTGTGCAGGGCGTCGATTTCCTCGGTGACTTTCATGGTGCCGATCTGTGCCGCGTAAGCCGATCCGGAGCGTCCGGCGACGACGATGGCGGTCAGCAGCGGCGCCATTTCGCGCAAGATGGAAAGTCCCACCAGGTCGGCCACGAAGATATTGGCGCCGTAGCGTACCAGTTGTATCGAACCCTGGTAGGCGACGACCACCCCTATCAGGAAGGCGAGCAACCCGACGATGGGCAAGGCATTGAACCCCGCGATCTGCAGGTTGTACAGGATGGCTCGCCAACGGATGAGTGAGGGGTGCGCCAGAGAGCGCAGCATGGCAACGGCGATTTCACCCAGAAAAGCAAGAAGTCCATTGAATTCATCCAGGTGGCGCCAAACATTGCGGCCGAGCCGATTCAGAAAGCCGTGGTTTGGCAAGCCGGGCGCGCGCTTCCCGGATGCGTGAGTTTGGATCAGATGCAAGAGTGCTTGATGCTCAGGGCACAACCCCCGGATTGTAACGCTAAGCCCCATCCGCTCAAGCTGCCGCAGAGTGCGGAAGATCAGCCAGGCGCCCGCGCTATCCAGGGCGGTAACTGCTGCGCCGTCAAAAATCACGGCGCCGGATGCAGGCCAGGCAAGTTGCGCGATATGCCGCTCCAGCAGCGGGATGCCCTGCAGTGTCCACACCCCGGAGCAGCGCATGATCGCGGCCTCGCGCGTTATTTTGAGGTTTGCTTCAGCTTTCGGTACTAGAGTGGAGGCGCTCATGGAGAGACCTTACGAAACAACCATGTGGTTGTCAAACTTCACGGCGTTCCAGGATGGCTTGCGCCAGAGTGCCACTGTCCACGTGCTCAAGTTCACCGCCAACCGGCAGGCCGCGCGCTATGCGACTGGCTTTTACGCCGCGTGGGCGCAGGACTTCGCCGATATAATGCGCTGTGGCCTCGCCCTCAACGGTGAAATTGGTCGCCAGAATCACTTCTTTCACAGCGCCATTTGTGGCGCGCTGGATCAGCCGGTCGAGATGAATCTCCTTCGGGCCGATGCCGTCGAGCGGACTGAGCCGGCCCATCAACACGAAATACAGACCATGGTAGCTCTGGGTCTGCTCCATCATCATCAGGTCGGCGGGCGTTTCCACAACACACAGCAGGGAGGCGTCGCGCCGCTCGGAGCGGCAGAGAGAGCAGACTTCCTCCTCGGTAAAACTGTTGCACAGCCGGCAATGGCGGATGGTGTCGAGGGCATGCGTCAGCGCGCCAGCCAGTTTCATTGCGCCTTTCTGGTCGCGCTGCAACAGATGGTAGGTCATGCGCTGGGCTGATTTGGGGCCGACTCCAGGCAGGCAACGCAGGGCTTCGATCAGGTTTTCTAGGCTGGATGGGGGTTTCATCGGTTATGAGTTATGGGTTATGGGTGATGAGTAATGGACTTTCACCCATTACCGTTTACCCATTTCCCTTCGCCGTCCTCAGAATGGCAGCTTCATTCCCGGAGGCAGACCCAGGCCGGAGGTAAAGCCGCTCATTTTTTCCTGGGTGGCGGTTTCCACGCGCCGCACCGCGTCATTCACCGCAGCAGCCAGCAGGTCTTCCAGCATTTCCTTGTCCTCGCCCATCAGGCTGTCGTCGATGCTCACCCGCTTCACGTCGTGGCGGCAGGTCATCACCACCTTGACCATGCCGGCTCCAGCTTGGCCTTCGACTTCGACCGTGGCCAGCTTTTCCTGCATTTTCTGCATGTTTTCCTGCATTTGCTGGGCCTGTTTCATGAGACCGCCCAATCCGCCTTTCAACATCGTGCTCTCCTACTATAGGGGTTTAATCGAAGATTCAATGACTTTTGCGTCAAAATTTTCAACCAGTTTGCGCACGAACGGATCCTGCTCAATCGCCGCCACTGCCAGCGACTGTTTTTCCTGTTTTTCACGGTTTTCGATTTGTGCCGGGGTGTCCCCGGTTACGCTGCCCTCGGTAATGCTGAGTCTGACCGGTTCGGAAAAATGTTCGCTCACGGACGCCTTAAGTTTATCCTGGTAAGGTTTCTCCATCAGATGGCGATGCTCCTGCGGCACGCACAGTTCCAGCAGGCCGTTGTCAAAGGATTTCAGCTCGCAGTGCTGGGCCAGCATCTTGGCCATGCCGCCCAGTTTGAGCTGGTTGACCAGGCTGTGCCAGTCGCCGGAAAAAGAGGGGCTTTTTTCCAGGAGGGTGTTTGTCTGGGCGGCGGGAGTTGGCGTTTCAGCCGGGCGCCCCTCTTCGCGCACAACGGGCCTGGCAGGGGGAACCGGGCGTGGAGTTTCGCGGCGAGCCGGGGGCTGGGGCGCTTCCTCCAGGGTAAAAGCCAGCATCCGCAACAAAGTCATGCTGAAGCCGGCGAATTCGTCCGGCGCCAGATGCAAGTCGCGTCGGCCATGCAAAGCGATCTGATAACACAACTGCACCTCGTCGGCGCCGAAAAGCTGCGCCAATTCGAGCAGTTTAGCCCGCTCCGGCAACTCCTCGCCGAGCGCCTCCGGGATAGTCTGCGCTAGGGCAACCTTGTGCAGCAGCGCGCCCAAGTCCTGCAAGGCCGCCTCGAACGACAGGCTGCGTTCTTCCATCAGTTCTGCCGCGGCAATCAGCGCCGGGCCGTCCTTGGCCGCCAAGGCGCCAAGTATTTCAAGCAGGTAGGTCTGGTCGATCGAACCCAGCATGTCGCGCACCTGAGCCTCCCCCACCTTGCCACCGCTGTAGGCGATGGCCTGATCGAGAAGGGACAGAGCGTCGCGCATGCTGCCTTGGGCGGCGCGTGCCAGAAGTTGCAACGCAGGCAGCTCAAAAGGTATGTTTTCCTGCGCCATGACGCTTTGCAGATGGCCGACAATCAACAAGGGAGGCATTTGTTTGAGATTGAATTGCAGGCAGCGTGACAGCACCGTCACCGGAATTTTCTGCGGATCGGTGGTGGCGAGTATGAATTTCACGTGTTCAGGCGGTTCTTCCAGCGTTTTCAGCATGGAATTGAAGGCCGCCTTGGAGAGCATGTGCACTTCGTCGATCAAATAAACCTTGAATCGACCGGCGGTCGGCGCGTACTGGGCGTTGTCCAGTATTTCGCGCATATTGTCGATACCGGTGTTGGAAGCGGCGTCCAGTTCCAGCAGGTCGACAAAACGCCCGCTGTCGATTTCGCGGCAAGCAGAACAGTGGCCGCAGGGCGCAGAGGTAATGCCGGTCTCACAGTTGAGCGCTTTGGCCAGTATTCTTGCCAGCGTGGTTTTGCCGACGCCTCGCGTGCCCGTAAGCAGATAGGCATGGTGCAGACGTTGTTGTTCCAGGGCATTGGAAAGCGCCTTCACAACGTGTTCCTGGCCGACCAGTTCAGTGAAGGTTTTGGGGCGCCATTTACGCGCCAGGACTTGGTAACTCATGGGGGAAATTGTACCAGAATCCGCCCCGCCCGGCAGGGCGGAAAACGGTTTATGGGTGGCGAGCCCAACCCCCGGCACTTGCAATAAATGGCTGTGGCTGCTTCCTTCCGGACCTGACCAGGTTCACCACCTTGCAATGCGGGGAGGCCCGCCATAAATCTGGCGGAGAGGGCGGGATTCGAACCCGCGTTAGGCATTAACCTAAACACGCTTTCCAGGCGTGCGACTTAAACCACTCATCCACCTCTCCGAAGAGCCGGGAAGGATAAACCAGAACCGGACTCGAATCAATATCCGGGGGAAATTAGTTTCCTTCAGAAGGAGGGGTCGCCGGGCGCATCAGCAGTGCCGGGATAGGTTTCTTCCCGGCCTGGCGCAGGTTGGAGTGAGATGTGGACACGGGTTGAGCCGCCGCTTTTGGGGTGGGGGGCGGCGTAACATATGGCGTATCCAGCGGGTTGACGGGGGCGCGTGGAGCCATACCTCTATCCTCCCTGCCGCCCCGCCCTTCCCTGCTGCGTGGATGTTCCGCAGGCCGTGGCTCGCGCCGAGGCCTGTCTGCGAATCCTGCTCGGGCTGCAATCTGGCCGGCCGCACCGGGCTCGAAGCCGGGCACGGTTTTTCTGGGCAATTCACGCTTCAACATGGACTCAATTTCCGCCAGCATCCTCAACTCATCCGCGCACACCAGCGAAATTGCCTCACCGCTGCTGCCGGCGCGTCCGGTTCGACCGATGCGATGGACGTAGTCTTCCGGCGCGTTGGGCAGGTCGAAATTCACCACATGCGGAAGCTGGTCGATATCAAGTCCGCGAGCGGCGACATCGGTCGCGACGAGAACCCGAACCGTGCCTGCCTTGAACTCCGCCAGCGCCTGGGTGCGCTGCTGCTGGCTCTTGTCGCCGTGAATCGCGGTGGCGCTAATGCCGTCCTTCTCCAGTTGCTGGGCAAGACGGCTGGCGCCGTGCTTGGTTCGGCTGAACACCAGGACTTGCTGCAGGTTTTCAGACTTGATCAGGTGCGCCAGCAGATCGCGCTTGCGTTCGTGGTCAACCGGATAGATCATCTGGGTGACATTCTCGGCAGCGGCATTGCGGCGTGCAACTTCGATCAGCACCGGGTCGGTGAGCAACTGATCCGACAGCTTCTTGATTTCGCCGGCGAAGGTAGCGGAAAACAGCAGGTTTTGCCGCTTCGCCGGCAATAGCGCGATGATGCGCTTGATGTCGGGGAGAAAGCCCATGTCCAGCATGCGGTCAGCTTCATCCAGCACCAGGATTTCCACCTTGGACAGATTGACGGTTTTCTGCTCGACATGGTCGAGCAGCCGTCCGGGAGTTGCCACCAGGATTTCCACCCCGCTTTTCAACGCGGCAATCTGTTCTTTAATGTTGACTCCGCCGAATACCACGGTGGATTTCAATGGCAGGAATTTGCCATAAGTCTGTACGCTTTCTTCCACCTGTGCGGCCAGTTCCCGTGTTGGAGTGAGGATCAGTGCGCGTACAGGGTGTTTGGCTGGCGAAGTGCTGGTATTGGCATGGACGCTCAGAAGTTGCAGCAAAGGCAGGGTAAAGCTGGCGGTTTTGCCGGTACCGGTCTGGGCGCCACCCATGAGGTCGCGCCCTTCCAGTACGACCGGAATGGCTTGAGCCTGGATCGGAGTGGGTTCGGTATAACCTTGTTCGGATACCGCGCGCAGCAGTTCGGACGAAAGGCCGAGATTTTCAAACGACATGTATTTACATCTCCTAACGGTCATGGCGAGAAGTGCCGCCACGAATTATGAACATCGCTCCTCGCCATGTCCGTTCCCTCTCTCCTACCTCTCCCCCAGAGGGGGAGAGTGATGAGGTATCGCTTCGCGATGTTCGTATTACGTCGGCCCGCAAAATATTCAGCCGGTCCAGGCAGATCGCGACAAAGTTAAAACTCGGGGTGGGGTATACTACGCGGGCTTGTGCGGCAGACCGGATTGCACGACAACAAATCCTTGCCGCGCGATTATACGCCAGCCAAATCAATTTACCAAGTGACTGATATATCGATTTTTTTCAACCGATTGCAAAAAAACTTCCGGCACTGGGCGAAGTGGGCAAAACGGCGCGGCATCGGCTGCTATCGTGTCTATGACCGCGACGTACCGGAGTTTCCTGTTGCGCTGGATCTGTACGAGCACAGGGCGCACCTGCAAGAATTTGACACCGGTTGGCAAATCGGTGAGGAGGAGCATGAACGCTGGGTGGAAAGCGTTCGCGTCGCGGCGAGCGAAGTGCTGGCGCTGCCCCTTTCCGCCATTTCCTTCAAGCAAAGGCGACGTCAGCGCGGCCTGATGCAGTACGAAAAAACCGGCGCACGGGGCGAGGATTTTGTCGTGCACGAAGGCGGCCACCGTTTTATCGTCAATCTGGAAGAATATCTCGACACCGGCCTGTTTCTCGACCACCGCAACACCCGGCGCATGATTCAGGAGAAAGCCGCTGGCAGGCGCTTTCTCAATCTGTTCGCCTATACCGGCAGTTTCACGGTCTACGCCGCAGCGGGCGGAGCGATTCGCTCCACCACCGTGGATATGTCCAACACCTACCAGGATTGGGCGCGTCGCAACTTCGAGCTAAACGGCATGAATTTGGAGCAGCATGAACTGGTGCGCGCCGACGTGTTCGGTTTTCTGGACGATGAAGTAAGGCGCGGGGAAAATTATAGCCTGATCGTCATGGATCCGCCCACTTTCTCGAATTCCAAGAAAATGAGCGGAGTGCTCGACGTGCAACGCGACCACGCCCGGCTTATCAACCAGTGCCTGAAACTTTTGCCGGAAAGCGGCGAACTGTTCTTCTCGACCAACCAGCGCAGCTTCCAGTTCGACGAAGCAGCGCTGGCAACGAAAAATTTCAAGGAAATTTCCAGTCAGACCGTCCCCGAAGACTTCCGCAACAAGAAAATTCACCGCTGCTGGCTGATCGGAAAGCGCTAGGATGCTGGCGTGTAGACCACAACCCTGTTCCTGCCATTGAGTTTGGCCCGATACAGCGCATCGTCGGCTGCTTTAATCAGCGCGCTAAAATTCGGCATGGCCGGATTGTATTCGGCGATGCCGATGCTGACTTTTATTTTTATGCGGGCTGCTCCAGCGTTGATCAAGCTGTTTTCAAATGCCCTGCGGATAAGCTCGGCATACTGTGCACCTTCTTTCAGTTGGGTATCCGGGAAAATCACCATGAATTCCTCGCCGCCAATGCGGGAAACGATGTCCTGCGTGCGTGCGGCATTTTTCAAAATCTTGGCAGCCTGCTTCAGTGCGGTATCGCCAGTGTCGTGGTCGTACGTATCGTTAATCTGTTTGAAGTGGTCCAAATCGATCAGCATGCAGGTCACGGGGCGGTCTCTGTTTTTGGCCGCCTCCCACTCCTGCTCCAGACTGTCCATGCCATAACGCCGATTGGGCAGCAGGGTCAAAGGATCCGTCAGAGCCAGTCGTTGCAGGCTGTGATTGGTGACTGCCAGTTCCGATGCGATCCGGCGCACCTCTTCCCGTTCCCGGCTGATCTCCTCTTTGAGTTGAATAACCCTTTGACCGGCACGCAAGCGTGCCATCAGCACTTTTACGCTGTAGGGTTTGACCAGGTAATCGTCCACCCCAGCCTCGAATGCCTCGACCAGCCGGTCTTCATCGGCCAGAGCTGTCAGAATGATGAAGTAAAGCCCTCGGCCATCCCGGGTCGTGCGCAAGGATTTGCAGAAGGCGATGCCATCCATGGTCGGCATGACCCAGTCGCTGATAACGAGTTGGGGGTTGTGTTCGAGCACCTTCTCCAGGCCCTCTTGGCCATCCTCGGCCAAAAATACCGTATGCCCGTGACGGGTAAGAAGTTTTTTCAGATAATCGGTAACCGCCTTGTCGTCGTCCACAACCAGGATGCGCAGCGGAAATTCAGCTTGATCGGTTTCCCCTGATGCTTCGCTATCGGCAACCTCGACCATGGGTGGCAAGGAGACCGCTATTTCAGCAAAGGACGGCAGTTCCTGGGTGGGCACGGCGAGAATTTTTCCCCACTGCTGCCATTCGCGGACGACATGATCGCTCAGGGTCATCAGCGCTTCAGCATCGATGCCGAGGCGAGCGCCAA
>CAYGNO010000032.1:0-17478 GCA_964351305.1 uncultured Sulfuricella sp.
ACGAGCACGATATCACGACCGACTGGGGCCACGCTTTCGCGGTGCGCCTGCTCGACCACGTGCGCGCCAGGATGCTCGCCTTCCAGGAAGAAACCGGCCACATGTACAACCTGGAAGCCACGCCGGCGGAGGGCACCACCTACCGCTTCGCCAGGGAGGACCGCAAGCGCTTCGCCGACATCATCCAGGCCGGCGCCAAGGAAACGCCCTACTACACCAACTCCTCGCAACTGCCGGTCGGATTCACCGACGACCCGTTCGAAGCGCTTGAACGGCAGGAAGTGCTACAGAAAAAATATACCGGCGGCACCGTGTTGCATCTCTACATGACCGAGCGCATCACCAGCGCAGAAGCCTGCAAGACGCTGGTGCGCCGCGCCCTGGAAAAATTTGGCCAGCCGTATATCACGATTACGCCGACGTTTTCGATTTGCCCGACGCACGGATATCTTGGGGGCGAACACAAGTACTGCCCGAAATGCGACCAGGAACGCCTGGCCGAAAAACGTTCTAAAAAATTGGTCGCAGCCTGACTAAATCATCTATAATTTTTTTAAAGGAAAGCACCATGACCGACCTGTCCAACCAGACCAACCTCAATAGCGATGGAATCGTCTTGACCGACGAGGAGCGCCAGCCCTGCGAAGTGTGGACCCGCGTGATGGGTTACCATCGACCGGTTGCCTCGTTCAACACCGGCAAAAAGGGCGAGCATTACGAACGCAAATTCTTCCAGGAATGCAGCGCCAAACTGGCCGCCTGAAAATAAAATAATAGTCGCAATAGAGCACAAAATTCACAAGAAATTCTTGGGTATTTTGTGCCTTTTGTGGCCATGTCTTTGACCTTGTCCGACATCCAGATTGGCGGCCTCACCCCACTGACCAGCACGGATTACCCCGGCTGCCTGGCAGCGGTGGTATTTTGCCAGGGTTGCCCCTGGCGCTGCGGCTATTGCCACAATCCCCATCTGATTCCCCGCGATAACGGCCAACTCGATTGGTCGACAGTCATGGATTTCCTGCGCCGCCGCCAAGGCCTGCTGGACGCTGTGATTTTCAGCGGTGGCGAACCTACTCTGCAGGACGACCTCCAGTCCGCCATCAGAGAAGCCCGCGATCTCGGCTTCAAAATCGGACTGCATACCGGCGGCACTTATCCATCACGCCTGAAAGAACTTTTGCCCAGCCTGGACTGGGTCGGGATGGACATCAAGGCCACCCTCGATGATTACGCCAGGGTTACCGCCACGCCAGGCAGCGGCATGAAAGCATGGGAAAGCGCCAGCCTGCTGCTGGAAAGCGGCATTCCGTATGAATTTCGCACCACGGTACACCCGCTGTATCACACACCGGATTCGATACTACGGCTGGCAGGGGAATTACACGACCTGGGGGCGAAACATTACGCACTGCAGGAATTCAGGCCCCAGGGATGCGCCGACGCAGCGGTCAGCACTTACTCAGCCCGGGAACTTCTGGATGATGCCCTATGCAACCGCATCGGCTCGATGTTCGAGACATTCTCCGTGCGGCATGCCTGAAGAGCAGTTTTTGAAACATGGAGTCTGCATAAACAAAAAGCCCCGCAAGCGGGGCTTTTTGCATTTTGCTGCAGTGCGGATCAGGAAGACATCTCATGCAGGATGTTTTTGATCCAGCTCCGGGCGTAAACCGCCTCGAGCTCAGACAGATCCGGCGAAACGCCGCCGGAATTTGGCACAGCGATGGTCTTTCCTTCCGCCACCTTGTAAATTGCCGCCACCGAAATAGCCTCATTTTCGGTCAGGTAGCTATAGCAGACGTTGGTATGGGATGGATCGATCAAGTCCTGGCCATTCATCAGTTGCACGATATTGATCGCGCACACCTTGGCCTGGGAATTCGCCGAGTAGCCGGACTTCGGCATCGCTCCGGCCATGCAGGCATCGCCGATGATGTGCACGTCCTTGGCGATGGTGGATTCGAAGGTCATCTGATTAACTGGACACCATTTCTTGTCCTCGCCCACCACGCCAGCCTTGTGAGCGATCAGACCGGCCTTCTGAGGCGGCACCAGGTTGACCAGGTCGCCCTTGATTTCCTCCACCCCGGTGTCAACGCTGCGCTTCTTGGTATCGACCTTGGTAACCTTGTTGCCCGGTCGGAAGTCGATCATACCCTCATAGTGCTTGGCCCAAGCTTTCTTGAACAGCGGACCCTTGGACACGATATCCGGGTTGGCGTCGAGCACGATGATCTTGGCGGTCGGATTGTGGTTTTTCAGGTGCCAGGCCATCATGCTGACCCGCTCGTAAGGTCCGGGCGGGCAACGGAACGGGGTCACCGGAACCGACAGCACCACCGTGCCGCCCTTGGGCAGGTCTACCAGTTGCTTGCGCAATAACAGGGTCTGCTCGCCGGCTTTCCAGGCATGGGGGATCACCTTGGGGGTAGCCACCGGGTCGTAACCCTCGATCTCTTCAAAGCGGAAGTCGATGCCGGGGGAGAGAACCAGACGGTCATAGCTGATGGTGCCGCCCGATACCACTACTTTCTTGGCAGAGGTATCGACAGCCGTGACTTCATCGTATACCACCTTGATGCCGTTGTTAACTGCCAGCTTTTCATAGGTGATGGTATTGTCCTTGATATCGCGGAAACCCCCGATAACGGTGTTGCTGAACGGGCAGGACACGTACTTCTTGTCGCGCTCGATCATCACCACTTCGATGGAAGGATCGCTGATGCGGATATATTTGGCGACAATCGAGCCGCCATAGCCACCACCGATCACCACCACGCGTCGCCCCTTTTTCGGCAGCATTTCAGCGGCCGAAGTAATAAAGGGGGCACCCGCCAGGCCCACGCCAGTCGCTGCGCCCAGCAGCTTGATAAAACTCCTGCGGTCCATATTCGACATATTCTTTTCCTCCTGAATTATTGCTGGCTGGCGTAGAAGTTTACTAGGGCGTCGAGGTCATCCTTGCTCAGGCCCTCGAATTTTTCCGCCATCTTCTTCGGCATCGCACGCTTCTTCGAAGCAAAATCACCCATGGTAATGTGCAGATACTCGCTCCATTGGCCAGCAATCACGCCGCCATCCTCGGACTCGCGTCCGCCGTCCTGGTGGCATTTCTTGCAGTTCTGCTCATGCAACTCCTTGCCCTTCACCACCTTGGCAGCATCCACTTTCTGCGGATAGCGCACAAACTTTTTCTGGCTGAAGAACTCGCCCATGGCGTTGAAATCATCGTCGGTATAGGCCTTGGCCACGCGATTCATCACAGAACCCGGGCGCTCACCGGACTTGAACTGCTTCATGGAATCTGCAATAAATGCTGCCGGCTGTCCAGCCAGCGTAGGAATGCTGGGGCCAACAGCCTGGCCAAATTGTCCATGGCAGGCGGAACAGGTATTGGACAGCATGGCAGGGGTGGGCGGGGCCGCCCATAGCGTCGAACTCATGGTGAGTCCGCCTGCAAGCAAAGCAAGATTGATCAGCTTGAGATTCATTGTTCCTCCTTTATTTGGTTTTAACATAACGACAACCAACACACCTTATTTTGGCGCTATTCGCGGGGCCGCTGATTAAGCCCTCTGTGAACCCGCAGGACTTAATTCGGACTGTTCCCTCGGGTTAGTGTACTACAAAAAAAATCCTCCGCAACAGTGATTTTCATTGCGGAGGATTATTGCAACGGGCAAATTACTTCCCGGTCTTGGACGACTGGAAAGTGTTGCTCACCAGCGGTTGCGCGTTGGCCTGCGGAACATGGCACAGGTTGCAGCTGTAACGCGACATCGAGATCGTGTCCGTCACCTTGCCATCACGATCCTTGTAATGACTGTCGCCAATCTTGGGCGACTTTTCCTGCTTGTAGAACGGCTTGTCGTGGCACTCCAAACAACGGTTAACCTTCAAATCGATGCGATAGCCATCGGCCTTGTGCGGAATCAGCGGCGGCTGCTGCTCGAAGCTGCGGGCAATCTTTTCCTGCTCGCCCGGCGTCTTGCCCACATACTCCGTCATCGTCGGCACCAGGTCCTGTGCGGTCAACTGGTTCGGGCGCAAGCTGCGCACATCGACCTTCTCGCCCGTGGCAGCGCAGGACGCGACCAGGGCGGTAACGAGCGCCGCAAGAAGCGTCGCCACAATGGGTTTCATCGTCTTCATGTATTCCTCCATCAAATCAGTAAACCATATTCCGGTAAGGGGCGCCGCCCTGGGCGGCGCCCATCGACTCGCGCTAGACCTTGACCACCTTGACCGCACATTTCTTGAAATCGGTCTCTTTCGAGATCGGGCAAGTAGCGTCCAGGGTAAGCTTGTTGACCATGCGGTGCTCGTCGAAGAATGGGATGAACACCATCCCGACCGGCATCTTGTTACGACCGCGGGTCTCGACGCGGGTCAGCACCTCGCCGCGGCGGGTCACCAGCTTGACAGCGTCGCCGCGCTTGAGGCCGCGCGACTTGGCATCGTCCGGGTGCATGTACACCAGCGCGTCCGGCACGGCCTTGTACAGTTCCGGCACGCGCCGCGTCATCGAACCGGTGTGCCAGTGCTCCAGCACGCGACCGGTGCTCAGCCACAGGTCATACTCTTTGTCCGGCTGCTCGGCGGCCGGCTGGTAGGGCAGGGCGAAGATCACCGCCTTGCCGTCCGGCTTGCCGTAGAACCTGACTCCCTCGCCCTTCTTTACGTAGGGGTCATAGCCCTCGCGGAAGCGCCATAAGGTTTCCTTGCCATCCACCACCGGCCAGCGCAGGCCGCGCGCCTTGTGGTAAACATCGAAATCCGCCAAGTCGTGCGCCTTGCCGCGACCAAAGGTGGCATATTCCTCGTACAGACCTTTTTGCAGATAGAAACCAAACTGCTTCGATTCGTCGTTGTCGTAACCGGCCTGCAGTTGGCTAAGCGGAAACTTGTTGACCTGGCCGTTAGCGTAGAGCACGTCGTACAGGGTCTTGCCCTTGACTTCCGGCATCTTGGCGATCAAATCGGCCGGCCACACCTCCTCCACCTTGAAGCGCTTGGAGAATTCGATGTACTGCCACAGGTCGGAACGCGCGTCGCCCTGCGGCTTAACCTGCTGGCGCCAGAATTGGGTGCGGCGCTCGGCGTTGCCGTAGGCGCCTTCCTTCTCCATCCACATCGCAGAGGGCAGGATCAGGTCCGCCGCCAGCGCCGACTGCGTCGGATAGCAGTCGGACACCACGATGAAGTTGGCCGGGTTGCGCCAACCGGGGTAGATTTCGTCATTGACGTTCGGGCCCGCCTGCATGTTGTTGGTGGTGGAAGTCCAGTAGAAATTGAGCTTGCCGTCCTTCAGCATGCGGCTTTGCAGCACGGCATGGAAACCGGGCTTGTCGGGAATGGTGCCGGCGGGCAATTTCCAGATTTTCTCGGAAATTTCCCGGTGTTTCGGGTTCATCACCACCATGTCGGCAGGCAGGCGATGCGAGAAAGTGCCTACCTCACGCGCCGTACCGCACGCCGAGGGCTGACCGGTCAGCGAGAACGGGCCATTGCCGGGCTCGGATATCTTGCCCACCAGCAGGTGCACATTGTAGATCATGTTGTTGACCCAGGTGCCGCGGGTATGCTGGTTGAAGCCCATGGTCCAGTAGGACACCACCTTGGTCTTGGGGTCGGCATACACCTTGGCCAGCGCCTCCAGTTTGTCCTTGGGCACACCAGAAATCTCATGCGCCTTGTCCACGGTGTATTCAGACACGAACTGCTTGAACTCGTCGAAGCTGATCGGCGTTGCCTTATCGGGAGCGCCCTTGGGCTTGCCATCGGGGCCGGGGTAGCCATTGTTGCCAGCCGCCACTTCGAGTGGGTGGTTGGGACGCAGACCGTAGCCGATGTCGGTGACGCCTTTGGCGAAATTGACATGTTTCTTGACGAAATCTTCGTTCACCGCCTTATTCTGAATGATGTAGTTGCAGATGTAGTTGAGGATCGCCAGATCGGATTGCGGCGTGAAGATCAGCTCGTTATCCGCCAGTTCGCAGCTGCGATGGGTAAAGGTGGACAGCACATGCACCTTGACATCTTTGCCGGTGAGGCGGCGGTCGGTGATGCGCGACCACAGGATCGGGTGCATCTCAGCCATGTTGGAGCCCCACAACACGAAGGCGTCGGCATGCTCGGCGTCGTCGTAGCAGCCCATCGGCTCGTCGATGCCGAAGGTGCGCATGAAACCGGCCACGGCGGAAGCCATGCAATGGCGGGCGTTGGGGTCGAGGTTGTTGGAGCGGAAGCCGGCCTTGAACAGCTTGGCGGCGGCATAACCTTCCCACACCGTCCACTGGCCGGAACCGAACATGCCAATGGCGGTCGGGCCTTTGGCCTTGAGCGTTTCCTTGACCTTCTGTTCCATGATGTCGAAGGCCTTGTCCCAGCTGATCGCGGTGAATTCGCCGTTCTTGTCGAACTTGCCGTCCTTCATGCGCAGCAGCGGCGTGGTCAGGCGATCCTTGCCGTACATGATCTTCGACAGGAAATAGCCCTTGATGCAGTTGAGGCCCTTGTTGACCGGCGCATCGGGGTCGCCCTGGGTCGCTACCACGCGGCCATCCTTGGTGCCGACCAGCACACCGCAACCGGTGCCGCAGAAGCGGCACACACCCTTATCCCATTTGATGCCGGTATCGCCGCCCGCCGCCAGCGCCTCCCGCACGCCCGGCACCGTCACCCCAGCCGCAACAGCCGTCGCGGCCACTGCACTGGACTTAATAAACTCACGTCGCGTCAACTTCATTTAAGACCTCCTCGAAAAAATCATCAGTTTCTCAAAATCGTTCAAGCCGCCGCTTCCGCGAGAATCTCGCCCATCGTTACGGCGGAAACCGGGCATAGCCCATAACACGCCCCACAGCCGGTGCAGGCCGCAGTATCCACTTCCGGCCGGGCAACCGCGCCGACAGAAATTCTGAAGCGGATGGCGCCAACCGGGCAGGACTCGCCGCAGGAGCGGCACACCACCTGCTTCAGGGCCAGACAGGATGGCGCGATGACGGCTTTCAACAGCCAGGGCGCACCGTCAGCCCGCTTGCTCAAGACCCCGCTTTTGCACTTGCCTGCGCAGTCACCGCAGAACGTGCACTCGCCTTTGGAAAAATTAACCTGGGGAAAGCCGCCCCGCCCCGTTTCCAGGATTTTCTCTGGGCAAACGCCGACGCAGTCGCCGCACCGGCTGCATGCCTCCACAAAATCCAGTTCGGCCATCGCCCACGGCGGACGGATTACTTGCTTGGATCCACTGAAATTCCCGCGGATAAATTGAGCGCGGCTAATACCGTTTGTCACAGGGTGCAATCCCACTTCCATATCGTGGGAATAAGATTGCGCGGAAACGACTCGCCCAGCCTTGACATAGATCAAATATTTCGAATATCTTGAGACGTTTTCATACTAAAAATCTTACGAGTGCGCAGACAGTATAAAATTGCATTCCCATATGTAAATCGGTAGTATTTTCTGCTGCTTACCCCACAGCAAAACCGGCCGACTCCCGAGAGGAAATAATTTGAGCAGCGCCAAGATTCATGCAATCCTAGCCAATCTCCCCTTGTTCAAGCAAATGGAGCCGGAAGAAATCGACCGGATCGCGCAAAACACCAGGGAATTGCACGCTACGCGCGGGGAAATTGTGTTTCAAAGGGGCGATCCATCGCACGGCTTTTACGTCGTGGTTCACGGCCAGCTGAAACTGGCGTTCTCATCGCCGCAGGGAGTGGAAAAGGTGGTGCATCTGGTTGGCCCAGGAAAAACTTTCGGGGAAGCGGTAATGTTCATGGACATGCCTTATCCGGTCTATGCCCAGGCGCTCGCCGATTCCCTTCTGCTGCACATTTCCAGAATGGCCGTGTTCGATGGAATCGAACGCGACCCGACCTTCTGCCGCAAGATGCTGGCCGGGCTAAGCAGCAGACTGCACAGCCTGATCGGCGATGTCGAAGCCTACAGCTTGCGCTCCTGCACCCAGCGGGTGATCGGCTACCTGCTGCAGCATGACTGCGACATTCCTGACAGATGCAAGGATCTTCACGTCAACCTGCCCGCCAGCAAAACCGTGATCGCCTCGCGCCTCAACATCTCGCCGGAAACCTTTTCCCGCGTCCTGCACGACTTGTCCGCCGCAGGCCTGATCAATGTCAAAGGCAAGGACGTGACCATCCTGGATATGGACAAACTTCGCGCCTACGGCCAGCAGTAAGGGCTCGTTAATCAGTGGCTGGTTCCGGCCGACCGGGTGATCTTGTTGTAGACGTTGTACTTGCCGGACGGCTTCTTCATCGGCAAGCGCTTGACCTCCCTGAGCGTGGCCGCATCGTAGATCACCAGCGCGCCATCCATCTCCCACACGCTGACCAGCGCATATTTGCCGTCGCGGGTGAATTCCACGTGCGCTGCGGTCTTGCCCGGAATCGGGCGAAGAATCTGCGTCACTTCCAGGGTGCGCTTGTCGATCAGCGTCATCGCGTCGCGACTGGCCTGGTTGCCGCTGCTGAAGCCGTCGGTCCAGGCATAGGGCGTGTTTTCATGGCTGCGCATAAAGAAGCCGGGGCCGATCGTCTTGATCTGCTTCACCGTCTGCCAGGTGGTCATGTCGATCACGCTCACCAGCGCTTCTTTCAAATTGGGCGTCGCCATCACCGGACGGCCCTGATATTCCCAGGTAATACCGGAACCCAGGTGGGGCATGCCCGGCAGTTCCAGCTCCGCCACTTTTTTGCCTGAATCGAGATCGATCACCTGCCCCTTCTGCCCGTCCCGCGACGCGCCGATCAGGTGACGGTAAGTCTGGTCGAAAAAGAAGTCGTCGAGATAATTATCCACGGCAATGCGCCGCACCGGGAAATCCTTCGCCCCGTAGGGAATCTCCCACACCTCCTTCACATCCTTAAGCGCCGCGACGAAACTGCCGCGCGGTTCGGCCTGGTACACGGCGGACACGCGCGAAGTCTTGCCAGACGAGTCGGCGGTCGGAATCACCTTGATCAGGGAGAGATCCTCGGCATTCAGCAGCACCAGCGAATGAGGCAGGTAATTGCCCACCAGCACCGTCTTGCCGTCGCCGGACACGGCAATGTTGCGGGTGTTGATGCCGGCGCGCACTTCCGCCACGGTTTTCAGGTTGTAGATATCGAACTTGCTGACCCAACCGTCGCGCGAGGCGAAATACACATAGCGGCCGCGCGGGGAGAACTTGGGCCCGCCGTGCAGGGCGAAGCGGGTCTGGAAACGGTGGATCGGTTCGAACTTGTCGCCATCCAGGATGGTGGCGTGGTGATCGCCCACTTCCACCACGACAAAGAGGTTAAGCGGGTCGGCGCTGAATACCGGCTTATCCGGTAAAGCCTCGGCGACATGCTGGAGATGCGAGGTAATGATCTCCTCCGCCCCCCACACCGGCGCCTTGGCCAACGGCTGGTAGATAAAGCCCGCCAGCGCCTGGATCTCCTCCTTGGCGAGCTTGTCGGCGAAGCCCGCCATTTGGCTGGCGATGCGCCCTTCGGCAATGGTCTTGAACGCCTCTGGCCGGCGCAGGCGCGCCAGATTTTCCGGCAGCAGCGCCGGCCCGGTGCCGCCCAGGCGCTCCGCGCCGTGACAAGAGGCGCAATGCTCGGCATAATTTTTTTCGACTGATTGACCGGCGTAGGATGCAAATGCCAAGAACAAACCAGCCACAGAGACACAGAGACACAGGGATTTTTTAATCATTTTCCGCTTTCAGTGGCCGCCGCCGCGACGGCGATGCCGATTTCCTCATCATCCAGATAGCACGCCGGGTCTTCCGCCCACGGGTCGCCGCTCACCTGCCAGGCACGCACCCGTGTGTTACCACCGCAGATATCGAAGTGAACACATGCGCCGCAGCGCCCGCCGACTTTGCGCGGATGCGCCTTCAGCCCGGCCATGATGGGGTCGGAGGTATCCATCCAGATATCGGAAAACGACCGCTCGCGCACGCTGCCCAGATTGTAGTTCCACCACATGGTGTCGGGATGGACATTGCCCAGATTGTCGATGTTGGCGACGTTGACGCCGGAGGAATTGCCGCCCCACTGCGCCAGCCTGGCGCGTATATATTCTTCCATCTGCGGGAAATTCCGCCGCACCCAGAACAGCAGGTAGACCCCGTCGGCATCGTTGTTGCCGGTGACGAATTCCTTTTGCCTGCCCTCCTGCTGGTAACGCCAGCAGGTGTCGAACAGCAGGTCCATCGCCTGTCGTGTGGTCTGATGGAATGCGTCGTCCTTGCGGTTCTTGTTGCCGCGCCCGGCATAGTTGAGGTGCGACAGGTAAAACTTGTCCAGTTCCTCCTCTTCCATCAGGTGCAGCAAGCCCGGCAGGTCGTGGGCATTGTCCTGGGTCAGGGTGAAGCGGATGCCGACCTTGATGCCGCGCGCTTTGCACAGGCGGATGCCGCGCATCGAGGCGTCGAACGCGCCCGCCATGCGGCGGAATTTGTCGTGGGTTTCCCGGATGCCGTCCAGGCTCACCCCGACGTAGTCGAACCCTACCGCCGCGATGCGCTCGATGTTGCTTTCGTCGATCAGCGTGCCGTTGCTCGACAGGCCGACGTAAAACCCCATTTCCTTGGCGCGGTGGGCAACCTCGAAAATATCCGGGCGCAGCAGCGGCTCGCCGCCGGAGAGGATCAGCACCGGCACGCGGAAGCGCTTGAGATCGTCCATCACGGTAAAAACTTCCGCAGTGGTCAGCTCGCCGGGGAAATCCTTGTCCGCCGAAATCGAGTAGCAGTGCTTGCAGGTCAGGTTGCAGCGCCGGATCAAATTCCAGATCACCACCGGCCCGGGCGGATTGCGCTTCGGCCCGAGCGGCGTGGGATGGGCGATTTCCTGCATGAACTGGGATATTCGGAACACCGTCAACCTCCGATGCGCAATCCGGTTTTTTTCAGGATGCGCGTGCTGTAAAGAATCTCATGGCCGCGGTCGGTATCACCCAGCAGCCCGGCGATTTGGCGCACTTGCGCCTCCACTTCGGGCTTGTCGTGGCCATGCACCATGGCAAAAAAATTGTAAGGCCAATCCGGCAGATGGCGCGGGCGATGGTAGCAGTGGCTGACGAAATCCAGCGCGCCGACCCGTTCGCCCAGTTCGTCCACCCTCTCATCCGGCACATCCCACACCGTCATGCCATTCGCCTTGTATCCCAGGGCGTAGTGATTGGGCACCGCGCCAATACGGCGGATCATGCCGGTTTCGAGCATGCGGCGCATACGCGCCATCACTTCTTCCGGGGAAACCCCCACCTGCCGGGCAACCGCGTGATAAGGCTGCGGCTCCAGGGGCAGGCCGGACTGGGTAGCCAGGACAATGCGGCGGTCGATCTCGTCGAGCGGAGCTTCGGGTGTCATACCGCGAGCCTCAGCCCGACAAAATACTCCTTGATCTTGGGCATATCATAGACCGGATAACCGGTATCCTGTTCGATCTTTCCGAGTGCCGCAGCATGGTTCTGCGGCGTTTCGGTGGCGAGCACGAACCACATGCTGAGCACATGGTCGCGCGCATAATTATGCGCGACTTCCGGCATCGCGTTGACGATTGCCGCTACCCGCTCGAAATCGGACTCCGGGATTTTCATCGCCGCCAGGCTCAGGCTCCCGCCCATGCGCTCGGCATGGTACATCGGGCCGAAGCGGGATAAGACTCCCTGCTTCAGAAGCAGGTCAATCCTGGAAATAAGTTCCTGCTCGGTGGTCTGGAGCCGCGCCGCAACCTCGGCAAAGGGACGGTCACAGACAGGGAAGCCGCCCTGCAGGGAATTGACGATTGCCCGGTCCAACTCATCCATCGGAATATTCAGCTCCCGCTGGCCGCGTTGCGCACGGTAGCCTGCTCCGGGATCGGATCTGCCACGTAGCGGGCACCGCATTGCTTGAAGCGGCGACGGCTGAACAGCACTTCGTGGGCGATGTCCTGCAGGCCGCATCGCTCCTTCATCTGAGCCACGAGACTCAGCACTTCGTCGCGATCCTGGCCATGAATCATGGAAAACAGGTTATAGCGCCAGGCCGGCAACCGCCGCGGGCGCCGGTAGCACAGGGTGACGAAATCGAACTTGCCGATGCAGCATCCCAGCGCGCTGACCCGGTCATCGGGAATGTCCCATACCACCATCGCGTTGGCGCGATAGCCGAGTTCATGGTGGCGCACCACCACCCCCATGCGCTTGATGATGCCCTGTTCCGCCAAATGCGCGAGTCCGGCGATCACTTCGCTCTCGGTGAGGTTAATGCTCGCCCCGACTTCCGCGAAGGGACGCGGCACCAGCGGCAGCCCTTGCTGGATTGCCCCGATCAGCGCAGTTTCAAATGGTTGCGGCACAGCCGCGCGGTGCAGCGAGTCCGGGGCTGTTGCGCGCGGGGCTGCGGCGTTCTTCGATGTATCGCTGCGTTGCCCCTGATGCGGCTGTACCAGGTCGAAGCCGAGATCGATATGATAGTCTTCGAGCATCGGCAAATGCAGCAACGGACAGCCGGTACGTCGCTCGATCTCGCCCAGTACCTCGCGCACCCGTGCCTCGTCGGTGGCGGTGACGACGAACCACAGGTTATAGCGGTGCTCGCGTTCGTAGTTGTGATTCACTTCGGCGTAACCGTTAACCAATTTGGCCACTTCGTCGAGCTCCGCCTCGGGAACAGCCAGCGCGGCAAGCGCGCTGGAACCGATGCTGTGCGGCCTGAAAACCGCACCAACCCGGCTCACCGCGCCGCGCGCCTGAAGCTGGATTAGCGTTTCCAGCACATCGGCTTCGCTCGCGCCCAAACGTCCGGCCATCACGCCGAAGGGCGCCGGCACCAGCGGAAAATCGCGCTGGAAATCGTTGAGCAGATGAAGTTCGAGTTCCGTCATTTTAGGGCCTCGCCGGCAACATGATGACAGCAGTGTGCACTACCCATTCAGGGCGGGCCTTGCTCTAGGTCAAGTTTCCGGTCATTTGCAACGGGTCACAGGCCGATACGGTGGGCGCGCGGGGTAAAGAAAATACCGCTCGGCTTGTCGGCTGGCAACTCACCGATTTTTTCGAAGGTTTCGGCATCGTAAATCTCCACCCGATTCTCGTCGCGCACCGACACCCAAACCTGTTCGCCCCTGGGGGTGAATTCAAGGTGCAACACGCCCTTGCCCGGTTTCAACGTCTTCACGATAGCGCGGCTCGGCACATCGATCACCTGCACTACCTCGTTGTGCGGAAAAGCGAAATTGACCCATACCTGGCGATTGTCCGGGCGCGCCACGACGAACACCGGCTGGCCGTGGACGGGAATGCGCCCGGCCTCTGTCCATTTATTCTGGTCAATGACCAGAACCTCGTGCCGCCCCACCGCCGGCACCAGCAGTTCATTGCCGGTCGCCGCCCAGCCTTCGAGGTGCGGCATCTTGTACACCGGCAGCTTCTGCTCTCCCTTGCCGTAGCCGTTCAGCACCCGTTTCACGCCGGTCGTCACATTCCACAAGTCCAGCAATGCCAGCCCGTCCTCGCCGAACAGCCCGGCCAGGTAATAGCGCCCGTCGGCGGTGATCATGGCGTCGTAGGGTTCCTTGCCGATATTTTTGAACTTGGTGAGTTTCGGCCTGGCCGGGTCGCGCAGGTCGCCCACCCAGATCTCACCCGCCTCGAACAGGCTCCACACGAACCGGTTGCCGGGCGCATCCACCAGCCCGATCACCTTGGACGGCTTGCCCGCATCGTCGAGGGCGGGAATATCGGCCACCAGGTCGAGCGTTTCCGCATCGAACACTTTGACGCCGCCCGGCGTGTAGTTGGCGACCGCGATCAGTTTGCCGTTCTGTGAAATCGCGCCACCGATGCTGTTGCCCGACTGCATCACGCGCTTGACGATGCGCATTTCGAGCAAGTCCACCTTGGTCAATCCGCCATCCCGACCGAACACATAGGCATAGCGCTCGTCGCGGGAATAGTTGACTGAAGCGTGGGACAAGTCGCCCAAGCCGTCAATCTGACCAAGCCGGGTGCGGCGAGTGGTTTCCACCACCTGAATGCTGCCGGCCGCGCGCTCGATAACCACTCCCAGATCGCCGGTGCCGCGCAGTTGCGGCGCAGCACAGCCGGCTAGCGCAAAAGCGGCAACCAGCAAAAACAAGCCGCGAACAAACACAAAAAGACTCGCAGGGATTCGTGAAACCTCATGTTCATTCATGGCCAAACCAACATTAATGCGCATCGGGTAATCCCTTTAACAGAATATCAACGATCCAGCCTGCCTCGGCCTCGGTCAGGAACGGCTTCCACGGCGGCATCGGCGTGCCGCCGCGACCATGCAGAATAGTCTGCTTGAGCGCCTCGGGGGACTTTTCCCTGAGCGCCTGGGAGGTCAGTGGCAAGCCAAGCCCCCCTTCAAGCCGCAGGCCATGACATGAGCCGCAATCCTGCCGCACCAGGCTGAGCAGTTCGGCCTGGCGCGCGGGGGCAGGCGTATCGGCCCAGGCCGTACAGGGGAACGCGGTCGCAAGCAGGAAAGCGCAGATCCAACTAATTCGGGAATGGTTATTCGGCAACTTCCACCACCCCGGTCATTTCCGGATGAGGGCCGCATCGGTAAGGATAAACGCCCGGCTTGTCGAATGTGCGCTGCCACGATTCGCCGGGGAAAAACCGCTCGGATTCCGGCACGTCCTCGAACAGGACGGAATGGTTGTTGCGTCTTTCATTGTTAACCCACTTGACCGTGGCGCCAGGCTTGATTTTTATCAACTGCGGAATAAATTGCATCTTATCGATACCGACCTCGACCGCTTCGCCCGCAGTCGCCAGACCAGCGAACAGCGCGAAACATGCAATGATCAATTTCGTCGTGCGCACCTCAATGGTATTCATGTCATTCACTCCTTGTCCAAAACAGAAATGCCCGCCGAAAGGCAGGCAGGTTCCCTTTTTTTCGAGCTACCAGGTGTGAACGCCGCGCGGGGGCCAAGGCCCCCGCACAAACTTGGATTATTGTTTTGCTGCGTTGATGTCCGCTTTGGCGTTGTCCAGACCCAAAGTATAGCCTAGGGAAACGTAGTGATAGCGGCCTTCAGTATGGTCGTCATGGATAGCAAAGCCGAAGTTGTAAGCCTTGCCCGGTTCCAGCTTGACGTCGCCCTCGCCGCCGGACAGCTTGCGGGTGAAAGTCACGGTCCAGGTGTCGCCCTTCAGTTCGCCCTTGGCTTCGGACAGCGCCTTGCCGCCCTCCATCACGCGTTTGTCGGCGATGTAGCCGTCAGCCGGCTTCTGGCCCTTGCCGCTCTTGAACTGAAAAATGTCGTAGAATTTGCCGGCAGCCAGGTTGCCGCCCGTGACATATTTGGTCTTCTTGTCATCCTTGACGCCGGGCATGGTGCGCACGTCGTTATGGCAGGTCGCCCAGCAGCCGCCCACGGTGTCATGCTCCACCTTGCCCGGCTCTTCCAGCATCACCGCCAGCTTGACGGGGTTGTCGGCATCCATTTTTTTACCGCCGTGAAAACCGGTGTTCTTCCAGGTAAAGCGCAGATACAGGTTGTTGGCGTCATGCGCCGCCTGCACCGTCACCGGAATGCTGCCCGGCTTGCCCTTGATTGGCTCCGGCTCGAGCGCCAAGCTCTTGGATTTTTCACCGGAAACGATCTTGCTGCCGATTTCCGGCGCTTCCTCGTTGCCGGTTTTCTCGTCGACGTGACAGGCAATGCAGGACTCGCCCTTCTTCACGCCCTTGGCGCCGCCGTGCTCGGTGCCCTTCAGTATCCATTCCATGCCCGAAGCGCCGGGGTAAAACACCGTGATCTTCTTCGAGGGCGCCTTGCTCGCATCTGCGGCAAACGCAACGCCGGCGCTACCCACCATGATCAAACCCAATGCCGAAACAGCGATCAGAGACTTATTCATTAACTTCCCCTTAAATGACGGTTGATTTCATATAGTGTAAAACGCACGCCCTGCCAAAAGGTTACAGGCCGATTCATTCATCCTCTTCCGGCATCCCCTTGGGCTTCTGGTGGGCGATGCCCTTGTGGCAATCGATACAGGTTTCCTTGTCTTTCTGTGCGCGCTCATGTTCCTTGCGAGCGCGCTGCTTCTGTTTGTCGCCGTCCATGCCCGCGAAGCTGTGACAGTTGCGGCATTCGCGCGAATCGGAGCCTTTCATGCGCGCCCACTCATTTTGGGCCATCGTCAGACGATGAGCCTCGAATTTTTCCGGCGTATCGATCACTCCAGTGATCTTCCCCCACACTTCCTTGCTGGCCTGGACCTTGCGCTGGATCTTGTGGATCCAGTCTTTCGGCACGTGGCAGTCGGAACAGACCGCGCGCACGCCGGTGCGATTGGAATAATGGATGGTTTTCTTGTATTCCTGGTAGACGGTGTCCTTCATTTCATGACAGGAAATGCAGAATTCCAGAGAATTGGTCGCCTCCATGGCAGTATTGAAACCGCCCCAGAAAATAATGCCGGCGATGAAACCGCCTCCCAGCAGCGTCAAAAGCGAATAACGGGCGCTGGGGCTGCGCAACGCGCCCCACCAGCCTTTACGTGTATTTTGTGTATCTGACATGGCCAACCCTTTTAGCTGTATTAATTCTTATGTTCCATCTGAGCATTCATTGCATCAAAATCGCCGCAGCAAATTATATGCGGCGATTCAAAATAACACCATTATCGGTTGCTTTTAAATATATTCTTAATTACTTAAGTTCTTGCCGTAAAAAAAGCCCGGCACTTCCATCCATCTGTTTTTTCCGAAAAAAACCCGGGGAGCGCTAACTCCCCGGGCTGAACCGCTAGATCAATAGATGTCGTGCTGGGTGTTCAAGATGTTGAACTTGCCGGTTGGCGTGATCAACTTTGGATCCTTGATCACAGCCTTCAGCTTGCGCGTCTTGTCGTCCATGATCACGATCGCAGACGGTTCGGTCTTGCCCGCCCACAGCGAGAACCAGACTTCATCACCCTTCGCGTTGTACTCGGCATGCACCGTGCGCTTGATCGCCTTGCTTTCCGGCAGGCCAGCCAGCTTGGCGATGTTGATGACTTCCGGCGCCTTGTCCGGATTCTTGAGGTCATGCACGGACACCGACTCAGCAATCTCCCGTTCCGGATTCAGCGGCGCATCGGTCCACAGGTTGCTGGATTTCGGATGAGTCTTGGTGAACAGCGAGCCGCCACCGTGATTCTTCAACTCCTGCACCACTTTCCATGCGTACTGTTTGTGCTTGGCCGGGTCGGTGCCGATCAGCGAAATCACGTCAGCACCCAAGTGGGAAGTCGCCCACACCGGACCGAACTTGGGATGCACGAAGTTGGCACCGCGCCCAGGGTGCGGGCGTGCTTTGGTGTCCACCAGCGCAGCCAGCTTGCCGGTCTTGGTGTCCACAACCGCCACCTTGTTGGAGGCGTTGGCGGCCACCAGGAAATAGCGCTTGGTCGAATCCCAGCCGCCGTCATGCAGGAACTTGGCGGATTCGATCG
>CAYGNO010000033.1:0-17006 GCA_964351305.1 uncultured Sulfuricella sp.
CCTTGTTGGTGATGGTCTTCTTCTGCTTCGATTTCGGCTGGATGCGCTGCGCGGCTCCGGCTTCGTCGATTACGTCGATGGCTTTGTCGGGCAGGTGGCGATCGTTGATGTAGCGCGCCGACAGCTCCGCCGCCGTGGTCAGTGCCGCCGCCGTGTACTTGACGCCGTGGTGGGCTTCGAAGCGCGATTTCAGGCCGCGCAGGATGGCCACGGTTTCTTCCACGCTGGGCTCGGGCACGTCGATCTTCTGGAAACGCCGCGACAAGGCGTGATCCTTCTCGAAGATGCCGCGATATTCGTTGTAAGTGGTGGCGCCGATGCAGCGCAACTGCCCGGAACTCAGGGCGGGCTTCAACAGGTTGGAAGCGTCGAGGGTGCCGCCGGAAGCGGCGCCGGCACCGATCAGGGTGTGGATCTCGTCAATGAACAGGATGGCGTGCGGGTCCTCGGTGAGCTGCTTGAGGACCGCCTTGAGGCGCTGTTCGAAGTCGCCGCGGTACTTGGTGCCGGCCAGCAGCGCGCCCATGTCGAGCGAATAGACCGTGCTCTCGGCCAGCACTTCGGGTACCTCGCCCTCGACGATGCGCCGCGCCAGTCCTTCCGCGATGGCCGTCTTGCCGACGCCCGCCTCGCCGACCAGCAGGGGGTTGTTCTTGCGGCGGCGGCACAGGGTTTGTATGGCCCGCTCCAGTTCCAGTTCGCGCCCGATGAGCGGGTCGATCTTGCCTGCCAGAGCCTGGGTGTTGAGGTTCTGGGTGAAGTTCTCCAGCGCGCCGGCGGGAGCGGCTTCCTGCTCGGACTCCTGCTCCGGATCCTGGCGCTGCACATTGCCTTCCGCTACCTTGCTGATGCCATGAGAGATGTAGTTCACTACGTCGAAGCGGGAAATGCCTTGCTGGCTGAGGAAATACACCGCATGGGAATCTTTCTCGCCGAAAATCGCCACCAGCACGTTGGCGCCGGTCACTTCTTTCTTGCCGGAGGATTGGACGTGCAGGATGGCGCGCTGGATCACGCGCTGAAAGCCCAGGGTGGGTTGCGTGTCCGCTTCACCCGAGCCGGCCACGGTGGGCGTTTCGGTGGTGACGAACTCGGCCAGCATTTTACGCAGTTCCTCGATGTTTGCGGCACAGGCGCGCAGCACCTTGGCCGCGCTGGGGTTGTCCAGCATGGCCAGCAGCAGATGCTCCACGGTGATGAACTCATGGCGCTTCTGGCGCGCCTCCATGAAAGCCATATGCAAAGAGACTTCAAGTTCCTGTGCGATCATTTCACTCCCTCCATCACGCATTGCAGCGGATGTTGATGCTGCCGGGCGAATGCCACGACCTGTTCGACCTTGGTTGCGGCGATGTCCTTGGGGTACACCCCACATAGACCGGCGCCTTCAGTATGTACTTTAAGCATGATTTCCGTCGCTTGTTCGGGGGTCTTGGAAAAATATTGCTGCAACACCTCGACGACAAACTCCATCGGAGTGAAGTCATCGTTCAGCAGTACCACGTTGAACAGTGGCGGGGTCTTCGGCCTGCTTCTTACCGTTTCCAGTACCGGAGTTTCTTGACGCTTGCTACCCATTCGCTTCCTTTAAGCATACTAAATTTAATTTGATGCTGTCTGTGAATTTTTCAAGTACCTATGAAAAAAATGGTGAGGAGTGAGGAGTGAGGAGAAAAGTCAAAAGCGGCGCCGCTCCGGTTTTGCTCCTCACCCCTCACTCCTCACTTGTAATTTAAGGTTTCTTGGTGAGCTCGGCATGTTCGACGCGCAATGCCTTGAGTCTGGCCTCTGCAATGGAAAGTTGGTAGAAATCGCCGTCGCCCGCCTTCAAGCCGAACTGCAACTGCTCGATGGCGGCGACCAGCCTGCCTTGGCGAGCGTAGGCTTCGGCCTGAGCCTGGTGGGAGAGCAGCCTCTTGCCCTGCATGGCGTAGCCTTGCGCCTGCAATTCGTAGAGCCGGCCGTCGTTGGGGAAGCGGCGCAGCCGGTCGCCGACCAGCTTCAGCGCATCGCCGCTGTGGCGGTTCTGCAGCAGGGCTTCGGCATGGCCGTACACCAGCGCCCGGTGATTGGGAAAGCTTTTCAGTGCTGCCTGGTACTGGGCGAGGGCGGCGCCTTGCGGGTCGGCGGCAGTCTTGATCAGAGCGCCCAGGTTTTCGATAATTGCGTTGGGCGCAGCGGCTTTGCGCAACTGCGCCAGTTCCTGCTCGGCGCGCGCGGTATCCTTGGCGCGTAGCAGGGCAGCTGTCAGGCCGTAGCGGCTGGCGGCTTCGCTGTTGTATTTCTTTTCGCGCAGCGCTTCCTCGAAGTGGGCGATTGCCTGCTGCGGCGTTCCTTCGTCTGCGCGCAGTTTGGCGCGCACCAGCTGAAATTCCAGGCTGTCAGGAACCTGGCGGTAGGGCTTGTTTTCCAGGCGGTTTTGCAGGTCGGCAATGCGTTCGCTGGTGATCGGGTGAGTGCGCAGGTAATCCGGCGCGTTATTTTCGTACAAGCGGTTGAATTTTTGCAGCCGTTCGAAGAAAGAAGCCGCGCCGCGCGGGTCGAACCCGGCCTGGGTCAGAGTCTGCAGGCCAATACGGTCGGCCTCGCGCTCGTGCTCGCGGGTGAAGTCGAGCTGGGTCTGGATGGAAGTCGCTTGCGCTGACGCCATGGCGGCATTGGCAACTTGCGGATTGGAACGCGCAGCCAGGATCGCCACCGCCAGCATGGCGAGCGAGGTAATCGCGCTTTGCTCCTGTTTGGCGATGATGCGCGCCAGATGGCGCTGCGTGACGTGGGCGATTTCGTGGCCGAGCACGGCGGCGAGCTCGGATTCGCTCTGTGCCGCGAGTATCAGTCCGGTGTGCACACCGATAAACCCGCCTGGCAGGGCAAAGGCGTTCAGGGTGCTGTCGCGCAGCACGAAAAATTCGAAATCCTGGCGATTTTCCGCGCTGGAGGCCACCAGCCGGTAGCCGAGGTTGTTGAGATAGTCGGTCAGTTCGCTATCGTCCACCAGGCTGCGGTCATGGCGGACGTCAGCCATGATGGCCTCGCCGATGCGGCGCTCGGTTTGCGGGGAGAATCCGCTTTGCGATGCCTCGCCCAAGTCGGGCAGGCCATCGGCCAACACGCCCGGCATGGTGAGCATGGCCAGCAACGGAATAAGTGGGGCTAGGTGGCGTAAATTCATGGTGCTATGATAATCGCTTCAACCCGGAAGTTTCATAAATTCGCGCGATGATCGCGCAGGATTTTGTTGGATAGGGAAGTTTTGCGAAGGAGCGGCGTAGTTATTCATACGCCCGACCGAGCAAAATTTTCATATCCAACAAAAGACCAGCGAGGGCGTGCGTTAATTTATGAAACTTCCGGGTTTAAATATAAGTTCATTATTCAGGTGCCAAATATGAGCGGATTCACCCATTTTGACGAGGCTGGACAGGCGCATATGGTGGGCGTGGCGGAAAAACCGGAAACTCGCCGCATCGCCCGCGCTGCCGGCAGAATTACCATGCAGCCCGCCACTTTAAAGCTGATTCTGGAGGGCGGGGCCAAAAAGGGCGATGTGCTCGGCGTTGCCCGCATCGCGGCGATCCAGGCTTCGAAGCGCACCTCCGAATTGATTCCCTTGTGCCACCCGCTCGCGCTCACCAAGGTCGGCGTGGAGTTCAACGTGGACGAATCCAACGCGGCGATCGAGTGCATCGTCACGGCGGAAACCCTGGGGCGCACCGGCGTCGAGATGGAGGCATTGACTGCGGCGAGCGTCGGTTTACTGACGATCTACGATATGTGCAAGGCGGTGGATCGCGGCATGAGGATGGATGGCATCCGCCTGCTGGAGAAGCAGGGCGGCAAGTCGGGCCACTGGGTGGCGGGAGAGTAAGGCATGCTCGCTTTGCCTGCATCGCCAAGGCCAGCCCTAACCGTCTCGAATTGATCGACAATCTGGTGTAGACGAGCAGAATGCCGGCCGCCAACACTTCCCTCTCTTTGCGGATTCAGCAAACAGCAGCTTGGCGGTATCACACAAGAATGGTTGTGGGTGCGCCACGCCACACCCGGCAGGGTCGGGATCGAACCTGTGCGCAGCACCTCCGCCTAACATCCCGGACAATAGTCGCTTTGCATCCGCACGATCCCCTGAGCCACGATGGGCAGGCGGTAGGCATCGTAGCAGGTCTTCGCGAAGGGGTCGGCGTCGCTGCGCACCAGGGTGACGATGGTGTTGCGCAGCAGGGCCACTTGCAAGGGGTAGCAGTAGGTGACCTTGATCTTGAGGAGGTTGGCGTCCTGGAGGGTGAGGCCGGTGGGAGTGGCGTCCGTGGCGTAGCTCAGGTTGTTGTTGGGGATGCGGCCTTTCCAGTGGCGCAGGGCTTCGTCGCTGGGGTTGACCACTTCGATTTTGGCGTAGGCGTTTACTTCCTGTTTGGCGGTGTCGAAGCCGCCGATGACCTGGCCGTGGTCGGTGTTGTAGGTGAACAGGGGGCGCAGGCCGTTGGCGAGGCCCAGCTTCATGGCGCCTGCCCGGCCCTCGTTGATGGCGCCCGCCCGGGCCGCTTCGAAGGCGGCGAGGTTGAGGGTGGCCTTGGCGTGGTAGAGCAGGCCGAACTGGATGGCGCCGAGGGCGAGGAGCAGGAGCACCGGAAGGACGATGATGAATTCGCTCATGCTCTGGCCGCGCTGGCTTGGCCGATGAAACGAATTGATCGGTACATCCCTAGCGTTCATTCGGGTTGCCCGCAACCGGTCCCAGCCGCAGCAGATAGAGGGGGAGCCAGCCGGTTTGGCCGTCACGGGTTTTTACCTGGGCGTGGTTTTCCTGTTGACTCAACACTTCTACTAAGGCGTCGGCAGGGAGGGTGGCTACCTTGGGATGGCCGGGGCCGTGACCCTGGCGCAGGTTGACCCTGCTGGCGGTGTAGGCGGCGAGGGGTTTGGGAGCCGGAGGTTCGACAGCCGGGGGCTCGATGGCGGCAGGGCATTCCGGGGCCGGTTTTTCGCGGTCTCCCATGGTGGTTTCCAGGGCATCGAGCAGGCGGCGGGAGGGGAGGGCTTCCTGGGGGGCGCCTTGGCGTTCCGCCTCGGAGAGGGCGGCCATGGCTTGGCGCAATTGCACCACGGCAAGGTTGTGCCAGCCCTTGGGGGTGGCCGGCTGGCGAGCCAGCAGGTTCTGGTAACTCGCCGCCGCTTCTTCAAGCCGGCCCAGACGGGCATAGACGTTGCCGAGGCGGAAGCGGATTTCCGCATTGCCGGGGGCCTTTTCGGCCAGGCGGGCATAGCGCTGCAGGGCGTCTTCCCATTGGCCGGCATCATAGGCCTGCCTGGCCAGCGCGGCCTGGTCGAGGAGGTCACCGTCTTCCGAAAAGGCGGCGGCGGGGAAGCACAGGCAAAAGGCAAAGGCGACGCAAAGCGTGAGCCAGGATCCCGACTTCATTCTGCCTCCGCGATTTCTCGCCATTCGACTTCCATGCCTTTCGCCAATCCCAGCCGTGTCATTTCCCCGGCGGCCAGTTCGACCACCGCGCGCGCTCCCGGGCAGCGGGAGAAGCGCCAGGGGGGCAGGTGTTCCGCCACCTTCAACACCCTTCCCCGCCGATCGAGGAAGGCCGCGTCGATGGGGTGGGCCATGGCCCAGGTGTGAATGCCGGAGCAGGGTTCGATCAGCAGTGCCTCGCCGGTTTTCAGGGGCGGGCGGGCGAGGAGTCCCCGGGCGCGTTCGAAGGGGCCGTCGGTGCGGCGCGCTCTGGGAACGATGACGTTGCCGCCGGCGACAAGCATTCCTTCCCTCATAGCGTTCCCTGGGAGAGGAACCTCATTGCCAGCGGGAAGGCCAGGACAATGAAGGTGACGGGAAAAATGAACAGAACCAGGGGCCCCACCAGCTTCACCGGAGCCTCCATGGCAACCTTTTCTGCCGCCTGGAAGCGTTCGGTGCGGCGCTGATTGGCCATGATCTTGAGCACCGGACCCAGGCTGCCGCCAGTGCGCTCGGCCTGAATCACGGTACCGACGAGAGAATACACCGGATCCAGATCTGCCCGGTTGGCCATGCGGCGCAGGGCGTCAGCGCGGGACAGGCCGGCGCGGATTTCCCGCAGCACACGGGAAAATTCGAAGCGTAGCGGGCCGGGCGGGCCTTTTTCCACCACCTGGGCGATGGCGCCGGAAAGGTTCAGGCCTGCTTCCACCGCCATGGAAATGAAATCCAGGTACACCGGCAGCATTTTCAGGATGGCGCGGCGCCGCCGCAGGCGGGTATCCCGCACCCACAGCCAGGGGTAGAAGAAGCCCGCTACAGGCAGCAGAAATAACCACGCCAGGTCGTGGATCGGGGCGACGGGCAATAGCAGGGCGGCCAGAAGCAAGGCGATCATGGCCGAGGTGGCTTGCAGCCCGAAGAATTGTTCCGGCAGGAGCATGTAATCCAGGCCGGCTGCCTGCAGTTTTTTCTGGGTTGCCTGGAGGCGGTTCACCGGCAGGCGGGCGCCGAAAAAATAGGCGAAGAAGCGTATCAGGGGCCACAGCAGTCGTACCGGTGCGGGAGGCGGATCCATGTTTTCCTGCTGATCGGGAGGGAGTTCCCGCCACAGGGCGGCGACGACGGCGAACACCAGCACCACGGCGAGACCGAAGCCGAGGGCGATCAGAAGAGGGGCGAAATTTGGTTCAGACATCGATGGTGGTGATCTTGCGGATAGCGAGGTAGCCCAGGGATTCCATTACCACGATGACCCCCAGCACCAGCCAACCGGTGCGGGTGGTGAACATCAGGCTCATGGCATCCGGTTCCATGAAGTAGAGCACCGCTGCCAGAAACAGGGGCAGCACCGTCATGACGAGGCCTTGCAGCTTGCCCTGGGCGGTGAGGGAGCGAATCTTGCCTTCCATCATGGCTTTGCTGCGCAGGATGTCGGCCTGGGTTTCCAGGATGCCGGCCAGGTTGCCCCCCACTTCCCGCGAGATGCGCATACCCGCGGCCACCAGTTGGAAATCCGGGTGGATGATGCGTTGGGCCATGTGTTCCAGGGCGGTGTCGAAATCCACCCCCAGGCGCTGCTCGCGCAGGAATAACTCGAATTCCTGGCTCAGGGGCGGGCGCTGCTCGTCCACCAGCTTTTCCAGGGATACCGCCAGGCTGCCGCCGGCCCGCAGGCTGCTGGACAGAGCCATGAGGGCGTCCGGCAGTTGAGCGATGAAGTGCTTGAGGCGCTTTTCCCGCAGGGCGCGGTAAACGTAGCGGGGTAGCACCGCCAGCAGGGCCAGGGTAACGGCGGCCAGGGGGAGGGAGTCGGTGAGAGCCAGCACCAGCAGGGGGGCTACCGCCAGCAGGCCGAGGTTGTAATGGAACAAACGCTGGGGATCCACGAACAGAAACATCTCCCCCAGGGTGTGCTGAGCGGTGTGGGTGAATGCTTCCCGGTAACGGCGCAGGAAGGCGAGCAAAATCATTAACCCGACCAGGCCGAGGAGGGTGCCGCCGACGAAGGCGAGCAGGATCACCGTCAGCTTGGTCAAGGCGATTTACCCTCCACCCGGAACAAGCTGAGGTCGGTCAGGGTGCCTCGCTGGGAAAGGGTTTCGTAGAATTCCGGAATGGCGCCGGTGGCGACGAATTCTCCCTGCACCTTGCCGTCGGGGCCGTAGCCATGCTGGCGGAACAGAAACAGGTCCTGGAGCTGGATGGTGCCGCTCTCGATGCCGGTGATCTCGCTGATGTGAGTGACTTTGCGGCTACCGCAGGCAAAGCGGGCCTGCTGCACGACAAGATGGATGCCCGAGGAGATCTGTTCCCGGATGGCGGAGATGGGCATTTCCATGCCGGCCATCAGCACCATCACTTCGATGCGGGACAGGGCGTCGCGGGGGGCGTTGGCATGGACCGTGGTGAGGGAGCCATCGTGGCCGGTGTTCATGGCCTGGAGCATATCCAGAGCCTCGCCGCCGCGGCATTCACCCACCACGATGCGATCCGGTCGCATGCGCAGACTGTTCTTCACCAAGTCGCGAATGGCGACCTGGCCCTTGCCTTCCGCGTTGGCCGGTCGCGCCTCCAGGGATACCAGGTTGGGTTGATGGAGCTGCAGTTCCGCCGCATCCTCGATGGAGACGATGCGCTCGGTGTGAGGGATGAAATTGGACAGCACGTTGAGGAAGGTGGTTTTGCCCGAGCCGGTGCCGCCGGAAACAACGATGCTGCGCCGCTGCTCCACAGCGATTTGCAGGAAGCGCACCATGTTCTCGCCGATGGAGCCGAATTTTACCAGTTCCTCGATATCCAGACGGTGGCGAAAAAACTTGCGGATGGTGATGCTGGGACCTCGCAGGGCCAGGGGCGGGATGATGGCGTTGACCCGCGAGCCGTCGGGGAGGCGGGCATCCACCATGGGCGAGCTTTCGTCGATGCGTCGCCCGAGGGGGGATACGATGCGCTCGATCGCCGACATTACCGCCTCGTTGCTGGTGAAGGTTACCGGCGTTTTCTCCAACCGTCCCCGCCGCTCGACGAAAATTTCATCGAAGCGGTTGACCATGATCTCGCTCACGCTGTCGTCCGCCAGCAGGGCTTCCAGGGGACCCAGGCCCACCGCCTCGTCGAGCACCGCACTGGCCAGTTCGGCTATGTCGATGGTGGCGGGTATGTCGTGCATCTGGCTGATCACGTCGTCGATCAGCTGGCTGGTGAGGCTGCGCAGATCGGCCTCGCTCATGCGGCTCACATCCACCCGCTTGAAGTCCATTTGTTGCAGCAGGACTTGGTGTACCCGGTCCTGCCAGTCGCGCATCTCGGCCAGGCGGACAGGATCGGAGGGCGGAGCTTCGGGGGCCGCTGACGGCGGGGCAGGAGGAGCGGCGGGCGCTGCGGCGACGGGAGTTTCACGGGCCGTGGCGGTGTCTTTGCCGTTGTCCAGGTAGATACGGTAGCTGCCTGCCCTGATTTCGTCTGCCGGCGACACAGGGCCGCGACGCGACACCCGTTCACCGTTGACGAAGGTGCCGTCCTGGGATCCTGCGTCCTCCACGAACAACTGGCCATTATCCTCGCTGACAGCGAAGTGGGTCAGCGCCACTTTCTGGCCGAACAGGGGCACCAGGTTGTCGGGGCCGCTGCCGGCGGTGAAACGGTTGCCTGCGCAGGTGATATCGCTCGGCTCGCCTTTGGGGGGAACCACGCGGATTTTGATCATGGGTCTACTCCGCCAGGTTGTCCTTGAGCAGCCGGTCGCGGTTTTTCTCGACCTTGGCCGACATTTCTTCCGACCTAATGTCGCCGGCCTTGCCGGCCTCGACGATGTGGGGCTGTACGAACACCACCATCTCGGTGCGGTTGTTGCGGAATTCGGTGGAACGGAACAATTGGCCCAGTACAGGGATGTCTCCGAGGAAGGGGAGTTTGTTCACGTTGTTGGAGATGTTGGTGTCGATCAGGCCGGACAGGGCCATGGACTCGCCGTCCCTGACATTGATTTCGGCGCTGGTGCGGCGGGTGAGGAAGCCGGGGATGCCCTGAACCGTGATGGAGTTGTCCACGGTGCTGATTTCGGTATCCACCTTGATCAGCACGTTGTTATCAGCATCGGTGACCGGCTTGAAGCTGAGTTTGATGCCGTAGTCCTTGAAGGTGACGTTGCTCTGGCCGGTGGTGTTGGTGGCGGGGATGGGTATCTGCCCGCCGGCCAGAAAATCGGCCTGGCCGCCGCTGCGGGTGCTGAGGCGGGGAGAAGCCAGTTCCACTGCGTCGCCGTTGGTCACCATCAGGTTGATGATGGAGGTGATGTTGGTACCCAGGTTCATGAACTGGCGCGGGCCGGGCAGGGGCTGGAAGCGACCGATGCGCAGGCCGATGGTGGGGCCGGAGAAGGCGGCAGAGGTCTGGGGTGTGACCCAGTCGACACCGATGCGCTCCAGGGCGGTTTTTTTGAACTCCATGATGCGCACGTCGAGGTGGACCATTTTCTTCATGGTCATGTCACTTTCCATGGTCAGGTCCACCACCTTGGGGAAAGCCTTGGCGATGGTGGCCAGCCGGGGCTTGGTCTTGGGATCCACGCCCCCTTCGATGAATACCTGCCCCCCCACTTCCCGCGCTGTTATCCCGTCCAGAGGCTGGATCAGCGCGCGCACGCCGGCCAGGACACGGGCCGAATCGTTTTCTGACACGTGGACCGCCAGTTGAATCTCCTGTCCGTCCTTGAGCCAGATGTGTACCGTGGTGTCACCGGGGGCATCGGCTATCAGCAGCAACTGGTCGTTGGGCAGGATGGTGGAACTTAGCAGCCGACCGTTGCCCAGGGCCACCTTGGACACCGGACGGATAGCCAGTACTCGCACTTCGCCGACGTAGAGGTCGATGCGTTCGAGGCGGGGTGTTTTTTTCGCCGCTTCGGTTTTAGGGGGGGCTTTTGCCGGTCCGGCCGGGGCGGAGATCGCAGCCAGGGCCAGGCAAGCCGCCGCCAGCCACAGGGTGGGTTTCATGCTCATGGCTTGTCCTGTTTGTTGTGGTTTTCGCCGTTATTGGTTGTGGCCGACGGCGCGGGGGGTTCGGCGGCCTTGGCCGGGGCTTGGGCGCCGCGCAGGGCGGGAAGGCCGACAGGCACCTGGAAGATGGTCGCCAGCCCCGGCTGGCCACCGCGCATGATGTAACTCACGCTGTCCCCGATGCTCGCGCCCCAGGAATATAGCTGTTCGGCCTGCATCTGGGTCAGGTCGGCGGCGATTTTGTCGTCGTCACGACCGCGCAGGATGGCGGTCAGGGCGCCGCTGTCCCGTGCCAGTACTACCCGTTCGGCTTCTGCGGGGGTGACGTCCAGGGTCAGGGTGGCGTAGCGCAGGCCGAACTTGTCGCTCCCCGGCTGGCTGTCCGGGGAGGGGGCGAGCTGGCTGCCGGTGGCCAGCACCTTCACGCCCTGCAGCAGGGGAACCACCATGCCGCCACTTCCGCCGCTGCGGTTGCTCAGTATCAGGTCGATGCGGTTTCCCGGCTGGATCAGGCCATTGAGGGAGCTGACCTCATCCACGTTGATGGTCACTGCCCGGCGGCCTTCCTTCACCTTGTCCGCCAGGCCCATCGCCCCGCCCTCGGCCAGGTAGCCCAGCAGCAGGGGCTGCCCTTTGCCCAGGGGCTTGACCAGCGCCTGCCCCTTCACCTTGTCGAAGCCGTTGGGGAGGACGGTTTCTGGATAGACATAGTCCTTTGACACATGGCGTATGGCCATGTTGTTGTCCCCCACGGTGACCCCCGCTGACAGGTCGGCCTTGGCCACCACCACCGGCACCAGGTTTTGCGTCTGTTCCGCCTTCATTTTGTCGCGCAGCTGGGTTTCTTCCCGCTCCAGGTAGTGGTAGGCCATTATGCTGGCCACCAGTCCCAGCAACCCCCCGGCAACAGCCAGGACGAGAGTCTGGCGACCGCGTATTTTTTCGGCGATATCCTGGCCTGTGAACATACTCCCCCTTTCCTATTTGTCCGACGGCAGTTCCGGCAGGGCAATCGACGTCGCATAACCCTGATAGTGCTGCTTGACAGCGGCGATCAGTTTGCCGATGTAGGGTTGGCCGGATTCGTCCCGGGCCAGCAGAGCCAGGGCCACCATCATCACTACGATGACGTATTCCGTGTAAGATTGCCCGGAAATTTTTTTCATGTCCACCATTTTAGCGCCTTACGATCGTTGCGCCGACCGCGGTGCGACCGCCTGCAACCGTCAGGGCGAGCGAGAGTTCCTGGTTGCCCTTTTGCAGCACCATCTGCCGTCCGCCGTTGCGGGCATTGCCTTCGCTGGCCATGGTCCAGCCTTCCCCGGTCAGGCTGTTGCGGAAGAAGGTGGCATTGGCTTCCACCGGCAGTGGGTTGAACGCCAGCAGGGTGCGCCCTTGCCGGTTGTCATCCCGGCTCAGGATGTCGTTGACCACTTCGCTTCCCGGCGGCAGAGGAAAGCCCTGGCCGAGGACGGGGCGCGGCGGGGCTTTAAGGGGCCGCTGTGACAGATAGCCCTCCGTGCCGGCGGCGGCGGGGCGCACCTGGACAGTGACGAAATAATCGTTCAGGGCGCGGGAAATCACTTTCCACGGGCCCAGATTGTTTTCCACGTAATGCCGCCGGCCACCATCGGTCCAGCGCTGGCGGTAGTGGGCCAGCACTTCCGGCGGTGCTGCCTTGCTGCGGAAGAACTGGATACGCATGGGAACGCCATTGTAAACCATATCCTGAGCCACCCATTCCAGGCTGGCCAGGGGCGGCTCCTCGACGGTGGTCCAGGCCTGCGCGGGCGCGGCGCCAAGCAGTAGAAGCAGGCCAGCAACGAACTCCCTCATGGCTGGCGATCCTTGGGCGCTATCCCCGGTGCAATATGGCCGTAATCCAGCCTTTTGAACTCGGGAATGACGTAGCCCACGTCGTGGGTCAGGGTGTTGAACCAGCCGGACAGGGCGTTGGTGGGTACTAGAGGGGCCACCTGGCATAGCTCGGACATGGCGTCCTGGTCTTTGGTACAGTGATATCCACTGCCGGGGCCGGATACACCCCAGGCGTCGGTGATGATGACATTGGAGCGCGGGGTGATGCTGATCGGGGTTACGTACAGCAGGGGCGGGATCATTCCTCCTCTCCCCGCTGTGCCCTGCTCGGCCACGTTGACGCCGAGGGGGCCTGAGTACATGCCCTTGACGTTGATCTGGAACTGGGCCTGGCGCACGCCGCCGATGGCCTCCAGCCAGCCCATCACGGTGTTGAAGATATCAACCAGGGTGCTGGTGACCTTGCTGTAGATCAGCCCCGGCGTGGTCTGGCCCTTGCCGGTTTCGGTGTGGCCGGTCACGTCGCCGTAGTTCGCCAGCATGGGCTTGCCGGTCGGGTCGGTCCACAGGGGGTTGTACTGGGCCGGGGGGGCGGCGCCGTCGGTGGGGCGGATCGGCTCGCCGGGCCGGGTGAAGATCCGGTTGCGCAGCTCGTTTTCCAGATGGGCGTTGCTTTTCTTCTCCGGAGTCCACACCGTGCGCTCCCAGGCCAGGTAGCGGGCGCCCTGGACGGCGCTGTGGTTGATGTCGAGGTATTTGCCCAGCAGGGGCATGGCGAGAAAGAGGGGGATCAGCACCAGGCAGGCCACCAGGAATTCGGTCATGGCCTGGCCATGTCGGAGGAGGGGAGGGTTACGGCGCATAGTCGCTTAATCCGCTGGTATTGGCTGTGGGGGCTGGAGCCTTGGGCAGCAGATTCTTCCAGCCAAACAGCGTTTCGTAGGCCAGGGCACGCTCCTGGTCGGTCGTGTCGGCCAGCCGGGCTTCCCAGTAGGGACTGAAGAGATTGCTGTACTGGCTGTCCAGGGCGAAGTGCAGTTTGCCCTTGGAGATCGCGTAAAAAGAGTCCATGTCGGCAGGTTCTTCCAGGCGGAGATTGTCGAGGCCCAAGGGACCGACGCCTTTGGCGGGGGCGCCAAAACCGGCCTGGGCAGCGGTTCTCGCCTTGTCCGTGTTCTTGCTCACCACGATGGTGAGCTGGGGGCCGTCGTTGTTACGGGTGGAGGGGGAAGAAGGGTTGCTGATGCCGTAATAGGGCAGCAGCCCGCCGAAGGAGGCCAGAGGTTCCTCGCCGTATTCCCCTACCGCGACCTCGAAGGTGGGGCGCGCTGCTCCGGCGGCCGCGCCGCCGTACTGGGTGTCGTTGAGACCGGCGTGGAAGATTTCTTCCCCCGGCGTAGAGTCGTCCGGCGAGGCGGAATAGGCGGCGCCCCAGCCGAGAGGGAGATCCAGATGCTCGTCGAAATCCTTGCTGCAATACTTGATGCCGCAGGTATACCAGACGCAGATATGGTGCCGGCATTTTTCGCACCACTTGAAACCGCAGGGGTATTTCACCTCGATCTTGATTTCCTCGTCCGCCATCAGGGTATCGGCGGCGGACCAGGAGTACTTGTCGTTCACCTGCTTCAGTTCGGTGCCTCCCTTGCGGTCCAGACCTACTTTCATGGAGCCGGAAATGTGCACCGGCAGCAGTGTGTTGATGAGGTCCCGCAGCCATTTCGGTATGTGATCCATGATCCAGTCGGTGTCGTATATGGTTCCCCCCAGATACCAGGAGCGGCTGTTGCTGAAATCGTCCACGGAATTGCGGGTGACGTCGGCGAAGCGGCTCATTTCCGCTTTCGTGTCGTCGTAGCGGCTGGTGAATTTCCACCAGTCGCCGGCATCCTTGATCAGAATGGCGAGGCGGTACAGCTCGGCGGGAATATCGCCGCTTTTGTCGGGCCAGGCCAAGAGGCGGGCGTCGGGGTCGTTGAGGGTCAGCACCCCGGCTTGCACCGTGTCGCCGCTGTAGAACAGGTTTTGGGCGATGGCCTCGATGTTGCCGTAATGGAATACCATCTGCAGGTCGGAGAGAGCGGTCATCCAGTAGTGCAGGACTTTGACGATCACCGGGAAGACGGATTTCTCGAACACCTGATCGAACTCGTTGTACACCTCGTCGATGGCGGTGCAGATGACGTCCAGGCCGGGGATCGGCTCGCACAGGGCGGTGATGTTGTCCAGGGTCTGGCCGGTGAAGCGGAACCAGGAGGCGAGGCCCACCATCTGGGCCACGGCCACCTGGTTGGCGACCATGGCCCGGTTCATGTAGGCGGTAAAGTTGTAGTCTCGGGCGGCGATGGTGGCGACGCTGTAGGCGGTGGCGTCGGCGGTGTTCTGCAGTTCCATCTTGGAGCGGGTGAGCTGGGCGGTGTTGAATACCAGCAGCAGCACCACCGCCACTACCATCAGCAGGATGGTGGTCAGCACGAGGGACTGGCCCTGCTGCCTGCTCACCTTGTCTGCTCCATCCCCGCATGAGCCCCCTCGACGGGAGCCGTCGGGTTGTTACTTCCCACCCTGGGGGTTGTCGTAGGAACCTAGGCCCTTGTTTTTGTCGGCCTCGCCTGTGGCTTGGGAGGCGGCTTCTTTCGCCTTCTGCTGGGCATCCTGGCTGCTCTGGCCGGACATTTCCTGGGCCATGCCGGCTACGTCCTCGCGCACGGTCTTGCCGAAGTACATGTAAACACCGATGGCGGCGATGGCGACCAGAATGACAATGATGATGTATTCGGTCATTCCCTGCCCGAGCTGGCGACGGAAGGGACGAACAGGGGAATGGCTGGTACGCATGTTAAACCTCCTTTTTGAGATGGGCTTCCGGGCACGGCGCATGTCCGGCAAGTGTAATTCAGCGGCGCTTGCGCCGCAAGGATCAGTGGAACATGATTCAGTATTAACCCCAAATTATCCCACGAGCCAAAACACCGCTGTGGGAGCGGCGCCCTCGCCGCGATTTGAGACCGCATTCGCGCCGAGGGCGGCGCTCCTACAGGCGCGAACATTCCAATGGATAATCCGGGTTAACTTCTACCTTCACTGAAAAGCGAGGGGTTCGCTGACGCCGAAGCCGGAGAAGGTTATCCGCGCCCTGAATGTGTGTGCATCGTTTGCCCGCCGTGGGGGGGGGCAGGGATTTCGATGCGCCGGAATTGCTGGATCAGTTACGTATTCTGTTGCATAGCGAGAATTGAGAAAGTGAAATGATGTCCAGATAAACAAAGTGATCGCATTGCTGAGATTTTTTGGTATATTAGTGAACTCTGAATTTTCTTGTTGAAGGAAAAGCCTCGATGTTCGGTTCCAATATGTTCGGCATCAAGGAAATTGATGTCGCTGGGCTGCACTCCCTGCTGAGCGAGAAAAAAAATTTCGCCTTGGTGGATGTGCGCAGTGATAACGAAGTCGCTTACGGCGTGATCGAAGGTGCGCTACATCTGCCCTTGCACCTGTTGCCGATCAAGGCTGACGAGCTCGACAAGGATGTCCATACCATCTTCTATTGCCGTTCCGGCGCGCGCTCGGCGCAGGCCTGCGCCTTCATGGCGGCCAAGGGGCACGACAACGTGTATAACCTGCAGGGTGGCATTATGGCCTGGACGCAGTCCGGTCTGGCGCTGGCCAAGGCGGCTTGATTTTTGTCAGGGGGTAGTCGCGGCTGTTGCAATTTGCCCTTATCTGTATTATAAAATCTCTTTTTTACATCTAAACCCCACACTCAAAGGAGACTGAGAAAAATGAATTTCGATAAAGAACTGGACGCCAGCGGTTTGAACTGCCCCCTGCCCATCCTGCGCACCAAGAAATCTCTCGCCGAATTGACTGCCGGCCAGGTGCTGAAAGTGGTTGCCACCGACCCGGGTTCCGTCAAGGATATGCAGGCCTTCGCCAAGCAGACCGGCAACGAGTTGCTGTCTTCTACTCAGGAAGGCGGCAAATACCAGTTTTTCCTCAAGAAGAAATAATAAATAAGAATAGTTTGAACAAATAATAACTATCTACCATCCGGAGGCAACAAAACATGTCGAAGAAGCTTGCAATCATCGCGACCAAGGGCACGCTGGACTGGGCTTATCCCCCTTACATTCTGGCTTCGACCGCCGCAGCGCTGGGTTATGAAGTGCAAATATTCTTTACCTTTTATGGTTTGCAATTGGTGCGCAAGGATACGAGTTGCCTCAAGGTCAGCCCGCTGGGGAATCCCGGCATGCCGATGAAGATGCCGTTCGGTCCGAAGTGGTTCAGGGGTATCAACTGGAATATTCCCAATATTATCCAGGCGGGCATCCCGGGTTTCGAGTCGTTTGCGACCTTACTGATGAAGCAAACCATCGCCAATAACGGCGTTGCGACTATTCCCGAACTGCGCGAGCTATGTCAGGAAGCCGAGGTGAAATTCCTCGCCTGCCAGATGACCGTGGAACTGTTCGGCTTCGAGCACAGCGATTTCATCGACGGGATCGATTACGTGGGCGCCGCATCGTTCTTCGAGTTTGCCGGGGAATCGGACATCTGCCTGTACATTTAATGTATGGCGGCAGGTTGAGTTGAGGCAGTCAAAAAAGGGCAGGCGATATCGCCTGCCCTTTTTGTTTTGGGTCTTAACTTCCATTTCTCGATCAACCCAGATTGCCCATTGGAATGCTCGTGCATGTAGGAGCGCCGCCCCGGCGCGAATGCGG
>CAYGNO010000034.1:0-16887 GCA_964351305.1 uncultured Sulfuricella sp.
CGCCGAACTGGTGGCCGAATTCGTCGTTGATTTGCTTGAAATGATCCAGGTCGAACAGCACCAGCGAAAGGGGCGCCGCCTTCTGCCGCATGGTGTGCCGGAATGCCTGGCCGAGCTTTTCATCGAAGGCGCGGCGGTTGAGAAGGCCGGTGAGCGGGTCGGTTTCGGCCTGGCGCAGGGATTCGTGCAGTTCGGTCTGGCGTTTTTCCAGGGTTTGCTGGAGCGCTTCCAGCTCCTTCTCGGTGCGGGCGCGGGTTTCGTCGAGGTGGCGCGCCATTTCGGCGTTGCGCTGCAACAGGAGGGCCGGGTCTGCGGACGCGGTCGAATCCTGCAGGTGGCGGCGCAATTGCGCGACAGCCTCCTGCTTCGGCATCTGGGCGAGATGGGTGATTTTCAGGTGTTCAGCGCGCTCCCCCCACTGAACCCTCAGTTGGGAACCCTGCAGCAGCAGGCAGGCCGGCAGGGGGAAGCCGGTGGCGGCGCCTGCATTGCGCAGCTTTTGCATCAGGTCGAGCGAAGCGATGGAGGAGGCAAAGGGGTTGCCGCCGAGCCGGGTTGCGCTTTCCAGGACAAAGCCGATGAAGTTCTGCAGATCGGGTTCGATCGCCAGGTTCTGTTTCAGTAGTTCGGCTGGTTCCAAGCTAAAGAGCCCCGCTTCTTTTTTCTGGGTTATGATGCATTATGCATGTTTTTTTAGTTAAAGACCAACAGGCTTTGGAACCAAGCCCACGCTGAGATAACCTCCTGGGATCGCGTGGCACAAAAACGTGCCCACCCTTCACGGCTGAGTGCATGTAGGAGCGCCGCCCCGGCGCGAATGCGGTTGAAAATCGCGGCGAGGGCGCCGCTCCTACGCATCAGGTCTGCGCCCAAGGCAGGCCCTCGTGGCGCCAGCCGTTATGCGAGTTGCGGTGGTGATGTTCGTCCAGGTCGCCCTCGAAGCCGTGCAGCACGTTGTACACGTCCTGGAGCCCGGCTTTTTCCAGCGCCGCTCCGGCATCCACCGAGCGGCGGCCGGAGCGGCAGATCAACACCACCGGGCGGTTCACGCTGGCGGCCTTTTTCACGTGGCCGACGAATTCCGGATTCACTTCCCAGTCGGGGCCGTCGATCCAGGGAATCAGCATCGAACCCTCGGGATGGCCGACGAACAGGTACTCCATTTCGCTGCGCACATCGACGAATACCGCTTCGGGGTTGGACTGCAGGAATTCGTATGCCTGTTTGGGTGTCATGTGTTGCATGTTGTGCTCTCCTTGAGCCTAAAAACGGCAATTCACCACGAATGACACGAATAAGCACGAATGAACACGAATAGTTAAAACATAATCTCGCCTCAACGGGTAAGGCGGCTACTTACGGTTAATTCATTGATTATTCGTGAACATTCGTGTTTTATTCGTGTAAATTCGTGGTTAAGTGCTTTTTTCAGGTAGATTAGCGGAGTGACCGGCTGATGTTATTATAGGCACTATCGCCCCACCAAGACACCTTTTGCCATGAACCGCCAAGACCGTACCGCCCTGCTGCATGAACAGCTCAAACAGCGCATCCTGATCCTGGACGGCGCCATGGGCACCATGATCCAGACCTGCAAGCTGACGGAGGCGGATTACCGGGGCGAACGCTTCGCCGGCTACGGCAGCGACCTGAAGGGCAACAACGATCTGCTGGTGCTGACCCAGCCGCAGATCATCCGCGACATCCATTCCGCTTATCTGGAAGCCGGGGCGGACATCCTCGAAACCAACACCTTCAACGCCACTTCCATCGCCATGGCGGACTACCACATGGAAGGGCTGGTGTACGAGATCAACCTCGCAGCGGCCAAGCTGGCGCGCGACGCGGCGGACGAATTCGAAGCAAGGAACCCGGCCAAGCCGCGCTTCGTCGCCGGCGTGCTCGGACCGACCAACCGCACCGCCTCGATCTCGCCCGAGGTCAACGACCCCGGCTTCCGCAACGTCACCTTCGACCAGTTGGTGGACGCTTACATCCAGGCGATCGGCGGGCTGGTCAACGGCGGTTCCGACATCCTGATGGTCGAGACGATTTTCGACACGCTCAACGCCAAGGCCGCGCTGTTCGCCATCGAGCAGTATTTCGACACCCATCAGATCAAGCTGCCGGTGATGATCTCCGGCACCATCACCGACCTGTCCGGGCGCCTGCTTTCCGGGCAGACCGCCGAGGCGTTCTGGAACTCGGTGAGCCATGTCCAGCCGCTCTCCATCGGCCTGAATTGCGCGCTCGGCGCGAAAGATTTGCGCCAGTACGTGGAAGAGCTATCGAACATTTCCAGTGTCTATGTGAGCGCCCACCCCAACGCCGGCCTGCCCAACCCCTTGTCGGAAACCGGTTACGACGAAACGCCCGAGGCTATTGCGGCGGACTTGCGCGAATGGGCAGCTAGCGGCTTGCTTAACATCGTGGGGGGCTGCTGCGGCACCACGCCGCCGCATATCAAGGCCATCGCCGAAGCGGTAAAAGACTTGCCGCCGCGCGTTATCCCCGAAATCGAGAAAAAGCTGCGGCTGTCCGGCCTGGAGGCGCTCAACATCGGCGAGGACTCGCTCTTCGTCAACGTCGGCGAGCGCGCCAACGTCACCGGCTCGAAGATGTTCGCCCGCCTGATCGTCAACGGCGAATACGACAAGGCGCTGGAAGTGGCCAAGGCCCAGGTGGAAAACGGCGCCCAGATCATCGACATCAACATGGACGAGGCGATGCTGGACTCCGAGGCCGCGATGGTGAAATTCCTCAACCTGATCGCCTCCGAACCGGACATCTGCAAAGTACCGGTGATGATCGACTCGTCGAAGTGGTCGGTGATCGAGGCCGGGCTGAAATGCGTGCAGGGCAAGTCCATCGTCAACTCCATCAGCATGAAGGAGGGCGAGGCGGAATTCATCGAGCGGGCCAGACTGTGCCGCCGCTACGGCGCGGCGGCGGTGGTCATGGCCTTCGACGAGCAAGGCCAGGCCGACACCCAGGCGCGCAAGATCGAGATCTGCGCCCGTTCGTACAAACTCCTCACCGAGCAGGTCGGTTTCCCGGTCGAGGACATCATTTTCGACCCGAATATTTTCGCGGTCGCCACCGGCATCGAGGAGCACAACAACTATGCGGTGGATTTCATCGAAGGCACGCGCTGGATCAAGCAGAACCTGCCTTATGCCAAGGTGAGCGGCGGGGTGTCCAACGTGTCTTTCTCATTTCGCGGCAACGAGCCGATGCGCGAGGCGATCCACACCGCATTCCTGTATCACGCCATCAAGGCGGGCATGGACATGGGCATCGTCAATGCCGGCCAGCTCGGCGTTTACGAAGAAATTCCGAAAGACCTGCTGGAGCGGGTCGAGGATGTATTGTTCAATCGCCGCCCTGACGCGACCGAACGCCTGGTGGATTTTGCCGAATCGTTCAAGGGCGCGGCCAAGACCCAGGTTGAAGACCTGGCGTGGCGCGAGGTGCCGGTAGGCGAGCGACTCGCCCATGCCATGGTCAGGGGCATCACCACCTACATTGTCGAGGACACCGAAGAAGCCCGGCAGCAGGCGGAACGCCCGATTCACGTGATCGAGGGGCCGCTGATGGACGGCATGAACATCGTCGGCGACCTGTTCGGCGCCGGCAAGATGTTCCTGCCCCAGGTGGTGAAGTCCGCCCGCGTCATGAAGCTGGCGGTAGCGCATCTGATCCCGTACATCGAGGCCGAGAAGGCCGCCACCGGCCAGGCCGCCAAGGCCAAGGGCAAGATCATCATGGCCACGGTCAAAGGCGATGTCCACGACATCGGCAAGAACATCGTCGGCGTGGTGCTGCAGTGCAACAATTACGACGTGGTCGATCTGGGGGTGATGGTGCCCGCCGCCAGGATTCTGCAGGCGGCTATCGATGAAAAGGCCGACATCATCGGCCTGTCCGGCCTGATCACGCCGTCGCTGGAAGAAATGTCGCACGTCGCCAAGGAAATGGAACGGCTGGGGATGAAGCTGCCGCTGCTGATTGGCGGCGCCACCACTTCGCCCGCCCATACCGCGGTGAAGATCGCGCCGCACTATACTGGCCCGGTGATCTACGTGAAAGACGCTTCGCGCGCCGTCGGCGTGTGCTCCAATCTGTTGAGCGACGACCTGCGCAGCGCTTATGTTCAGGGCATCGCCGATGAATACGTGGCGATCCGCGAACGCCACCAGAATCGCTCCAACGAAACCAAACGGCTGACCCTGGCCGAGGCGCGCGCCAATGCGTTCAAATCAAAACAAGCGCCCCTCACTATTGCCCCCTCTCCCCTCGTGGGAGAGGGTTGGGGAGAGGGGGCCGCCTATGTGCCGCCGGTGCCGACATTTATCGGCCTCAAGGCGTTCCACGACTACCCGCTGGCTGAGATCGCCGGGCGCATCGACTGGACGCCGTTCTTCCTCGCCTGGGAACTGCACGGGCGCTATCCGAAAATCCTCACCGACGTGGTGGTGGGCGAGGAGGCGAAGAAGCTGTTCGCCGATGCACAGGCCATGCTCAAGCGCATCATCGAGGAGAAGTGGCTGGAAGCGCGCGCCGTGATCGGCCTCTTTCCCGCCAGCAGCGTCGGCGACGACATCGAGATCTATGCCGATGAAAGCCGCAGCCAGGTGGCGATGACCTACCATACCCTGCGGCAGCAGGCCGAAAAATCGCCAGGCAAACCCAACCTGGCCCTGGCCGATTTTGTTGCGCCTAAAGAGTCGGGCGTGAAGGATTATCTCGGTGCCTTCGCGGTCACGGCAGGCATCGGCATCGACGCGCGCGTGACCGAGTATGAAAGGAATCACGACGATTACAGCGCGATCATGCTCAAGGCCCTGGCCGACCGTCTCGCCGAAGCCTTCGCCGAGCTGATGCACCAGCGCGTGCGGCGCGAATTCTGGGGTTATGCGAAAGACGAGACGCTTTCCAACGAGGACATGATCGCGGAAAAATACCGTGGCATCCGCCCCGCTCAAGGCTACCCCGCCTGCCCGGAGCACAGCGAAAAAGGCCCGCTGTTCGATCTGCTCCAGGCGCCGGAGAAAGCCGGAATCACCATTACAGAAAGTTTTGCCATGCTGCCCACGGCGGCGGTGAGCGGCTTCTATTTCGCCCACCCGGAATCGACCTATTTCGCGCTCGGAAAGATCGGTCGCGACCAGGTCGAGGATTACGCCAAACGCAAGGGCTGGGACATGGCGACGGCGGAGAGGTGGCTGGCGCCGGTGCTGGGGTATTGACCGGCGCGCCGCCGCCCGCAACCGGAACCCGCTCTATTTCTGCGATCTTTTAAAGACTCGCCTCGTTGCCCCAAACCTGGTGCATGCTGAAGCGGATATTGGCCTGATCCACGTGAAGCGCTTCCTTGATGGTAAATGGCTCGCCAGCGGTATCCCTTCTGACCGGAATCGACAAGGGCACGCCGCGCGGCCCGACCAGCGCATGGACGGTGGGCGTGAGAGGCCCTTCACCTTTCCTGGTGACCACCCCGATTTCTCCGTTGTTCAGCCGCACCAGGGTGCCGGGTGGGTAGATGCCGAGCACCTTGATAAAATAGGCCGCAAGCGTGGGATCGACGCTTTTTCCCCTCTCCAGAAAAATTTCGCGTAGCGCCGTGCTGGGCAGATGCGATTTGCGGTACTTTCTCTCGGAAACGCAGGCGCAATAGCGGTCGGCCAGCGCCAATATCTTGGCGCCGGGCGGAATCTCCTCGCCCGCAAGGCCGGCAGGATAGCCTCCGCTATCTTCGCTTTCATGGTGGGACATGACATACGCCAGCCAGCCGGCATCATGGACGCCTGCTGCTTCCAGCATCCCGACTCCTTCTTGCGGGTGCCGGTGTATGGATTCGATTTCCTCTTCGGACAGCGCTTCCTGTTTGCGCTGCAACTGGATTTGCTGGCGCAGCATGCCGACATTCATGGTGAGCGCGGCGGCGGTGAGCGTCACAATCTCTTCGCGCGCGAGACCCATGGGTTGCGCCACCAGGATGGCGACTACGGCGGTGTCGAGGCAGTGCCTGACCGGATAATCGCCGGCCTGCTGGTTGAGCAGGATGCTGGCAAGCGCGATATCGGAATTCAGTTCGGTGGCGGAAATCACCGAGGCGGCCACTTCCATCAGCCTGGCGGGAAAGTCGGGCTCGCTGCCCACTCCGAACAGCAAACGTTCCAGTCGCTTCTCTGCGAGATTGATCATGCGCAGAACCGAGGGCGTCTCGCGGGCCGGAGCGGCACGGATGTCGGCTTCGCGGGAGGACGATGCCGACGCGTCCGCAAACAGGCCTTGCCCGACGAGGCCCGCCACTTGCGACTCGCTTTCGATGATCACCCCCTTTTTCAGCAAAAGCTGGCCGCGCGAATTGTATGCATTCCAGGGTAGCGGCCTGCCTATATGGATATCCGACATACTGATGCGTTGCTGGGCCATGTCTGTCCTCGCGCATGCCCGTCAAGGGCGGAAAGTTGGAAGCGGAACTCCATGTTAAGGCTATTTGCGCAACAAAACCAGACTGTTGCCTTCAACAGGCGGCACCGTGTTACGGGCCGGGCAATAAAAACGGGTTCCAGTCTGGCGGTTTGTCTGAAATATGGCGACAATACACCATCAAATTTTTTGAGGACTATCATGAACGCCGCCGAACTCGAAGCGCTAAACCAACGCCATGCCATTCCCGGCCATGTGCAGTTCAAGGAAGGTCCCGGCGGCTTGGCCGTGGCTGAAGTCGCCAACAGCCATGCCGAATCCACAATCGCCCTGCAGGGCGCCCATGTGATGACCTGGCAGCCGCGCGGCCAGGAGCCGGTGTTGTGGCTTTCCCGCTTCGGCAAGTTTGCGCCGGGCAAGTCGATACGCGGCGGCGTGCCGATCTGCTGGCCGTGGTTCGGCCCCCACGCCGAGGATGCCAAATTGCCCGGCCACGGTTTTGCCCGCACGGTGATGTGGGAGGTGCTGGAAACCCAGGCGCAGCCGGATGGCGCGACTTTCATCCGTTTTGGCCTGGTAGAAACCGACGCTACTCGCGCCCAGTGGCCGCACCCTTCGAGCGCGCAGCTGCGGGTGACGGCCGGCGCCGAGCTGAAAGTCGAACTGGTGACGCGCAACACCGGCAGCATGCCATTTCAGATCGGTGAAGCGCTCCACACCTATTTTCGCATCAGCGATGTGGCCGACATGGCGATCCGTGGCCTGGAGGGTTGCGCCTACCTGGACAAGGTGGGCGGCGGTTCCACGCGCAAGACCCAGCAGGGGCCCGTCGTGATCGAGAGCGAGGTCGATCGGGTATATCTCGACACCGAAACCGATTGCCTGATCGAAGACCGCGGCCTCAAGCGGCAGATCCGCATCGCCATGCGCGGCAGCCGTTCCGTCGTAGTGTGGAATCCGTGGATCGAGAAGGCGGAAAAAATGGGCGATTTCGGCCCGGAAGGACATCGCGGCATGGTCTGCGTGGAATCCGCCAATGCCGTGGATAATGTGGTGACGGTGGCGCCCGGCGAGGAACACAGTCTGCTGGCGGTGATCAGCGTCGAAGCATTGGGCTGAAATCTGGGTTTTTAGAGGTGCCCCCATGTTAGAATTGTCGGCTTTTTAGCTGGGTTCGTTCATGCATATCCACATTCTCGGCATCTGCGGCACCTTCATGGGCGGCATCGCGGTGCTGGCGAAGCAGGCCGGGCACAAAGTCACCGGCTGTGACGTCGGTGTTTATCCTCCGATGAGCACTCAGCTGGAAGCCCAGGGCATCGCCCTGACCGAAGGCTTCGATCCGGCGCAGGTCAAGCTCGAACCCGACATGTTCGTGATCGGCAACGTGGTGTCGCGCGGCAATCCGCTGATGGAGGAAATCCTCAACCTCGGCCTGCCCTACGTGTCCGGCCCGCAGTGGCTGGCCGAGCATGTACTGAAGGATAAATGGACGCTGGCAGTGGCCGGCACGCACGGCAAGACCACCACCTCGGCGATGCTGGCGTGGATACTCGAATATGCGGGCTTGCAGCCGGGCTTCCTGATCGGCGGCGTGCCGCAGAATTTCGGTGTCTCCGCCCGGCTCACCGATTCGCCGTTCTTCGTGGTGGAAGCGGACGAGTACGACACCGCCTTCTTCGACAAACGCTCCAAGTTCGTCCATTACCACCCGCGCACCGCAGTGCTCAACAATCTCGAATTCGACCATGCCGACATCTTCCCCGACCTGGCCGCGATCGAGACCCAGTTCCACCATCTGGTACGTACCGTGCCCGGCAACGGCTTGGTCGTCGCCAACGGGCGCGAATCCAGCCTGGACCGGGTGCTGGCACGGGGCTGCTGGACCCCGGTGGAGCGTTTCGGCACGGCGCAGGGCTGGACCATCGGCGCTGCCGGCGCGGTGGCCTACAAGGAAGAGTTCCAGGGCATGCTGAACTGGCCGCTGCTCGGCGAGCATAACCGCATGAACGCCCTGGCGGCGATTGCCGCCGCGCGCCACGCCGGCGTTCCCGCCGGTTTCGGCATCGAGGCGCTGGCTAGATTCGAGAACGTGAAGCGCCGCATGGAAGTGCGCGGCGAAGTGAACGGCATCACGGTTTACGACGATTTCGCCCACCATCCCACCGCGATCGCCACCACCGTCGCCGGTTTGCGTCAAAAAGTCGGCGAAGCGCGCATCCTGGCGGTGCTGGAGCCGCGCTCCAACACCATGAAGCTGGGCGTGATGAAGGACGCGCTGCCCGGCAGCCTGAAAGACGCCGACCGGGCGTACTGCTACGGCGCCAGCCTGGGCTGGGATGCCGCCGCCGCGCTCGCCCCGCTGGGCGACAAGGCGCAGGCTTTCGATGACCTCGACCAACTGGTGGCTGCCGTGACCGCCATCGCCCGTCCCGGCGATCAGGTGCTGGTGATGAGCAACGGCGGCTTCGGCGGCGTGCATGAAAAGCTGCTGGCAGCGCTCGCTAAAAACAGCGGGAGGGGTGAGGGGTGAGGCGAAAAGTCAAAAACAGCGCGGTGATGGGGTTGCCCTTCCGCCTCACCCCTCACCTCTGCTAATCCCTCACGGAATTCATATGAACATCCTTTACGAAGAAGCGCGTAGGATGGGTGGAGCGTAGCGATACCCATCGAATGACAGCCTGAATGATGGGTATCGCTACGCTCCACCCATCCTACCCGTTTGCAGTTAATCAATTTTACCGAAAAGAATTAGATGAATGTTTTGTACGAAGAAGACGGCGCCATCAAGGTAGCCAGCGTCATGGCCGACAACACTTCGTCATTGCAGGTGGAAACGCCGCACGGCAAGCGCACCAAGATCAAGGCCGCCAACGTGCTGCTGCGCTTCGAGACGCCGGCCATCACCGGATTCATGGAAGCGGCAGAAGCAGCGGCGGCGGAACTCGATCCGATTTTCCTGTGGGAATGCTGCGGCACCGAGGAATTCGCCTTCGCCGACCTGGGGCGCGAATACTACGGCCATGCTCCTTCCCCGGTCGAGGCGGCGGCGGTGGCGCTGAAGCTGCATGGTGCGCCGATGTATTTCTACAAGAAAGGCAAAGGCCGCTACAAGGCCGCGCCGGAGGAAAACCTCAAGGCGGCGCTGGCTTCCGAGGAGAAGAAACGCAAGCAGGCAGAAACCATCGCGGCGAACGCGGCGGAACTCGCTGCGGGACGCCTGCCCGAGGCATTCACCCCGCAAGTCGTGGAGGCTCTGCTTTACGCGCCAGACAAGAACACGCTCGAATTCAAGGCGCTCGACAAGGCCTGCGCTGAAACCAATCTCAACCCGGTGAAGCTGCTGGACAAGTGCGGCGCGATCCCTTCTGCTCATGCTTACCACCTGAACCGCTTTCTGCGCGAGCATTTTCCCGAAGGCACGGGTTTCCCCGAAGTCGAAATTCTTCACCCCCAGGGCGACCCCGCGCATTCGGATGCACAGGCCTTCAGCATCGACGATGCCGCCACTACCGAAATTGATGACGCCTTCTCGATCAAGCGCCTGGATAACGGCAACTGGCGTATCGGCGTCCATATCGCCGCGCCAGGCCTGGGCTTCGCGCCGGGCGACCGTCTCGATGAAATCGCCTCGCGACGGTTGTCCACGGTGTACATGCCGGGTCAGAAGATCACCATGCTGCCGGAGAAACTGGTGGAGCGCTACACCCTGGCCGCAGGTCGTCGTTGCCCCGCGCTGTCACTGTACCTCGAAGTGACGCCGGAATATGCCGTGGTCGGCCAGGAGAGCGCGCTGGATCACGTAGAAATCGCCGCCAACCTGCGCCATGAAACGCTGGAGCCGGTGTTCAATGCACAGACCGTGCTTAGTCGCGAGGGCGACTACGCATGGAAGGACGAGCTCCTGCTGTTATGGGATTTCACCACCAGGCTCAAGGAAGGCCGGGGCAAGGGGGAAAGCAGCCGGAATTTCCCCGATTACAATTTTGCGGTGGTGGACGATCGCGTTTCCATTACCGAGCGCCACCGCGACACCCCTATCGACCGGGTGGTGTCGGAGCTGATGATCCATACCAACGCCACCTGGGGCAAGGAGCTGGCGGAAGCCGACTATGCCGGCATCTACCGCAACCAGGAAGGCGGCAAGGTGCGCATGAGCGTGGCGCCGGGCGCGCACCAGGGCCTGGGTGTGTCGCACTACATGTGGTCGAGTTCGCCGCTGCGCCGCTACGTCGATCTGGTCAACCAGCGCCAGCTGATCGCCCGGCTGGAAGGCAAGCCGGCCCCCTACGGCAACCGCGACGAGCGGCTGCTGATCGCGATGCGCGATTTCGATCTGGCCTACGAAGCTTACGGCAACATCCAGGACCAGATGGAACGCTACTGGTGCCTGCGCTGGCTGCAGCAGGAGCAGGTCGGCGAAACCGGCGCGGTGGTGGTGAAGGAAAACCTGGTCAAGCTCGACCACCTACCGTTGTTCATCCGCGTGCCGTTATTGCCCGAAGTGCCGCCAGGCAGCCGGGTGTCGCTCGAGGTGTCGAAGGTGGACCTGCTTGAGGTGACTTGCCAGTGCCGCTATGTCGGGCCCCTGGAGCAATGATTCATAATAATTCAATTGAACCGCAGAGACGCGGAGGAAGAGCAATGAGTTATAGCATTATGCGACCTTACCCATTTGTTTCTCTGCGCCTCCGCGCCTCTGCGGTTAAGCAATTACTGTCTTTAGGATGATTCGGCAGATTATTTCGGCTAAACTGGCTGCGCCTTGAACACTCATCGTGCTCCCATCTCTCTGAGCCGCTTTGCGCGGCTGAACCAGTCCGATCGCCTCGGACTGGTGCTGCTGATTTCCATCACCCTGCATTTGCTGGCGGTGTTCGGCGTGACCTTCAAGGCGCCGGAGATGAAAAAATCGGCCATTGCCACCTCCCTCGAAGTGGTGCTGGTCAACAGCAAATCTGCCTCCCGGCCGGTCCAGGCCGATGCCCTGGCACAGGCCAATCTCGACGGCGGCGGCAACACCGATGCCGAGCGCCAGGCCAAAAGCCCGTTGCCGGTGCTGGACCGGCGTCAGCAGGAATCGGAAGCCGCGCAGAAGCAGCAGCAAGTCAGTCAGATGGAGCAGCAGGCCCGGCTCCTGATGACCCAGGTCAAGGCGACGCAGCAGATCGAGCCGCAACCGCCCATGGTCAAGCCATTTGAAGCGCCGACGGAAAAAACGGGCTCCGACCTGGCGATGCGCAGCCTTGAGGCTGCTCGTCTGGAGGCACAGATTGCGCGGGACTGGGACGCCTACCAGAAAAAACCCAAGCGCAACTTCGTCAGCGCGCGCACCCGGGAATACCGCTTCGCCCGCTACGCCGAGGATTGGCGGATCAAGGTGGAAAAAGTTGGCAACCTGAATTACCCTGAAGAAGCGAAGCGGCAAAAAATCTACGGCAGTCTGCAGCTCATCGTCAACATCAAGGCTGACGGCAGCGTCGAGCGCGTCGAGGTCAGACGCTCCTCCGGTCACAAGGTGCTGGACGAGGCGGCCATCCGCATTGTCAACCTGGCGGCGCCCTATGCGGCCTTTCCCGATGACATTCGCAAGGACACCGACATTCTCGGCATCGTGCGCACCTGGACCTTTACCCGCGCCGACCAGCTGGACACTGAGGCGGCTTTTGCCGACTAGCCGCGTGGGCACAAAGACGTGCCCACCCTACCCAACTACCCAACTCTGTGGATTATGGTTTTTTTGTAGGATAATTGCAGCATGCAAAACGTCAACCTGACCGACCATTTCCTGATCGCCATGCCCGCCATGACCGATCCCTATTTTGCCAAATCCCTCACCTATGTGTGCGAACACACCGAGCAGGGGGCGCTGGGCGTGGTGGTCAACAAGCCGATCGAGATGACCCTGAAGATGCTGCTTGACCAGGTCGGCATCGAACTCGAATCTGAAGAGCATGCGGAGGAACTGGTGCACTTCGGCGGCCCGGTGCAGATGGATCGCGGGTTCGTCCTGCACCAGCCGGTCGGAGAGTGGATGTCCACCCTGGCGGTGAACGAGAGCGTCGCCCTGACTACTTCGAAAGACATTCTGGAAGCGGTCGGTCGCGGGCAGAGCCCGTACAAGCTGCTGGTGTCGCTGGGCTATGCCGGCTGGGCGGCGGGGCAGCTGGAACAGGAGCTGGCGCAAAATGCCTGGCTCACGGTGCCGGCTTCGGCGGCTATCATCTTCGACCTGCCCTGGGAGCAGCGCCTGCCGGCCGCGATGAAACTGCTGGGCGTAGACCTCGCCAGCCTGGCCGATGAGGCGGGGCATGCTTGAGACCGGTGATGAGTGATGGGGAATGGGGAATGGGTGACCCGGTAAAAAATGGGGTTCATCACCCATCACCCATCACCCATCACCCGGTTCGAGGCACGGTTTTGGGTTTCGATTTCGGCATCAAGCGCATCGGCGTGGCGGTGGGCGAACTGGAGTTGGGGCTGGCGCATCCCCTGACGACGGTACTGGGGGAAAGCAACGACCAGCGCTTCGGCGCCATCGAGGCGCTGCTCAAGGAATGGCGGCCGGTGCTGGCGGTGGTGGGGCTGCCCGCTCACGCGGACGGCGTGGAGCACGAAATGAGCGCGCGCTGCCGGCGCTTCGCGCACCAGATGGAAGGCCGCTTCGGTCTCAGGACCGTGCTGGTGGACGAGCGCCACAGCTCCACCGCGGCGAGCGAGGACCTGAACGAGGCCGGGGTGCGCGGCCGCAAGCAGAAGGCGGTGCTGGACCAGGTTGCCGCGCAACGGATATTGCAGTCTTATCTGGATGGGCTATAACATGCAATGCCTAAAAATGTAGGTTGGGTTAGGCGCGGCTTTTTGCGCCGTAACCCAACAAACCTAATCTTCCTTCAAAATGTGGGTTTCGCCTGGAGGCGCCTACTTTTGGTGAATGTTTTGGGTTTGTTGGGTTACGCGATAAAGCCGCTAACCCAACCTACATAACTCAGGACTATAAAATGCCATGAAGAATAATCCCCAACTCAACAGAAACGGCGAGCTGCAGCACCTCCTCACCATCGAAGGGCTGCCTGCGGCGACCTTGCGGCACATTCTCGACACCGCTTCGTCCTTCCTCGACATCCCCGAGCGCGAGGTGAAGAAGGTACCGCTGCTGCAGGGCAAGGCGATCTTCAACCTGTTCTTCGAGCCCAGCACGCGCACCCGCACCACCTTCGAGATCGCTGCCAAGAAGCTGTCCGCCGACGTGATCAACCTGAATGTCGGCGCGTCCAGCACCAGCAAGGGCGAAACCCTGCTCGACACGGTCGACAACCTGGCGGCGATGCAGGCGGACATGTTCGTCGTGCGCCACGGCCAGTCCGGCGCGGCGCACCTGATCGCGGGGCATGTCGAGCCGCACATCCATGTCGTCAATGCCGGCGACGGGCGTCACGCCCATCCCACCCAGGGGCTGCTGGACATGTTCACCATCCGCCATTACAAGAAGGATCTGACCAGTTTGCGCGTGGCCATCGTCGGCGACATGCTGCACTCGCGCGTGGCGCGCTCGCAGATCCATGCGCTGACCACGCTGGGCGTACCGGAAGTGCGCGTGATCGCTCCCAAGACCCTGATCCCGGCCTGTGCCGAGCGCATGGGGGTGCAGATTTACCACGACATGGCGAAGGGGTTGAAGGATGTCGACGTGATCATCATGCTGCGCCTGCAGAACGAGCGCATGCGCGGCGCGCTGCTGCCCTCCGCCCAGGAGTACTTCAAGTATTACGGACTGACCGCCGAGAAGCTGGTGCTGGCGCGGCCCGACGCGATCGTCATGCACCCCGGCCCGATGAATCGCGGCGTGGAAATCGAATCTTCCGTCGCCGACGGCGCGCAGTCGGTGATCCTGTCGCAGGTGACGTTCGGCATCGCGGTGCGGATGGCGGTGATGAGCATACTGATGGGTAGCGGGGCGGGGGGCAAGCAATGAAAATCCACATCAAGAACGGCCGATTGATCGACCCGAAAAACAACATCGATGCGCAGCAGGATGTGTACACGGCTGCGGGCAAGGTAGTCGCCGTCGGCGCCATGCCCGAGAGCTTTCACGCCAACCGCACGATCGACGCCACAGGCCTGGTGGTCTGCCCCGGCCTGGTTGACCTGTCCGCCCGGTTGCGCGAGCCGGGCTACGAATACAAGGCCACGCTCGAATCCGAAATGCTGGCGGCGGTGGCCGGCGGCGTCACCAGCCTGGTCTGCCCGCCCGACACCGACCCCCCGCTGGACGAGCCGGGACTGGTGGAAATGCTCAAGCATCGCGCCAAGAGCCTGAACCAGGCGCGGGTCTACCCGCTCGGCGCGCTCACCCAGAAACTGGCCGGCGAGCGCCTGACAGAAATGGCCGAACTCCACGACGCCGGCTGCATCGCCTTCTCCCACGCCGACGTGCCGCTCACCGACACCAACGTGCTGCTGCACGCCATGCAGTATGCGGCCACTTTCGGTTTCACCGTCTGGCTGCGTCCGCAGGACGCCTTCATCGCCCGCGACGGCGTCGCCCATGATGGCGAAGTCGCCACCCGGCTCGGCCTGCCGGCGATTCCATCCTGCGCCGAAACCATTGCCCTTGCCGGCATCCTCACCCTGGCCCGCGAAACCGGCGCGCGCATCCACATCTGCCGCCTCTCCAGCCGCGAAGGCGTGGCCCTGGTCCGCGCCGCCAAGGCGGAAGGCCTGCCGGTGAGCTGCGATGTCGCCATCCACCACGCCCACCTGAGCGAAATGGACATCGGCTTCTTCGACGCTAACTGCCACCTGATTCCCCCGCTCAGAAGCCAGCGCGACCGCGACGCACTGCGCGAGGCGCTCGCCGACGGCACGGTCGATGCCCTGTGCTCCGACCACGCCCCGGTGGACGACGACGCCAAGCTGCTGCCCTTCGCCGAAGCCGAACCCGGCGCCACCGGCCTGGAGTTGTTGCTGCCGCTGACGCTGAAATGGGCGAAGGAAACCGGGGTTTCCCTGGCCGATGCGCTCGCCAGGATCACGTCCGAACCCTCGCGGATACTGGCTTTGAACAACGGTCACCTGGGGGTCGGACAGACTGCGGATGTGTGCATCTTCGACCCGGAGCAGTGCTGGAAGATCGAGCCGCGCTCGCTCAAGAGCCAGGGGAGGAATACGCCGTTTTTGGGGATGGAGTTACAGGGGAAGGTTAAATATACGTTGGTGGAGGGGCATGTGGTTTATGAGGGGGTGGCATAACGCTTGAGATGACCGACGGACAGTAAGCGGGCGAAGCACGCCGATAGGACGACCGTGTCGATTGACCTATTTGACCTCGGGCTCACAGGAAATGCTCGATCAGTTCTCGGGTACCGCTGATTAGCTCCCCAGCATCCCGAATATCGAACTTGTCCCACTCTGCATGGAGCGCTGGGTTTCGCACGCCGGCGTACGCCTTGACACGCTTCGCCTTCACGGGGGTGAAGACTTCAACCTTTACTAGTGCATCGATCAAAGGCTCCAGCGTCAGCCCGCCAGCACTTACGTTGTTCTTCGCAGCGATGCGCTTGATCGTGTCCTCAAGGACAATGGCTGCGAGCACTCCGGCTTCGCGCGCTTTGTTAGCTCGATGAAAAGCCTCGGCGTGATCCAGAAAGTCGTCGAACGCAGTTGCTACAACGACGTCCTCTAGACGGCGGAGCAGACCATGGTTGGCTTCGTCCTTCAACGCGGATAGGAGTCCTTGCATCTTCTGGACCAACGGCCAAGGTGCTCCGCCAGCCAATTCTTTGCTGGTGGTGATCCGCTCCAACTCCTCTCGGAAGTAGCTGCCCTGGGAAGTTGTGAGCGAAACAAGGTTTGCGGCGGATGTCATCCACGCCTGCACGTCGGAAATCAAATTTGACTCCACCCAATGCTCGGGACCGAACTCTCCCTGATGCCCGCGGCGAGACATCAGCACGCCACCCCTCTCAAGGAGTGCGTCGATGCGCTTCAGTAGATCTGGCGTGAGAGACACGGGTCTGCTCCTGAAGTTATATAGTTAATATACGAATGCTTGCGTCTGGACATATTTTAATAAACGGACATACATAATGCCATCGTAATAGGTTGATGCGCAATGAGTTTGATCTTTTGTTTTCCATATGACAATGCCAGGACTTCTAGCAAGTGTTGAGTGCGCTACGCGCGGCTGATTAGGTGCCGGGGCTGCCCGGCGGGCAGGTTACTTTTCTTGCTTCGCCAAGAAAAGTTAACCAAAAGAAGGCGACCCACCCGCACCGGCCCTTCGGGCTACCCTCGATTTTTCGGGCAAATCGGGCGGCCGCGTTAAACTCGGCCTTTGGCCTCAGACAAACGCAGCCGACGGCCCCCGATTCACCCGAAATACCGAGGCGGTACAGAGGGGAATTTTGGTTTTGTGGGCAGAGCCCGATTTGGGTGCCCTCCCCGCCGGGG
>CAYGNO010000035.1:0-16477 GCA_964351305.1 uncultured Sulfuricella sp.
CGTCCCAGCTCACCTCGCGATTGTAACCGATTACGCTGATCGCCGGTATGCCGCCACCCTTCACGATGACGTAGCCATGCGGCGCCGGCTCGACGCCGTCCATCAGGCAAACCCCGTTGCGCAGCACGCAGGAAAGGCCGATCCTATCGTAACCGAACTGCTCGAAGAATCTCAGGAAACTGCGCTGTATGGCGGCGGCCGCCCCGGCGCCGCCCAGGGCCGAAATGCTCTGCACCGCGCTCTGGCTGATCTTCTTCGGATAGTTTCCGGGGCTGCTTGCCACCTTGGCATCGAACTGCACCGGACGCCAGTTCGACAGCTCCAGCCCGGCCACCGCGACATCGATGCGCCCCTGCATGTTGCCGAAGGAAAAGGCGCGGGTCAGCAGATCGAGATTGAGATTACGCATGTCGAGACCGGCTTGCAGGCGCGGCGCGCGACCAAAAGGCTCGTACAGCGAGAGGTCTTTGACCACCGCCGTGCCGTCGAACACCTTGAACAACAAGGCGCCATCCACCTTGAGATTGCCGCCGGCATAGCTGACGGCGGGAATGATGCCGGCCAGCGTGCCATGCATGAGCGGCAGCTTGAATGCCGCGCTGAAACGCTCCATCGAAACGGGCGCCAGGCCACCGCTGAAGCGCCACTGCCAGGCGCCATCGCTGTGGCTGGCAGTGAAGCCATCGATATTCAGCCTGCCGTCGAGCAGCGGGATGGAAAAGTCGGGCGTGCTGAATTGCCAGCCCTGCATGGTCAGCGGCACCCGTGTCTCGCCCAGCGCCAGGCGCAAAACCTCGCCACTCTGGAAGCCAATTTCCGCTTGGCGCTCTTCCCTATTGGACCATGGGATTCGAGCGTTCACGCCATGCAGCGCGAAGCGCTGGTCCTCGTCGACGAATTCGGCAGCGCGCAGTCTCAGGTTGAAGTCGGTAGTCACGCCGTCGCGGTAACGCCACGCCAGATCGGCGCCACCCTTGGCCCGCATCTTGGCAAAGGCGGTTTTTGCCAAAAACGGTTTGAGCAGAATCGGGTACAGCCCGGCCACATCGAGTCCTGCCGCCTTGAGGTCGAAATCCATCAGACCCCGGCCCGACATGCCCCACGCACCGGAAAGCTGAGCCTCTCCCACTCCTGCCAGCCGCAGGCTGCCCTGGCTGACGCGCAACAAGCCCGCTTCCAGGCTGCCCTGTCCGGCAAAGCGATGGCCGCCATCGGCAAAATAAAGCGGCTGCCAGAACACCTCGCCGGACTTCCAGTCCACCTCGCCCCGCCATAGCCAACCACTTTTCCGGCGCGTCGCGTCCCATCGCACCCCGCCACCGATTTTTTCCCCGGCATGCAGCCCGCTGGCATCGGCAAAAGAGATATCCTTGAACACCGCATCGGCGGTAACGCTTTCCATCCCGTTGCGGTCGCCGTCCACGCTGATGCTGCCGTTCCACGTCCCGGCACCAGGCCGAATCCCGCCCTGCGGCAAAAAACCGGCCAGACGCGCGATCTGCCCGTTGCGGGCCTCGACCCGGACGTTCCAGCCGGGCTTGCCCCATTGCGCGCCAAGCTGCCAGGTCTCGCCACGTGGAAAATCCAGAGTCAGCGCCAGCGTTTTTGACTGCGCCTGATAAACAAAGCTGACCGGCAACTTCTCGCCTACATCCAGTTCGCCCTGGTCGCAGCGGATCTCGCCATTCTTCCATTGGGTCTTTACGCAGGTCAGGCGCGCCTTGCGCCAGGTCCGCTCACGCAGTGAAAGCTCCCCGATGCGCGCCTCGAAACGGGAAAAATCCGGCCCGTCCAGCGTGGCGCTAATCGCCTTGGCGTGAAAAACGGGTGAAGAGATGTCGTCGACGCTCAGCGTGATCTGTCCGGCCTGGGCAACAGGAGAAAGCAGCGCGAACAGGATCAAGGCACGGATAGTCTGCCGGAAGCCTTCAACCATAAGACAACGATTCACCGCGGAGGACGCAAAGGACGCGGAGGAAAAGCCAAGATGTTGCCAAACTATGCTAAATCACCCATTAGGTGAGTGCGTTTTACGTCAAGCATTTGAATTCCTCTGCGTCCTTTGCGTCCTCTGCGGTTCAATAGATTTTTCAAGGCTAATCGCTTTTTATTGGGTTCACGCAGGGAATCAGGCCGGGAACACGCCGGTGGACAGGTAGCGGTCGCCCCGGTCGCACACGATGGACACGATGACTGCGTTTTCGGTCTCCGCCGACACTCTGAGTGCGGCCGCCAGTGCGCCGCCGGACGAGATGCCGGCGAAAATACCCTCCTCCGCAGCCAGCCGGCGCGTGATTTCCTCGGCTTCCTGCTGGCCGACTTCGATCAGCCGGTCCACCCGCTTGAAATCGCAGATTTTCGGCAGATAGGCCAGCGGCCACTTGCGGATACCAGGAATCTGCGAGCCTTCGCTGGGCTGCACGCCGATAATCTGGATGTTCGGATTCTGTTCCTTGAGGTAACGCGAGCAGCCCATGATGGTGCCGGTGGTGCCCATGCTGCTGACGAAATGGGTGATTTTGCCCTGGGTGTCGCGCCAGATTTCCGGGCCTGTGCCTTCGTAATGGGCCTGCGGGTTGTCCGGGTTGGAGAACTGGTCGAGAATGATCCCCCGGCCTTCGTCGCGCATCCGGTTGGCAGTATCGATCGCGGCTTCCATGCTGCCTTCCTTCGGCGTCAGCACGATTTCCGCGCCGAAGGCGCGCATCACCTGGCGCCGCTCCACGCTCATGTGCTCCGGCATTACCAGCACCATTTTGTAACCGCGCATCGCCGCCGCCATCGCGAGGGCGATGCCGGTATTGCCGCTGGTGGCCTCGATCAGGGTGTCACCCGGTTTGATCTCGCCGCGCGCCTCCGCCCGCTGAATCATGAACAGCGCCGGCCGGTCCTTGACCGAACCGGCCGGGTTGTTGCCTTCCAGTTTGGCCAGCACGACGTTGCCGGTGTTGCCTGGCAATCGCTTCAGCTTCACCAGGGGCGTATTGCCGACGAATTCCTCTATGCTTTTAAACATTCTTGCCTGTTCCTTGCGTACTTTGTAGAGCAACCCTGTATAGCTGGTCGCATTCGCTGATCACACCCGCCATAGTCACGCAATTCCTGCCGTTTTTCTTGGAATGCCCAACCGCCCGCCCAGCCCTGGCATACATCTCCTGGCGGCTCTCCCCCGGCAACAGCATGGCCACGCCGAAGCTGGCGGTCAGCGGTCGTGTCATGGGCAGGATGAACTGCCCTTCCAGCTCCATGCGCAGCCGCTCGGCCACGATCAGCGCGCCCATTTCATTGGTTTCCGGCAGCAGCATGGCAAACTCCAATCCGCCGTAGCGTGCCGCCAGGTCGGTGGAGCGCACCGAGTGGGTGATAACCGTCGCCACATGGTGCAGCAGCTCATCCCCCACTTCGCGGCCATAGTTTTCATTGACCCCGCCGAAGTCATCCATCTCCATCAATATCAGCCCCAGCGGGCGGCGGTACCGTTCCCAGCGACCGATTTCTTCGGCGATACGATCATCCAGGCTTCTGCGGTTAGCCAAACCGGTCAGAGTGTCCTGGCGCTTGAGCGCCTCGACCTCCTCCAGTGCTTTTTGCAGCGCCTGATTGCGTCGCGCCAGAGTGCGTTCCGTATCCTCCAGCTCCCTGCCCAACCGCTCGATCGCGCCATTCAGTTGCGGGTACGCCGAAACGCCCACCTCGGCTGCGAGCAGCCATCCTGATCCGGCACGGTAAATGCTGCCGGACAGAGCGCCCCAGCCTTCCGACGAACCCGCAAAGACAATTGCCCCAGTGTATACCTTGCCGTCCAGCCCGACTTCTGCCCGGCTGAGCTCTGCCCTATCCGGCTTGGTCAGGCGTACGCCGGCCCCCTCCGCCTTCGTTTCCGCTGTTACGGAAAGAAAACCCCGGTTGGACTCGACAACCCGGCCCTCCTCATTCAGCGCCGCTACGACTATGGCATGAAGCTCCATCGCCCAGGACGGAATCAGCATTTCTCCTGCATCAGACAAACGCGGCCCACTTTCTATTTAATGCCAATTTGTTCAATTTATCGCATTTATCCGAAACACTCAAACATACCCCGCAAATAACAACAGCCCCGCATGCGGGGCTGTTGTGGATAAATTTTCAGTAACTTTACTTCTTGTCAGCCGCTTTCTTGCCGTCATCTTTTTTGGCGGCCTTGTCGTCCGCCTTGGCTGACGCGGCTGCGCCTTTCTTGGTATCGGCGGCAGCCTTGGCCTTTCCTTCAACCTTGGAGGGTGCGGCGCCACCGTTCACCGTCAGTTCGGCGCGCAGCTTGTCCACCGTCTTTTTGCCGAAGCCCGGCACCATTTCCAGATCATCCACCGACTTGAACGGGCCGTTCTTGGCACGGTAATCGACGATCGATTTAGCCTTGACCGGGCCGACGCCCTTCAGGGCTTCGAGCTCGACTTCGGTGGCGCTATTCAGGTTGACCGGGCCGGCAAAGACCGAAGTTGAAAATGCGAAGCAAGCGAGCAAAATGAGCAGCAGCTTTTTCATGAAAATCCCCTTCGGTTGATTAACAAAACAGACTTACAACTCTTTGAAACGCCGCAGCGCTACGCGCGTTGACGCAGGTGATCCACGTAGCGCTCCACGCCCTGCCCCACGGTCAGGAACGGTTCATCGTAGCCCGCCGTGCGCAGCGCGGAGATGTCCGCCTGGGTAAAACTCTGGTACTTGCCCTTGAGCGCCTCGGGAAAAGTCACGTATTCGACCAGCCCCTGCGCCTGCATTTCCTTCAGGCCCAGCGCCGCTTCGCCCTTGGCCTTGCGGCAGGCATTCACAGCCGCCACGGCCACGTCGTTGAAAGTCTGGCTGTTTCCCGTGCCGAGATTGAAAATGCCGGACTGCTCGGGGTGATCGAGGAACCACAGGTTGACTTTGACCACGTCCTCCACCGACACGAAATCGCGCCGCTGCTCGCCGTTGGCGTAGCCGTCGCAGCCTTCGAACAGCTTGACCTTGCCTTCGGCCTGGTACTGGTTGAAAAAATGAAAGGCCACCGAGGCCATGCGCCCCTTATGCTGCTCGCGCGGGCCATATACGTTGAAATAGCGGAAACCGACGATCTGCGAGGTTTTGTGCTGCCACATGCGGCGCACGTACTGGTCGAAGAGGAACTTGGAATAGCCATAGACATTAAGCGGCCCCTCGTGCTCGCGCGACTCGCTGAACACCGTGCCGCCGCCGTAGACGCTGGCCGAGGAAGCGTACAGCAGGGGCACATTCTCGTTCTGGCAATAATCCAGCAGCGACACGGTGTAGCGGTAATTGTTCTCCATCATGTAGCGGCCGTCGGTCTCCATGGTGTCGGAGCAGGCCCCCTCGTGAAAAATGGCGGCGACATCGCCCTCGAATGCGCCGTCGAGGATGAGATCGAGGAAATCTTCCTTGTCGAGATAGTCAGCGATCTCGCAATCCACCAGATTCTTGAATTTGTCGGCCTTTTTCATATTGTCCACCGCGATGATGTCGGTGATACCGCGGTCGTTCAGCCCCTTGACGAGGTTGGCGCCGATGAATCCGGCTGCGCCGGTAACGATGTAGTACATGGTTTTTCCCTTTTATTTGTAAATTCTTCGCACTGCACCACTGCCGTGCCCAACTCGCGCAAGGCGCAATGTAGGGTGCCAATAAGCGCAGCGCATTGCACCGGATGTTTTGCGAGTTGAGCAACAAGCTCACAAGGCATCGATAAATTCGTCTGGCGATATGTCGGCTTGGCGCAGAACGCCGGCAAGAGTGCCAACCTTGATTTCACTGTGCATTGGAACGACACAGTTTTTAGGACCACGCCGCATAATGACATGGCTACCAGATTGACGAATCTTCACAAACCCCAATCGTTCGAGCGCCCTGATTGCCGTGGCGCCCGAGACATGCGGCAACTTAGGCATGTGCGGGGACACTGAACATCGTGACCAATGGATGTCCAGATGCAGGTAGAGGAAACTCGGACAAATAAAGTGCTGTTGCCTCGGTTAAGTTGGCAATTGCCTCTTCAACTGTTTCACCTTGAGTCGTGGTGCCGGTTTCGGGATTGAGGGCAACATATCCGCCTTCTTCGGCAGGGGTAAGAACCGCAGTTAGTTCCATGGCTAGACTCCAGAGAAGAAAAGGCCAATTGTCGCGCATTCCAGGTATTGGTGTCCAACGACGCTGTAGAAAAACCCCATTCTGAACACTCCGTCCAGATAGTGGGAGTGTTAAGCAAAGCCGTAATGCGCCGGATGTATTCAAGACCCCATTGGGCGTAAAAACAATTGCACCCTACAAACCCTCAGGCCCACTGAAAGAAAACTTGCCTGAACCCACTCCATTCATCCTGAGAACTCAAACGAGATGCCTCAATTTATCCCTTCAAGAGCAGCTTTTGCCAGTACGGCCATCAGTATGGCCGATTGTTTCTCAGATGGGATTTTGGCAGGTATCTGCGATGCAACCTGAAGAATCCCTATTTCCATTAACGAGAAGAGATTTTTCTTATTTCCATCAACCATAATCTGTCGCCATTTTGTGGCGGGAATACTCATTACTTTTTTCTGAGCCTCAATTCCGTTGTCAATCTTCTGAACTTTGGCGGCTGATTTTACCTCATCGACAACATCTTCTTTACCAATAAGGCTGTTTAAAAACTGCTTGGATAGTAAAGTTTCTAACTCACTGGACTTCAGTTGGAGGCGATCCCAGCAGGCTTCTTTCTTGCACCATTCCGAAATATTTGAAATCCCGGCCACTGGGGTCATGATGCTGTCAAACACGACCTTGGCGGTTATTTCGATAGCCTCCCTCATCACCTCTGTAATGTCCTGCGTTTCCCACACCTTCATGAAATCGAATGATTTGCCCATATCAGCGCATAGCCTGGAAAGCAGCGCCAGGGTGTAAGCCACAATGTTTGCTCTATAGCCACCGCTGTACCACGGCTGGGCGGACACAATTTTTTCCGTTTTCCTGAACAGGATCGCCCTTGCTATAGCCCGCTTGTAATAGAGCTCGTTGAAATTATAGGGGTTCTTTGCCCACTCCTGTCCAATCCTCTTTGCGTATTGTGCGAAGTTTTTCTGCGCACCAAGATTTACATAGGTCGGCTTCTCATCCCATACGTTTTCAAATTTTGCCAGGTCAGTCTTGGAAAACATCTGGGAAGATGGAAATTCTGCCAGAAACTTCTTTTTATCAGCCTTTGAAATTTTCGCCTGTGCATCGGAATATTGCCCCCTGGCGCGTTCGTAAAATCACTTGCTTTCGCGCAATGCCCCCTGCTGAGGCGGTGCCCATAGGCGTCGAGAAAATTCTTCCATCCGTATATGGAACGGATGATTGGAGAAGAAATCTGCCGCATTAACTTTGTTTTGTGTGTTGGCATATTCAGAGATTTTGGGAATGACCTCTTCACCTTTCTCACTGTCCACCACAGAGAGCTTCATTTGGACGAATATTTTTTCGAGGGAGGCTTTGTCCTTCCTGCTGGTATGAAACAGCGAAGCGGTGGTCTGTCCACCGTTTACAATTTGAAGGTCTTTTATTTCCTTGATATAAATAGCATCTGCTTTTGGTTCGGTAATCACCTCACGGGCAGTCGCTGTAATCCCATTGTTGTAGGCAAAGAACATTTCCGGGTCGTTAAGAATAGTAGAACGCATTCCCTTATTAACCTTGCCCCGCGCCTGCAGAAAGCAGCGAACATTCTGCTCCAGTAGCCTGTCACCATATTTTTCATATAGATCGCCTAGAATCGTTGCCGGCATGTCCGAATATGAAGTCGTGCGGCCGCTCCCATCGGCCCCTCCCAGCCTTCAATGGAGGACTGCTACGAAAATTCGCAAATGTAGTTTATCGGGTTCATCAGACAGTGGCTTTCTACAGAACCCGGCAGATCAAACATCTTCGGGGATGTTCTGAATTCATACAGGCGATAAAGATGAAATTCCTCCGTGTGTTCTTGAGCAAATCTAACCTCGCCACGACTCACAAAGAAAGGGGTTTCCTTGCCAAAAGTCGTTGTTTTGACCTCAATGAATCTCTCTCGTCCAGAAGGTTCGAAAGAGAGGATGTCATAACCCAGTCCATCGCCTTTAGTTTTTGCGACATGCTCCACTTTATCCGCCAAAACCTTATGGCCGAGGTTATGCAACCGGAAATGCTCAAAGTTCAAAACAAATTCCTCCCCTGCACAACCGAGCGCAGCATTTCTGGCTTCCCGCTCAAAATAATCACGTTTCTGAGGAATGGGTAGGCGATAGTTTTTGGTAGGCTCTTTAGCTGCTGTTGCTAACTTCGGAGCATCGACTAGGAGTTTGCTGAAATCCGTTAACAATGGGGTAACAGCAGGAGCCGAAGTTGCAGCTAATGCCGCATTATCGAGTAACTGATCGTGAGCAATGCGGTCCTCAACGATCTCGCGTAAGAGTTGCTGATAGTTCCCGCGAGGCTTGTAGCCAGTAATGTATGGACACCCTAGCTGGATAAGAATGGCGCTAATATTTTGGTGCTTGAACTCAATGGCACCTTCATTTCGACCATTTAGTTTCGCAAGCAATCCTCGGCGGTGCGCTGTCTTGTTATAAGACTGGCCTGACAATTCCAGGATCAACATATGGAAGTAATCAGCAACCGTCGCTTCAACTTCAGTTCGATCCCATTCCATGATAATTGAGTTCCGCTTAATCTAAATATTCTGCGATTGTTCCGTGCCGCTGGCAAACGCGATCTGCTCGTACATGCGTTGCTTTTGAAGAGCAAGCTGTAACGGAGGGTCGCCCCCCGACCTGCGCCCTGAAACGATCTGAAAAGTGACTGTTTTGTACCCCCTCCTTTACGTTGCTGTGTGCCGGAAGAAGCTCAGTTGGAAAATCACTGAGATGAACGGATTTTCCATTAGCTGCCGCGTAGGCGGACACGAAAAGGTAGCGATGCAGATCGCTCCTCATGTGACCTCTGCCTGCATGGTTGGTCACCACGTCAACACAACCATGCCGATACCAGTCCGAAAATATTTTGGGCCGACCGGTATAACTCATGGTTTCTGCGCCTGCCATTAACTCGCGTTTCTGTATGCCCACCAAGGCTTCGTCAATTCTTTCGACTGTTTGCAACAGGCCATTGACTCGCCCTTTGTGATACCAAGCCTCCGAGGTTATTGAGCCAAGAATCTCACGCCAGATTTCAAGTGTGTCAGGCTCACGGGATACAGTGCTGCGTATCTTCGGAAGATCACCGATTGCCTGTGCAACAGAAGTCGCTTCCGATTCCTGGAGCGTTTCAGGCGTGATATGAATATCCTCCCGAATACCCAGAATAAGCATGCGGTGCCGCGCCTGCGGGATGCCATATTTTTCGGCTTTCACCAGAAAGTCTTCCGGCTCACATTTTTCAGGGGGTTTGTTATCCACCAGCGAAAATAGCCTGTAGCCGAGGCCGGAACTCCGGCCATTGGCAGCCACGTCCGGCTTTCGCAGGTCGCTCAATATACTCTTGATAATTTTTTTGCCGGAATGCTGTGCGGAAAGTATTCCCTTCACATTCTCCATTACGAATACCGGTGGCCGGTGATCCGCGATGATTCGCAGATATTCCTTGTAAAGAAAATGACGCACGTCGTCCTCAAAATCAGGATTGGTATTTTGCATGCGCGCACGTCCAATTAGCGAATATGCCTGGCAGGGTGGCCCGCCGACCAGCACCCATTTTTCACTGCCATTCAGTCTCTGACTGATGAGGTTTTTCACCTCTTGCGGCGGGGTCTTACCAAGTTCGATGCACTGCGCCTCTTCAGCAGCAGCCTTAGCCTGCTGAGGATAAAAATCAAATAACTCCGCCTTGGTAATCTCCCCCCTGGCATAAGACCAGTATTCCGGCGGAATTATTTCGGGATCAAACTGACGGTAAAAGCTACGCAGCAGCAATGTGCTGTGCGCGGTCGGGTCTTTTTCAATCGAAAGAGCAAGCCTGAATGATGGCTTTCCTGCATCGTAGCCCAAGGCGGAAAAACCCTCCCCAAGTCCTCCCGGGCCTGCGAAAACGTCAATTACTTTATATGGTTCTTTATCAACCATTGTTGCTTTCACATAAATAGCTAAGGGTGGGCGTTTTCTGTACCCATGCAGTCAGAGGAGGTTAGCTCAGCAGGGGAACAAAAACCGTGCCCAACCTGTCCGGATTCCCGCTCCCCCCCGCCTTCGCGAGGGTGACAGGAAATGACGAATTTTTGGAGTTACCTCCCCTATTTGCTCAACTCTGCAATCAGTTCTTCCCTGCTCACCACTGCCGTGCCCAGCTTGCCGACCACGATGCCGGCGGCCAGATTGGCGACGCGCACCGCATCCGGCAGGCTGGCGCCGCCCGCCAGCATCACGCCGAGCGTTGCGATTACGGTGTCGCCCGCGCCGCTGACGTCGTAAACCTCACGCGCCAGAGCATGCTCGTGCACCGTGCCCGCTTCGCTGTAAAGCGTCATTCCCTCTTCGCTTCGGGTCACCAGCAGCGCCTGCAAATCGAGGTCTTGGCGCAACTGCTGCGCTTTCTTCGCCAGCTCTTCCTCGGTTTTCCAGCTCCCCGCCACCTCGCGGAATTCGCCCCGGTTGGGCGTGAGCAGGGTCGCTCCCTGGTAGCGCGCGTAATCATCGCCCTTGGGATCGACCAGCACCGGTTTGTGCATGGCATTGGCCAGTTCGATCATCTGGCGGATATGGGTCAACCCGCCCTTGCCATAATCCGACAGGATCACCACATCGGCGTCAGCCAGCATTTTCTCGAAATCCGCCAGTTTGTTGAGCAGCACTTCGTGGCTCGGTGTGGTCTCGAAATCGATGCGCAGCAACTGCTGCTGCCGCCCGATCACCCGCAGCTTGATGGTGGTATCCAGGCCCGCGTCGCGGTGCAGCACCATGTTGACGTTCTCGTTGTGCAGCAGGCGGGCCAGGCTGTCGCCCGCCTCGTCCTTGCCCGCCACCGACAGCAGGGAAACCCGTGCGCCCAGCGCAGCGGCATTGCGCGCCACGTTGGCGGCACCGCCCGGCCGTTCCTCGGTGCGATCGACATGTACCACCGGCACCGGCGCCTCGGGCGAGATGCGGCTCACCTCGCCGAACCAGTAGCGGTCGAGCATGATGTCGCCGACGACTAGAACGCGGGCATTTTCAAAGTTTGGCAGCATAATTCTCTTACTATTTCACCGCGGAGGCGCAGAGGCGCTGAGAAAAGCCTATTCTCTCTGCGTCTCTGCGCCTCTGCGGTTATCTGATGTTTAAATTACAACCGGCCAATCGCGAAATACTCGATCCCATGAGCACGCACATCCTTCGGATCGTACAGGTTGCGTCCGTCGAAGATCACCGGATTCTTGAGCTTGGCTTTGAGCGCGCTGAAATCCGGCGCGCGGAATACTTGCCATTCGGTAACGATGGCCAGGGCATCCGCGCCTTCCAGCGCCTCCATCTGCGTATCCACCAGTTTCAGGCGGGGATCGTTGCCGAATATGCGCGTGGCCTCATGCATCGCCACCGGGTCGTAGGCCGTCACGGTGGCGCCGCGTTCCCACAACCCTTTGATCAACACGCGGCTGGGGGCATCGCGCATATCGTCGGTGTTCGGCTTGAACGCGAGGCCCCAGAGCGCAATGTTCTTGCCGCTGAGGTCGTTGCCGAATCTGGCAGTGATCTTGTCGAGCAGCACTTCCTTCTGGCGCTCGTTGGCCACTTCCACGGCATTCAGGATACGCAGCTCGCTGCCGTATTCCTTGGCGGTACGCTGCATGGCCTGCACGTCCTTGGGGAAACAGGAACCGCCGTAGCCGCAGCCGGCATAGAGGAAATGGTAGCCGATGCGCGGATCGGAGCCGATGCCGTGGCGCACGTTCTCGATGTCGGCGCCCATTTTCTCGGCCAGCAAGGCCAGTTCGTTCATGAACGAGATGCGCGTGGCCAGCATGGCGTTGGCGGCGTACTTAGTCAGTTCGGCGGACTTGATGTCCATCACGATCAGGCGGTCATGGTTGCGGTTGAAGGGGGCATACAGCGAGCGCATCAGTTCCACGGCACGGGCATCGTCGGCGCCGAGCACGATGCGGTCGGGGCGCATGAAGTCATCCACCGCCGCGCCTTCCTTGAGGAATTCCGGGTTGGACGCGATGCTGAATTCGAACTTTTCACCGCGCTTGCTCAGCTCTTCCTGGACTGCGGCACGCACTCTGTCGGCAGTACCTACCGGCACCGTGGATTTATCCACGATCACCTTGTATTCCTGCATGTTCTGGCCGATGGCACGCGCCGCGGCGACCACGTACTGCAGGTCGGCGGAGCCGTCCTCGTCCGGAGGCGTGCCCACGGCGATGAACTGGATCGCGCCGTGCTTTGCGCTCTCGGCCACGTCGGTGGTAAAGCGCAGCCGGCCTGCGGCCACGTTGCGCCTGACCATGTCTTCCAGGCCCGGCTCGTAAATCGGGATGCCGCCCTGCTTGAGGATGTTGATCTTGTTCACGTCCACGTCCAGGCACAATACATCGTTGCCAACTTCCGCCAGGCAGGTGCCTGTCACCAAACCGACATAGCCGGTGCCGATCACGCTGATTTTCATTGTTTCACTCCACGTAAGGTCTCGTTAATGAATAACTTGAACATTCTGGCTGTACTGGCGGGCGCGCTGCTGCGTTGCCGCCCGCTTGCATGGAACAACCATGCGGCGCGTCCGGCGCCTTGCATCGCATCCCGCCAGCGCACCCATAATTGCCCAAGTCATCCGTTAACGAGACCTAGTTCAAAATTGATTTGCTGTAAAACCTGCAGGGGATCGGGCGCCTTGATAATGGGCCGGCCGATCACCAGATAATCCGAGCCGAGGCGGATCGCCTCGGCTGGCGTAACGATGCGCACCTGGTCGTCCTGCGAAGCGTTAGCCGGACGAATGCCGGGCGTCACCAGACAAAATTCCGTCCCCAGTTCCTGCCGCAGCGGTTGCGCTTCCTGCGCGGAACACACCACTCCATCCAGGCCGCTGGCCTGCGCCAGCTTCGCCAGCCGCAGCACCGTTTCGCGCGGTTCGCCCGGTATGCCCAATTCATTCAAATCGGCCTGCCCCATGCTGGTCAGCACGGTCACCGCGATCAGCTTGGGTCGCGAGGCCGCGCCTTCCAAGGCTTCGCGGGCGGCTTCCATCATGCGTCGCCCGCCCAGCGCATGGACATTGACCATCCACACGCCAAGCTGGACGGCGGCTTTGCAGGCGCTGGCCACGGTGTTGGGAATGTCGTGGAATTTCAAATCGAGGAAAACCTCGAATCCGCGCTGCATGAGCTTTTCCACCAGCACCGGGCCGCAGGCAGTGAACATTTCCTTGCCCACCTTGAGCCGGCACAGCCTGGGGTCGAGCCTGTCCACCAGCGCCAGAGCGTCCTTCTGGGCGGCGAAATCGAGAGCGACGATAATTTTTGGGTCGGTCATGCTCATAATTTCTTAAAGACAGTAACCACGAATGGCACGAATAAACACGAATTTACACGAATGGACAACAAAGAACTTTCCAGCTTGTCGAAGCATAGCGCCAATGATCTTGTTTTTATTCGTGAACATTCGTGTAATTCGTGGTTGAACTGTTTTTCAATCACATTAAGTCCTGCATACTGGCCTTGACCAGCACTTCGGTTTCCTCACTGCGACGCGGCGGATAGGTTTCCCACTTGCCACAGGCGGGGCAATGCCAGAAATACTGGCGCGCCCTGAATCCACAGTTCTCGCAGCGATACAACGCCAGCCCGGCGGAGTGCTGATGAATTAAATTATGCACCAGTTGCAAATCCTGCCTGCGCTCGGCGGGGGCTTCCATCAGTTGCGCCTCCAGCAGCCGGTCGAGGCCGCGCATGCTGGGGTTGCGCCGCAACTCGTCGCGCGCCAGCCGGTAGGCGACCTGCGCTCCCTCGGTTTCCAGTACTGCCTGGAAGATCACGTTCAGCATATCCAGCGAGCCGTAGCGCGCCAGGTAGCCGCGCAGCAGATCCATGCCTTCGGCAAACCGGTCGAGCGTACGATGGCTCGCCAGAAGGCGCTCCGCCACCAAAGCGAGATGTGCCGGATTTTGCGTTTCCACCCGCTTCCAGCACTGGATCGCAGCCTCGTGCCGCCCTTCGGCGATTTCAATATCGCCATGCAGGATGTTGGCGCGCACACTGTCGCGATTCACCCGCAGCGCTTCATCCAGATGCTCGCGTGCCGCAGCATGGTCGGAATGGGCAATCTCGCTGGCCGCCAGTTCACAATAAAAATGGGCGATCTCGATCGGGTAGGAGCGGCTGGAAATCTCGCCCAGCCTGCGCGCCGCCTCAACAGCCTTGAGCCAATCCTTTTCCAGCACATAGATTTCCAGCAGGTATTTCAGAGCCCCGCTGGAGTAGCGGGTTTGCTGCAACCCGCTGAAAACCTGCTCGGCGCGATCCAGCAAGCCGGCCTTGAGGTAATCCTGACCCAGTTCGTTCATCGCGGTCAGTTTCTTTTCCTCTTCCAGGTCGCTGCGCTCCAGCAGGCTCTGATGCATGCGGATGGCGCGTTCCACCTCGCCACGCCGGCGAAACAGGCTGCCAAGCGCAAATTGCAGTTCTACTGTTTCGTTATCGGCCTTGGCGATTTCGATGAAAGCCTCGATCGCCTTGTCGGTCTGCTCGTTGAGAAGGAAGTTCAGCCCCTGGAAATAGGAGGCGGGCAGCCTGCGCGATTCCGACAGGACATGCTTGATATCGATCCGCGCCGCCAGCCATCCCAGGCTGAAAAACAACGGGAAAGTCAGGAGCCACCAGTATTCGAATTCCATCTTTATTATTTATGAGTATTGGGCATGAAGAAGGGGGTGAGCATCACTCATTCCTCATCACTCTTTCCCGCCTGCGCCCTGGCACGCATTTCCCGCTTCAGAAAAAAAATCTCGCGGCGCTGCCTGAACAGAAAGCCCAGGCTGGCCGCCACACCGATCGCCACGCCGGCGATGAAAAAAACCAGTAGCACCAGAACCAGCGGCGCCTGCCACTGATATCCCAAATAATAATTGACCACGACGGCGTCGCTGTTCTTCACCGCAAAACCCAAGGCCAGCAGAAACAGAACGAAGCCAAACGACCAGGACAAATAGCGCATTATTCTCAATCATTAAACCTGGAAACAATAAAAAGGCGGCATGATCTTTCGATTATGCCGCCTTGCCTTACGGTTAGTCAGTTACCCAACTTTTCCGATTTAATTGGCATCGACCCGCTCGCGCAATTCCTTGCCGGCTTTGAAGTGTGGCACGTACTTTTCAGGTACGCTCACCTTGCCGCCGGTTTTGGGATTGCGCCCGACTCTGGGTGGCCGGTAATTCAGGCTAAAACTGCCGAATCCCCGGATCTCGATGCGCTCGCCCTGGGACAAACTGTCTCCCATTGCATCGAGGATCGTCTTCACAGCCAGCTCCGCATCCTTGGTTACCAGTTGCGGGTAACGCATTGCCAGCTTCGAAATCAGCTCCGATTTTGTCATAAGCTTTGACCTTCCGAGGTTGGGTTGTTATTGGCCAGTCTGCTTGGTATCCATCTTGGCCTTCAACAACGCTCCAAGGTTGGTGGTGCCGGCAGCGCCGGTATCGCTAGCCGACATCTTCTGCATCACATCGGCCTCGTCCGCCATATCCTTGGCCTTGATGGACAGGTTGATATTGCGGTTCTTGCGGTCGATATTGATGATCTTGGCCTCGACTTCGTCGCCTTCCTTCAGGTGAGTGCGAATATCCTCAACACGGTCGCGCGACACTTCGGAAGCGCGCAAATAGCCTTCCACTTCGCCGTCGAGCGTGATGACCGCACCCTTGGCATCTGCCGACTTGACGATACCCTTGACGATGCTGTTCTTGTCGTTAACGGCAACGTAATTGGTAAAGGGGTCGCCTTCCATCTGCTTGATACCCAGGGAAATGCGCTCGCGCTCGGCGTCGATCGCCAGCACCATGGCTTCGACTTCGTCGCCCTTCTTGAAGTTACGCACCGCTTCTTCGCCCGGCATATTCCAGGACAGGTCGGACAGGTGCACCAGACCGTCGATGCCGCCGGGGAGACCGATGAACACGCCGAAGTCGGTGATGGACTTGATCTGACCGGAAACTTTGTCACCCTTCTTGTGGGTAACGCCAAAATCATCCCAGGGATTGGATTTGCACTGCTTCATGCCGAGGGAGATGCGGCGGCGCTCTTCGTCGATTTCCAGGATCATGACTTCGACTTCGTCGCCCAGTTGCACCACTTTACCCGGATGCACGTTCTTGTTGGTCCAGTCCATTTCGGAAACGTGCACCAGGCCTTCGATGCCCTGCTCGATCTCGACGAACGCGCCGTAGTCGGTCAGGTTGGTGACCTTGCCGAACATGCGGGTACTTTGCGGGTAGCGGCGGGACAGGTTGACCCACGGATCATCGCCCAGCTGCTTGACGCCCAGGG
>CAYGNO010000036.1:0-15702 GCA_964351305.1 uncultured Sulfuricella sp.
AACACTTCCTCATCGCCGTGCGCCCAGCCCAGGCGCGCCAGGTAATTCAGCAGCGCCTCGGGCAGGTAGCCGTCTTCCAGGTACTGCATCACGCTGACCGCGCCATGGCGCTTCGACAGGCGCTCGCCGTCGTGGCCCAGGATCATCGGTACGTGGGCATACTGCGGCAGCGGCGCGTTCAGCGCCTTGAGGATGTTGATCTGGCGCGGGGTGTTGTTGAGGTGGTCGTCGCCGCGGATGACGTGGGTGATGTTCATGTCCCAGTCGTCGATCACCACGCAGAAATTGTAGGTCGGCGTGCCGTCGCTGCGCGCGATGATCAGGTCGTCGAGCTCGCCATTGCTGACCACGACGCGGCCCTTGACCATGTCGTCGATGACCACTGCGCCGTCGAGCGGATTCTTGAAACGTATCACGGGCTGAACGCCGGCAGGCGGAGTGGCTTTTGAATCGCGCCAGCGGCGGTCGTAGCGCGGCTTCAGTCCGGCCGCCTGTTGCTCCTCGCGCAGCTTGTCCAGTTCTTCCCTGCTGGCGTAGCAATGGTAGGCTTTGCCCTCGTCCAGCAATTGCTGGAGCACGGCCTTGTAGCGTTCCATGCGCTGCATCTGGTAGAACGGGCCTTCGTCGTAGCTGAGGCCGAGCCATTCCATTCCATTCAGAATGGCCTGCACCGATTCTTCGGAGGAGCGTTCCAGGTCGGTATCTTCGACGCGCAGGATGAAAGTGCCTTTGTGCTTGCGCGCATAGGCCCATGAAAACAGGGCGGTGCGGGCGCCGCCGATATGCAGGTAGCCGGTGGGGCTGGGGGCGAAGCGAGTGCGGACCATGTTCTTTTACAGTGGGATAAAAGCGTCTATTTTACGACAATCGCGGATAAACTTCGTAGAAATTGAGCGGGCTGATTTATTGACCTTTTTCGGATGATATGGTCTAATTGCGCCTCTTTTTGGGCGGTTAGCTCAGTGGTAGAGCACTGCCTTCACACGGCAGGGGTCGCAGGTTCGAACCCCGCACCGCCCACCAAATAAACAATGGCTTAGGTTAAACCCTAGGCCATTTTTGTTTCTGGGATACGCCAGTTCGAGACGTTTTTGGGAGACTTGTTTCTCAGTAGCTACTACTGAAGTTTATCATTGCTGATCGAGCGGCAAATACTGCACGGCGAATCGATTCACCAAAACCCCAAGTGTTGCATTGCTCGCTACCGCATCGTGCGGCACTAGCAAATATTTCCAGGGTTTGCCACCGTTTTGGGTGGAATAGGTGCTGGCATTTTTGCACCACACCACCGCCGCGTTGGCCTTGGCCTTCACCTCGGGGATTTCCATGTCCTTTGCCGCCTTGGTTTCAATGATCAGATTCAGGTCTGCGGTCGTAGCCACGAAGTCGGGCAGGTATTCAGGCTGATTCACCCCCGCGCGATAGTAGATGTTGAATTGGCCGGCAACCGGCCGGAGCCAGCGGAGGGCATCGCGTTCGAGTATTCCCGCCAGGACGCGCTCGGTATCGGAATGAAATTTCTGTACTGGGTAGGCGCATTTAGCGAAACCACCGTACACATACTGTGCGATCTTGCTCTTTTCCTCGGGTGCCTGATGCAGAGGCAGCACGTCGCCTTGCGCAGTAAACGCGCAGGGCTTGAGAGGCGAAAAGCCCTGGCTCACCACGACATCGGATTCCGACACATCTTCATGGTAGTGCTGGGCCATTTGCAGGTGGATGTTTTCCGCAATTTTCTTGCCATAATTACCCAGGATGTTATGCAACTCTTCTTCAGTCTTCAGATAACTCTTGAAATGCGCAACTGCCTGCCTAGACAAGTCGTAGATCAGATCGGCGTGGTCATCGTAAGAAATATCGTCGTAGTTGATCAGCTCGCGCACGATGTAGTTTTCCAACCGGTCTTCCGCCACGGATGAAGATTCGCCGTACTGAATCTGTTTGCCGGTTCTCAGCCCCTGACCGATCAAGGCTATGTCCTGCGGCTGAAAATTCATTTTTGACACATTGAGCTGAAAAGCCTCGTAGCCGCTCTTCACCGGCCCTTTTGGCACAACTGAAATGCGCGGAATATCGATAGTGTGCTCAACGAATGCCGCAACGGTTTTCTTGACGATCTCCTGTACCGCCTGGGGCTCGCCAGCCAATAAATCGCCTTGCTTCGGCATCATGCGCACCTGAACGCGCTTGGCAATCTGCTGCTGGATATCCTCTTGCGCCAAAGATGCGCTGCTGGGCACGACGGATTGGCCTTGCTGTTTCTCCCGGCTGATTTCCGCAATCACGTCCATTGCCACCTGAGCGATTTGCCGTTCCTCGCTCGTGCGCAGCACAAGAGTTGGCGCGGCGGTACCATATTGCGTCGAATCGCGTTGCGCCGCACCCGTTGCCAATTGCGGTGTGCCTGCCGTCACGGTTCCCGTCACCACGTTTGCAGTGGGCTGCACGGCGATGCTTTTCAGTCCGTTGCCATTGCCCGTATCCGGCGAAAGCTTCAGTTCGCGCATGCGGATAGGCGAATCGCCTTTACCCGCTTCGTCGATCACTTCTTGAAACTTGTCATGGGCAATGATGTTCAGGCGATCCACCTCGTCCACGCCTGTTTTGCGGCCGTAAGGCAAGCGCAGGCCGCGCCCGATGGATTGCTCGATCAGCGTTCTGGCATTAGCGGCGCGCAAAGGCACGATGGTGTAAAGGTTGGTCACGTCCCAGCCTTCTTTCAGCATATTGACGTGAATCACAATCTCGGTCGGCTCGTCATAGCTTTCCACCGCCAGCAAGCGCCGGATCATTTCCTCTTCTTCCGCACCTGAACGGCTGCTATCCACCTGGATAACCTTGCCCTTGTAGCGGCCATGGAAAAAATCGTCCGATTCGACCAGCGCCATCAATGCGGCAGCATGGGTCGTATCACGGGCGATTACCAGCATGAACGGCTTCACCAACTGCTCTCCGGATTGCTGGGCATAGGTCAGCAAGTGAACCTTGGTTTCCTCATGCACCCGCACGCCATCCATGAGCTTGATGCGCTCCAGAGCCTCGGCACTATGGGCACCAGGGTCGAAATTTTGCTGGGTAACGACCGCTGGCTCTTTGACGAAGCCGTCTTCTATCGCCCGCCCCAGCGGATAATCCATTACCACGTTCTTGAACGGAACCGTGGCTTTGGCGCCTTCTGTGAACGGCGTTGCCGTCAGCTCAAGCCCCAGGAGCGGCTTCAACTCATTCAAGGCACGGATGCCCGCACTTGCCCGGTAGCGGTGCGACTCATCCATGATGAGCACCAGGTCTGGCAGGCTCGCCAGATATTCAAAGTAGCTTAGCCCAAGGTACTCGGACAGCCGCTTGATGCGCGGCATCTTGCCGCCCCGCACCTCAGAATTGATCTTCGAAATGTTGAAAATATTGACCTCAACCCCGCCAAGCAGGCTCAGGCTGCCGCGCTGCTCGTAGTTGTCGCCGGTAATCACTTCCGGCACCGTTGTCGCAAACTCCGCGATGCCCTTGAACACATACTTCGGCGTATTGGGCGTGAAGTCGCGAATCAGCTTGTCGTAGATGGTCAAATTCGGCGCGAGCACGAAGAAGTGACTGTAGCCATAGGCGGCGTGCAGGTAGCTGATGAATGCCCCCATTAAGCGCGTTTTGCCCACGCCAGTAGCCAAGGCAAAACACATCGAGGGAAACTCGCGCTCGAAGTCCGTCAGAGAGGGGAACTGTGCACCTAACGCGGCGATCATCGCCGCCAATTCTTCCGGTGACCGTGCTTTGGAGTCACGCAATGCGGGCACGGATTCGAGGGCGCTATGCAAATGCTCCAGGCTCTCGGCTTGTGGCGCCCGCAAACTCAGGCGCCCGGCGATAGCGTTCACATGGCGGTTCATGGTTTCCCCTCGCCCTTCAAGTAGCGCGCCAACCTCAGATCGAAATCGGATCGGTAATCCAGGTCTTGTTGTACGCGGAATTTTTCATACTCGGCATGTGCCTTGGTACGCGCCATCTCCTGCGAGATTTTTCCGGCGTTTTCCAGCACCTGCTGATCCGTGAAGTCCAGGAATCGCTTCACCCAAGCCAGCCAGTCCGTCATGGTCATGACTTGGCGATTCAGTGCGCGCACTTCGGCAAAGTCGATGAACATGGAGACCAACCGGTTCAGCTTGTCCATTTCGGGTTGGTTCAAGTAGTTCTTGGCGATGGTGACATCGCCCTTGAGGATTTTTCCGCGCGGGGCGTTTTTCCAGGTCGTCAGGCCCATGAAGGGTTTGTTCGCATCGGCGCGGCTGTGCACGATCTCGGCGGCGGTTTGCCCCGTGCTGGCGAAATGCAGCTTGTTCTGCACCATCTGAAAGAACAACTGAGTCTCCTCGCCGTTGCTCTGGTAATCGCTGCTGCATTGCTCGAACACATCGGCGATCTTCTGGTAGGCGCGGCGTTCGCTGGCGCGAATTTCGCGGATGCGCTCCAGCAATTCGTCGAAGTAATCCTGGCCGAAGGCGCGCCCGTTCTTGAGCATCTCGTCATTGAGCGCGAAGCCCTTGACCATGTATTCCCGCAGGGTTTGCGTCGCCCAGATGCGGAAGTGCGTGGCCTTGATCGAATTCACCCGGTAACCCACGGCAATCACGGCATCGAGGTTATAGAAGCGGGTGGCGTAGGTCTTGCCGTCGGTGGCAGTTGTTTCCAAAACGGAAACAACTGAATTCTCCACCAGTTCGCCTGTGGCGAAAATGTTCTTCAGGTGTTTATTGACGGCAGGCGTTTTCACTCCGAACAGCTCCGCCATCGTCTTCTGGGTAAGCCAAAAGTTATCGCTGGCAAACCAGACATCCACCGTCACCTTTCCATCCCCGGTGGTGTAGAGAATGACTGGACTGGTCGCGCGGGTGGTCAATTCGCTCATGCCTCACCCTCCTCGAACAACCCACCCTGAACCGCATTCGCCCCGCGCGCCCTGGCTCCCTCAACCGTTCGCCCTGAGCCTGTCGAAGGGCTGGGCATCGCCATCGGCAAATTCTCCACATTCAGGCTGTAGTCGTCATGTGCCCACTCGCACTTCTGCAAAACCATCTTGGGGATTTTCTTCAGCGTGAGATTGGGAAAGCGGTCGGCTGATCCTCTGAAGGCGCTGCAACACACCAGCAAGCTTTTGCCTTCACCCACTTCGTCGCTCAAGACCTGCAACTGCTCAGCGTTCAAGGATTGCGTAGTCACATAAATGAAATCATTTTCGGTGCTGGTGCCGTGCTGCCAGAAATGGACATCGCTAGGCGCATAGGTAAATCCTTCCAGCTTGCAAATCGCCGCCGCCAGCATCTCGGCGTTGTATTCCTTGTTGACCACCCACTGGCCCCAGCGGTCTTGCTGCAACAGGCTGGGGGCCAGCCGGTAATAGCGAAAGCCGCCGCCACCCTGCCAGTTCACCGCCTTGCTGATGCCACCCTGGTCTTCGCCGTCGATCACCTTTTGCAGACGCGGAATGATGTGGGTGTGGCAGTGCTCGCCCAGCTCGATCATGATCCAGCGGCGGCCCATCTTGTGGGCGACTGCTCCGGTGGTGCCGGAACCGGCGAAGGAGTCGAGGACAAGGTCGCCAGGGCTAGTGGCGATTTCTATAACCCGGCGCAGCAAACCTTCTGGCTTAGGCGTTCCGAAAGCGGTTTGGTCAGGAAAAAGCCCCTTAACCTCAGCTTTTGATGTCCTATTGCTGCCAACATCACCGTGGAACCAAATTGTTTCGGGTGGCCTACCAGCCTGCATGTCGGCGTAAATGCGGAAATATGGTGTCCAACCGTTGCGTCCATTGACCCATTCAATCCGTTGGGACTCCTGTTCGACTTTTTCAATAGCCCATCTCCAACGGCCATCACTTCCATCCTGTTTCCGCGGAAGAATCTGTGACTCATCTGGCGCCGTTAGAGGGTAGAACATGCTCGGCCTATCTATTCGCCGGTCGGCCTGTCCCATAGCCCTCAATGGCTTCAGGTAATAACATCGGCCTTCCTCATCAATTTTGTCGTAATGGCTTGGAAGGTCATCATCACTCTGCTGTGCTTTGTTGAGTTTAAGTGATGCAAGTTCCTTAGCGAAAACCAAGACATGATCGTGCCGCGCGGAAAAGAACTCCGCATCCATTCTCGGGCTGTCTGACTTTTCCCAAACCACATTCGCCACAAAATTACCCCGACCGAACACCTCATCACACAACACCTTCAGGTAATGCGCCTCGTTGTCGTCAATAGTGATCCAAAGCGAACCATCCTCAGCCAGCAACCGCCGAATGATCTCCAACCTGTCCCGAATCAACGATAGCCAGATTGAGTGCTCCACGCCATCGTCGTAGTGGGTAAAAGCACTGCCCGTGTTGTACGGGGGGTCGATAAAGACGCACTTCACCTTGCCCGAAAACTCCTGCTCCAACGCCTTCAACGCCAGCAGGTTGTCGCCGAAAATGAGCTGGTTATCGAAGATATCGCTTTCCGTCACACGATGCTTGGCGTGATAGCTTTTTTCAGGGTCGCCCAACAAAATGCGCGGCTCAAGCTTGGGCCGTATATCCTTACCTATCCAGGTGAGTTCGAGTTTTTGCTTAACCATTGTTACGGCTTACCTCCAGCTGCTTTATTCTGACTCTTTCGTTTTCTAATGACTGTAACGAGGTCTCTCGCATCCGTAATGTCCTGCAAAAATTCCACCGGGTCTGGCACCGCAGCTGTCGAAGGCGCGTGTGCATCTGTGATCTCGTGGCATTTTTTTAGAAGCCGTTTAGCTTCATCGCATTCTGCTGGGGTAACACCTATCAGACTCTTCACTCGTCCAGCATTTACTTGAGACTCAAATCGGCAAACAATTCCGTCAAGCAGCTCTACTTCGACAACCCTCTCCAGCGTTGAACGTAGGCGGGAATAGGCGTGCCGCATCGCTTCGATGTTTGCACCATTGGGTTGAGAGTTCCATTTGGAGCTGATCGCTATTTGGTTTTTCTCGAGCTCAGTCAAGCAGTCAAGGGGTTTCTTGCTGTCCCAAGGGAGCCCTTCCACATGTCGCCCTGGCGCACCATCATTCCATTCGAGCGTTAGGACGTTTGGCACCATCACTGCCCGTTCAGCAAAGGCCAGAAGATCATTCAAAAATACGACATCATGGGTGAAGACAATGACCTGTCTTTGTTTGGCTTCGACAACAAGGCGATCTGCGATTCTTTCTCGATGCCAATGATCCAAGGATGAAACTGGGTCATCAAAAACCAAGGCAGATTGGTGTGATGCTTGGGAAAGCTCCGAAAGGAATGCAGCAAGAGCAATACAGCGTTGCTCTCCCTCGCTGGCAATATCCACTACCTTGCTACTGCCAGCCGATACTAGTCGAAGACCGAATTTTGTTTCGCCCTTTTTTCCTTGTACCGGCTCTAATGTCACCTTTAGGGTACGAAGCCCAAGCTTTTGTAGCTCGCCCGTGAAGCATTGCTGAAAAGCGTCGGTTACGAACTGCTTTGTGAGTTCTGTACCTTTTGCGGTAACTGGAGCAGTACTGAGATCCTTTTTGCAACTTTCCAATTCCGCAATTGCCTTGTGCCTCGTAACTTGCTCAAGCACTTCGGCTTTTACGCCGGACAACCATTCGCGGGCTTCAAGCTCTTTCTGTTCCAGCGACAATTTTTTGCGCGTTTCTGGATCATGCGCAGATTCCTCGGTTTTGGCACGACCATCCAGACTCGTCACAATGTCCTTGAGCACCGGCTCTGGCGACGTTGAGGAATCGGTAAGCGCGATCCACGTCCTGCCGACAATGCTTTGTTTCAACTCGTGCAACCGTGCGTCTGATTTGGTCACAAATTCAGAGAGCAGCAAACGTTGATCTGGCGACATACCGGCGAGGTCAGCATCAACCTTCTCAAGCTCAGGTAATAAGGGGAAAAGAAGATTCAGTTTGTTCGCTGATGCCGCCAGCAGTTTTTCAGCATTCGCAGAAAGCTGCTGACTGGTGTCCTTGCAAAATGCGTCAAATCGGGAAAGCCGTTTGACCGCATCACCATCAAGCTCCTGTTGACAAAGGACGCAGTTGGCTCCATCAGTAACCACGGGGAAAGCTCCGTCCGGATAGGCCTCAGCCTTGGAGTACTCGTATGCCGCATCCCATAGAGACCGCCATAGGTCAGAACCAGTCCCAGTCAAGAAAGAGGAATCAAACTGACCAGCAGCAAAAGCTTTAGCGGCACTTTCGGTAGCCTTGGCATCCTCTAGTTGCTTCTTAATTTGCGCAGCTTTCTCTGCCGCCAAATCAACCGCCGCACTGGCAATCTTCTTGATAAAAAATTCAAGTCGGGCTATCGCTGCCCTTGTCTCTTTTGCCTTCTGTAATGGATCAGCCTTCAGCGCCACGCGAAGATCATGAAGCCGTTGAGTTTGTTTTTGGTCAATGCCTGCGATGACGTTTATCTGGGCATCTGCGGTTGTGGATGACAACTTCTGAAGGAACTTGCCGACATCCGTATTTGGGTCGTATTTCCAGTTGGCTCCTGCACTAGAAATCTCTTTCTGCCAGTCCGCCACGTCCGCTTTAAGGCGCTCTGCCAAAACATCACACACCTTAGACAGAGTCGGCAAGACATCCAGTCCGTGTGGCGTAAAAGCTGCCGTGCTGTCGGTACTAACATAGTGATCGGCTGAAAAGGAATCAAACACAAAAACATTCGCCAGCCGTGAATCTGCAACGACACCATTTACCCAAGGAACCGATGTGTCGGCACCGCCAAGTCGGAAGGTTATTTCCGCTGATGCGGGCTTGGTCGTCACCGCTGGAACAAACGCGTTGGGCATAATATTTGGAGGTGCTCCGCGAGCACGACATGCCTTTTTGATTACCCGTGCGTAGCTTGATTTTCCAGCACCATTTTCCCCATAGACTATCGTCAGACCGTTGCCATCGCCAAAAGGAAGAGCCGCCCCGGAGGGAAGCCGGTTAACATTCTGGAGATCACCGATAGATAGCAGCGAGACTGACTGCGCCGCTCCTGGTGCTGGCGGCAAATGGGCGGCAGACAGTGGGACGAACGCCATAGGTGCCGGTTTGACCGAGTCGGCCTTGATTTTTGCGCGGGAGATTCGCTCCAGCTCAACGATGTCCGCGTTGTCGACCTCCCCTTTTTCAACAACGCGGCGTAGTGCGTCGCGCTGCCACTCTGGCCGACTTGATGACCAACTCAAAATTTCGTGGAGTGGTGACTTTTTGACTTGTGCGGAAGCGTTAGTCATGACTGGTCTGCCCCCGTGTCAGTTACTCCAAGAGCTTGTAGCTCTAGCCCCTCAATCTCCTGCAACGACTTGCCGGCAATCCCTTGAAGGTCGCCATACATGCCAACCGTCGCCCCCATGACGCGCTCGATTTGCTCTTCGCGCTTGGCCCACTGCTTCATGATCACCTTCCGCTCCTTGTCGAGGTCTTCCTGCATGGTGGAAAAGGCTTCGACTATGGCTTCCACTCGCTGGCGAAAACGCGGGCCGGTGAGGTACTGGTAGACCATTTCTGTCTTGGTCTGCTGGCCTTCGGTGGCCTGCCGCGCAAGGGCAAGCTCCAGCAAGGACTGGCGCAATATCATGGCTACCGGCAAGGCGGCGCGGGGATGTGTTACCCAGACGCCCTCGACCATTTCGAAGGTTTCAACGCCTTTCGGCAATATCTGGCTCACGATTACGGCGATTTCTGCCTTCGCAGTGCGCTGGTCATCGCGAAGTTTTACCAGCCAGCCGTCGCTCCAGTTCTTGGTGCGTTTGAACTCCCATAAAATGGTGCCGCCAGACTGGCCGCCTGCGCCGACTACACGGTGCAGCACATCCCCGCCGAATTCGCCCTTGGGTACTGGTTCGATCGCGTCGAAAGGGAATTTGGCGCGCAGCAGGTTTTCAAGTTCCAGTTCATGGACTTCGCCCTGTAATTGTTGCGACCCCTGTTCGGCCCGGCGCTTGAGGTCCTCGATCTGTTTCTGCATCGCGGCAATGGTCTGCTCCTTCTCCATCACCTTGAGTTTCTGTTCTTCCTCGGCTTCTTTTCTGGCTTGTTGGCGGGTAGCGTCGAGTCCTTCCTGCACCCGCTTTTCAACGGTGAGTTCCAGTTCACGCTTGGCGTCGTCCAGTTCGCGCTGTTTTTTGATCAGATCGGCCTGTGCCTTTTGTGCCTCGGCGAGCTTTTCTTCACGGCTTTTCAGAACTTCCTGCAAGTCGGCCACTTCACGCGTTTTCTGTTCAAGGTCGGTTGCAGCGGCCTGCCTGGCTTTTTTGGCCTCCTCAGCCGAAATTCTGCTGCGGTCCTTTTTCAGTTGCTCTTCAACTTGATCGGACACCTGCTCATCCAGCTTGTTTTTGGCATCGACAAGCTGTTTTTCCTTTTCCCGCATTGCCTGTTCGCGCGTGGCAATGTCGCTGTCTTTTTGTGCCAGTTGCTCCTCGAACTGCTTGCGGGTAGCGGCGATCAGTGGAGCCGCCAGCGATTCGTTGAGCTTGATTTCCGTTTTACAGTTCGGGCAGATAATCGTTGGTTCTGTCATACAACCTCCCATTCGCAGGCAAAAAGCATCCAAGTATTCGCCTGTTGCTGCAATTGCTGCTTAAGCTCGTCCATCACATCATCCTGCCTGGGTGTTTGGAAAATAGTAACACGTTAGCCCATTGATGATATGAGCATTATTCCGGTTATAGCTATGTCTGGCGGGTTGTAGATGCCTGTGTCAGCGCAAATCTAGCCACCAATGGATATATGTTGCTAAAATACGCCAACAAAAAAGCAATTGGTTCTGAAATTCGCACGGCAGAGTTCGCAGGTCTAACTCCTGTGCTACCCTCCAACACCATGGTTTGCTAACCTTGTCTTCCTCGGATTGTCTGTCCGGTCGATGCTAAATTTTTCTTTACGAGGCGTTGTGAAAAATTTCTCCCGCACATTATTGCTCAGTGGCTGTATGGCTATGGTCAGCCTGCTTTCCTTGCCGGCGGGCGCTTCGTCGCTGGAAAGCCTTAAAACCTTTCTTTCCGAAGTCAAATCCGCCAAAGCCCATTTCAAGCAAATTGTCCTGGACAAAAAAATGAGCACGGTGCAGGAAACCAGCGGCACCATGATGTTTTCCCGTCCCGGCAAGTTTCGCTGGGTTTATGAAAAGCCTTACGAGCAGATGATTGTCGGCGATGGCGCCAGGCTGTGGATGTACGACGTCGATCTCAAGCAGGTCACGGTGAAGCGGATGGATAGTGCGCTCGGTTCGAGCCCGGCGGCTCTGCTGGCGGGTAACAACGAGATCGAGAAACACTTTGACCTGAAAGACCTTGGTAAGCGCGGCACCATGGAATGGCTGGAAGCGTCGCCGAAGGACAAGGAGAGCACCTTCGAGAGCATGCGTATGGGTTTCTCCGAGAAGGGGCTTGAAGTGATGGAATTGCGCGACCATTTCGGCCAGACCACGGTTATTCGCTTTTCCGGCCTGGAACGCAATCCGAAGCTTGCGCCCGAGGCGTTCAAATTCGTGCCGCCCAAGGGCGTGGACGTGATCGGTGACTGACTTGTTTTCCGCCGCCCCGTCCGGCGCCCCATTGGCCGAGCGGTTGCGTCCCCAGACTCTGGACGAGGTGATCGGCCAGTCTCACTTGCTGGGCTCCGGCAAGCCGCTGCGCCTGGCATTCGAATCGAAGAAGCTCCATTCCATGATCCTGTGGGGTCCTCCGGGCGTGGGCAAGACCACCATTGCCCGGCTGACGGCCCAGGCTTTCGACGCCGATTTTATCGCCCTTTCGGCAGTGCTGTCCGGGGTAAAGGACATCCGCGAGGCGATTGACCGGGCGCAGCTCAATCTGCAGCAGTACGGGCGCCACACCATCCTGTTCGTCGATGAGGTGCACCGCTTCAACAAGGCGCAGCAGGATGCTTTCCTGCCGTTCGTGGAGCAGGGGCTGGTGACCTTCATCGGCGCTACCACCGAAAACCCCTCGTTCGAAGTGAACAGCGCGCTGCTGTCGCGCGCCCAGGTTTACGTGTTGCAGGCATTGTCCGAACAGGAACTGGCGCTGCTGTTCGACCGGGCGGCGGGCATCGCCTTGCACGGCCTGACTTTCGATGCTGCGGCGAAAGCGTTGCTGGTTGGCTATGCGGATGGCGACGCGCGGCGCCTGCTGAATTTGCTGGAACAGATGAAAACGGCGGCAGAAACCGGCCATGTCGAGCAGATTGATGAAACGCTGGTCAGAAACGCCCTGGCCCGGAGCGGCAGGCGCTTCGACAAGGGCGGCGAGGAATTTTACGACCAGATTTCCGCACTGCATAAATCGGTGCGCGGCTCCAATCCCGATGCTGCGCTGTACTGGCTGGTGCGCATGCTGGATGGGGGCGCCGACCCGCTTTATCTCGGCCGCCGCATCATCCGCATGGCGACCGAGGATATCGGCCTGGCCGATCCGCGCGCGCTCAGGCTGGCGCTGGACGCGGTGGAAACTTACGAGCGGCTGGGCAGCCCGGAGGGCGAGCTGACGCTGGCGCAGGCCGTGCTGTATATGGCGGTGGCACCCAAGAGCAATGCCGCCTACGTGGCGTATAATAATGCCCGCGCCTTCGTGAAAAACGACAAAAGCCGCGGGGTGCCGTTGCATCTGCGCAACGCGCCGACCAAGTTGATGAAAGAGCTGGGCTACGGCCACGCTTACCGCTACGCCCACGACGAGCCGGAGGCGTATGCGGCGGGAGAGGGGTATTTTCCGGAAGAAATGCCCCGAGTCGAGTTCTATCGGCCCACGCCGCGCGGCCTGGAAGGCAAGATCGGCGAACGGCTGGCGCATCTGCGGGAACTGGACGCGAAAGCGAAGAAGAAGTAAATGTGGGTCAGTGCGTAGGATGGGTTGAGGCGCTTGCGCCGATACCCATCGTTTTGCGGTGATGATTGATGGGTATCGCTACGCTCCACCCATCCTACCCATACTGTGTTCTCTGTGGCTATGAATTTGGAGTTTTTATGTTAGATATTCAACAACTACGCAACGATCTGGATGGGGTGGCGAAGGGCTTGGCAACGCGCGGCTTCACGCTGGATACGACAGCTTTCCAGGCTTTGGAAGGCGAGCGCAAGACTATCCAGACCCGCACCCAGGAGTTGCAGGCCAAGCGCAATGCCACTTCCAAGCAGATTGGCCAAGCCAAGTCCAGGGGCGAGGATGTAAGCGCCATCATGGCTGAAGTGGCCAATCTGGGCGACGAGTTGAAAGCTGCCGAATTGAACCTGGAAGACATTCGGGGCAGGATGAACGAGATTCTTCTCACTATCCCTAATCTGCCTCACGAAACCACGCCCGCCGGCAAATCCGAGAATGACAATGTGGAAGTGCGCAGGGTAGGCGCGCCGCGCAGTTTCGATTTTCCGGTCAAGGACCATGTGGATGTGGGGGAGGGGCTGGGCCAGCTGGATTTTGGCACCGCCGCCAAGATCACCGGCTCACGCTTCTCTGTGATGCGCGGTCAGCTTGCGCGGCTGCACCGGGCACTGGCGCAATTCATGCTCGATGTGCATACCCAGGAGCATGGCTACACCGAGGTTTACGTCCCTTATCTGGTGAATGCCGATTCGATGCGCGGTACCGGTCAACTGCCCAAGTTCGAGGCCGATCTGTTCGCGGTGCAGAAGACCGAAACCGAGAAGCTTTACCTGATCCCGACAGCCGAAGTGCCTTTGACCAACATGGTGCGCGACGAGATCGTGCCATTGGAAAGCCTGCCGCTCAAGTTTGTCGCCCATACGCCGTGCTTCCGCTCCGAGGCGGGTTCCTACGGCAGGGACACGCGCGGCATGATCCGCCAGCACCAGTTCGACAAGGTGGAACTGGTGCAGATCGTTCATCCGTCGAAATCCTACGAAGTGCTGGAAGAGTTGACCGGCCAGGCCGAAGCCATCCTGAAAAAACTGGAGCTGCCCTACCGGGTGATGGCGCTGTGCAGTGGTGATATCGGTTTTTCGGCGGCCAAGACTTACGATCTGGAAGTGTGGCTACCGGCGCAGAACGCTTACCGGGAAATCTCTTCTTGCAGCAATTTCGAGGCTTTCCAGGCGAGACGTATGCAGGCGCGCTACCGCAACGAGAAAGGCAAGCCGGAGCTGGTGCATACCATAAACGGTTCCGGCCTGGCGGTCGGACGGACGCTGGTGGCGATCCTGGAAAATTATCAGCGTGCCAGTGGCGGGGTCGATATCCCTGCTGCGTTGCAGCCGTATATGGGCGGACAAAAGGTCATTGAGGCTGTGAGCTGATCATTTCAGTGAAGGCTAACCTTTGCGCAGCCAAGGTTACGCCGTAGCTAAAATTACCAGAACGCGGACGGCAGCGTTACCGTGCCTTCGGCTTTGCGTCCTTATTTGGGCGGGCTGGAGAAGCTGCAAGCCTGAGTCCACCCTTTGTAGTCGTTAGTGCGGGATACGGGGATTTATAGGCGGGTTCGAATTTCATCATGATGTTGTAATAGTTGCGGATGTTTTCCACGAAAATCACCGATTCGCCGCCACGCGCATAGCCGTGCTTGAGGGAGGTGTAGTGGGCGGCCTTACTCAACAGAGGCAGCGCTTTTTTCAGATCGGTCCATGAGTCGGGGTTGAGATTGTTCCGTTGCGCCAGGATACGCGCGTCTTGCAGGTGACCCATCCCGGTATTGTAGGCGGCCAGGGCTATCCATGTCTTGTCCGGCTCGGGAATGCGCTCCGGCAGTGATTCCTTCAGGGTGAGAAGGTAACCGGCGCCGGCCGGAATGTTTTCCTTCGGATCGAGCCGATCGTTGACTCCCAGGTGGTCGGCCGTGTCCGAGGTCAGCATCATCAGACCGCGCACGCCGGTCGGCGAGGTGGCCAGGGGATCCCAGTGGGATTCCTGGTAGCCCAGGGCGGCAATCAGCCGCCAATCGATATCGGTGATTTCCTGCGCCTGCTGGAATAATTTCCGGTAGGTAGGCAGGGTCGAATTCATTTTTTCCAGGAAGGTGACCACGTCGATGCGGTTCAGTCGCTCGATGTGACCGTAGTAGCGATCGAGCAGGCGCCGCAGTGTGCCGTCTTTGTGGATGCGGTCAAAGAATTTCTGGGCCTTGTCTAACAGGTAGGGATCGCCGTCCTTCGGAAATGCCCAGGCCAATTGCTCCGGTTTGCCCAGGTTGAAGGCGATACCCAGATCGGGAAAGAAGTTCTGCGTCATGGAAACGAAATGGGAGTCGGCGACGGAATAGTCCGCTTCGCCATTTGCCACTTTCTCCAGCAATTCCTCGATTTCCATGGTGGTGACTTCGCGCCATTCCAGCTTCGGAAATTTCTTCCTGGCTTGCTTGAGCCTTTCCACATAGCTGCTGCCGGCGATGACCTCGATTCTCTTTCCGGCCAGGTCCCCAATGCTACGGGGCTTCAAGGCGAGATTGTTGTAAACGATTTGCTGCTGAACGGTTTGATAGGCGGGGCCGAAGCGGACGATTTTTTCCCGTTCCGGGGTGACGGTCAGTCCCGCAGCGACCAGATGCGCTTGCTTTCTGGCCAGGGTGGGGATGATTCTGTTGAATTCGGTGGCGACGATAAACTTGGCGTTAACGCCGAGTTCCTTGGCGAACAGGCTGACCAGGTCGTATTCCAGCCCGGCATAATTGCCGTGCGCATCCTCGTAATACGTGGTGGGGCTGTTGCGGGTCAGGACCACCAATTCGTGG
>CAYGNO010000037.1:0-15222 GCA_964351305.1 uncultured Sulfuricella sp.
TGCTTAGCTCAGTTGGTAGAGCGTCGCCCTTACAAGGCGAATGTCGGCGGTTCGACCCCGTCAGCACCCACCATCAAGTTTTGAAGTTTTCAAGTATTATGGAGTGGTAGTTCAGTCGGTTAGAATACCGGCCTGTCACGCCGGGGGTCGCGGGTTCGAGTCCCGTCCACTCCGCCATCCATGGGCGAACTCTGTTTCGCCCATTTTTTTGTGCTTCCCCGCTACGGGGCCGAGGTGTTCGCAATATGCTGGAAATCATTCGAGATCGCGCTCAAGGCCTGATCGCCAAGATCATCATTGGCCTGATTACCATTCCCTTTGCGCTGTGGGGGGTGGACTCCTACATTCGCGGCGGCGACAAGGCCGATATCCTGGCCGAGGTGAATGGCCAGGATATCACCCGGCAGGAATTCAGCCGGACTTTAAAGGAACAGCAGGAACGGATGCGCGGCGCGATGGGCGAGCGCTTTGATCCGGCCATGCTGGATCGTCCTGAAGTCCGCCAGTCCGTCCTGGATGGACTGGTTCAGCAGCGCTTGCTCGCCATGGAGGCTAACCGCGTCGGATTTAATCTGCCCGATGCGCTGCTCGCCTCGATTATTGCCGATATCCCGGAGTTCCAGCAGGACGGCAAGTTTTCCCAGGCCCGGTATGAATCCATGATACGCGCCCAGGACATGACTCCTGCGGTTTTCGAGAGTCGTTTGCGCCAGAATCTGGTGATTCAGCAGCTGTTCGAAGGGCTGTCCCATGGCGTTGCCGTGCCGCTCGCCTCAACGGAAATGGTTGCACGGCTGGCCGAGCAGCAGCGTGAAATCAGCCAGGCGATGCTGACGCCCGAGCAATACATGATTCAACTGAAAGTGGATCCCGCCGGCGTCAAGGCCTACTATGACAAACACCGCGAGGAATTCCTGGTTCCCGAGCAGGCTCGGCTTGATTACGTGGTCTTGTCGGCGGATGAGTTGCAGCGGCAGATGGTGGTCAGCGATGAAGAATTGAAAAAATATTATGACGAGCATGGCGCCCAATACAATGAACCGGAGCAACGCAGAGCCAGCCATATCCTGATTACCGAACGCGCTCAGGCTGATAAAATTCTGAAAGAAATCAAACAGAACCCGGCAAAGTTCGAGGATCTCGCCAAACAGCATTCCAAGGACACGGGTTCCGCGGCCAAAGGCGGAGACCTGGGTTTTTTTGTACGCGGTGCGATGGTCAAACCGTTTGAGGAAGCCGCGTTTGGCATGAAGGGTGGAGAAATCTCCGCCCTGGTTCAGTCCGATTTCGGTTTCCATATCATCAAATTGACAGCGATCAGGCATGGCGGCGCTCGCAGCCTCGATGAAGTCAGGGGAGAAATCGCGCAGGAACTGAAGAAACAGAAGGCGGTAAAGAAATTCGCCGAACTGGCGGAAACTTTCGGCAACACGGTTTACGAACAGCCTGACAGCCTCAAACCAGTGGCTGACGCGCTGAAATTAAAGATTCAGTCCAGCCCGTGGATCAGCAAAAAAGGGACTGACATGGCCCTGCTGAAGCATCCCAAACTGTTGCAGGCGGTGTTTTCAGAAGATGCGCTCAAGCTCAAACGCAACACCGAAGCGGTAGAGGTTGCGCCGAATACGCTGGTGGCCGCGCGCGTAGCAGAACACAAGGCGGCCAGCTACAAGCCGTTCGAGGATCTGCACACGGAACTGGCCAAGCGCCTGCTATACGAACAGGGCAACGCCATGGCGGTGAAGCAGGGCAAGGATACGCTGGCCAGCCTGCAGAAAGGGGGTGAAGTTGCCGATTTGAAATGGGGCGCGACTATCCTGATCAACCGTGAAAACGCCTCCAGCATGGGCAAGGATGCGTTGAGCCAGATTTTCCGGGCGGATGCGGGCAAACTGCCGGCCTATACGGGTATCGAAAACCCCAAGGGCGGGTATATCCTGATCAAGGTCAGCAAGGTTGTCGAGCCCGGTGCAATCGACCTGGCGAAAAAGAAATCCTACGCCAGCCAGTTGCGGCAGGCATTTGCGCAGGAATATTCTACGGCCTACCTGGCGAGCTTGAAGCAGAAGGCGGATGTCAGCATTAAGAATGAAAAGCTGGAAAAAAGCGAACGCTGAGAAAGTTATCCGAAAATAGCTCGGAACTCACAAAAAAGCCCGCCCAGGCACCAAGCCGGCGGGCTTTTTTTTATCCAAAAAACCGCAGATGCAAGCCACAGAGAACACAGAGATTCAAGACATTACGGTATTTGGCTCGTTCACCCGTTGGGCAAACATACCAAGACCGGCAACCTGGTGATTTTTCTCGATGAACTCTGTGTTCTCTGTGGCGAACTGCTTTTTCTAGGTTTATGCTTTTTTGCGACCGAATCTTGTCCGGTCAACCCACTGCGAGTAAAGTAAAGCGCACTCACGGCAAGAAACGGAAGGATGGGATGGGTGGATAGCCTGAATGCCTTATGGAGGAAGTTCGGACTGCGCAACAGGGTGTTGCTGCTTGCCGCCTTGTTCCTCGGAGTCGGCTCATTACTGGTGGCTTTCTCGGAAACACGGAACAGGCTGGCCGAATACCGCGAACTCCTGTCGCATGAGATGGACATTACCATGGATCTTCTGGAGATTTCCATCGGTGAGCAGGCGACTATCGGGGATTACTCCACTATCCAGAAAATTATCGAGTCCCGGGCGGCCAAGCCCTCGGTGGAACGGATTGCCTGGCGGGATGGCGATGGGATCATCCTGCAGGCAACGGGCGGGAGAGCAGTTGCAGTATTCCCCGATTGGTTCGCTATGCTTGCGGAGTTGAAGCCGCTTTCCCAGTCGCGGGGCATCCTGGTGGGCGGGGAATACTACGGCACTTTAACGGTGAGTTTTTCCACCGTCGCGCTGGGCAACCGGGTATGGCAAATATGGCCGCGCCAATTACTGGAAATCCTGTTTTTTGTGGTGGCGTCCCTTGCCATCATCTGGATCGTGCTGCGCGATAGTCTGCGTCCCCTGGAGGGTATTGCCGCCATGGCGCGGGGCTTCCTGGCCGGGGATTACCAGGTCAAAATCCCGGTTTATCCGCGCCTTGCCCCGGAAGTGCGCGTTACCCTGGACATGGTGAACCGGGCCAGCGAGCGCGTCAGGGGGTTGCTGCTATCCCTTTCCCAACAGCGGAGCGCGCTGAACAATGCCGCGATCGTGGTGGAATGCGATACCCGGGGCATCATTACCTATGTGAATGACAAATTCTTTGAAATGTCCGGCTACAGCCGCCAGGAAGTGATTGGACAGACGCACCGTTTCCTCAACTCGGGCCGCCACCCCGCCCGGTTTTTTGACGAGATGTGGCAAACATTGGAGGCAGGGCGGGTTTGGCGCGGCGAGGTATGTAACCGGGACAAAAACGGGGCCTTGTTCTGGGTGGACACAGCCATCACGCCGATCATCGGGGCGGACGGCAAGCTGGAAAAATACATCGGAGTGCGCTTCGACATCACGGAGAGCAAGCTGGCCAAGGCGGCCTTGCACGCCAGCGAGGAAAATTTCCGCAGGATAGTGGAAACCGCCCAGGAGGGTATCTGGGTTCTGGATGTCAATGGCGTGACGACCTATGTGAACCGGCGCATGGCCGAGATGCTGGGCTACGGCATCCATGAAATGCTGGAGCACGCTTTGTTCGAGTTCATGGACGAGGCGGTGCGCAAGGAAGCCAAGCAAAAATGGGAGCGGTACATCAGGAAAGTCAACAAACAGCAGGATATCTGTTTCCGCCACAGGAATGGCACCGAGATATGGACGATGATTTCGACCAATGTCATTTTTGACGATGCCGGGCGCGTGGCGGGCATACTATGGATGGTCGCCGACATTACCGAGCGCAGGCAAACGGAATTGGAAATCAAGGAATCCCGCGAACAGTTGCGCCAGCTTTCCAGTCACTTGCAGCGGGCCCGCGAGGAGGAAAAGGCGAGAATCGCGCGTGAAATTCACGACGAACTGGGCGGTACGCTGACCGCGCTCAAGATGGATATTTTCTGGCTGACGCGCAAGCTGCCGCAAAACCTTGCGCCTCTGCTGAGCAAGACCGATACCATGTCCGCCCTGGTCGATTCGGCGGTGCAGACCACGCGCCGCATTTGCACCGAATTGCGGCCCACCATCCTGGACGATCTCGGCCTGGTCGCGGCAATCGAGTGGCAAGTCAGGGAGTATGGAATTCGGACCGGGATCGAATGCGTCCTCCACGTGGACGAAAGCGGAATGTCGCTGGATGGGGATAGCTCCATCGCGCTGTTCCGCATCCTGCAGGAGTCGTTCACCAACATTATCCGCCATGCCAGCGCTACCCGGGTGGAGATAGAATTGCGTCGCGAGGATGATAATATCATGATGCAAATCAAGGATGATGGCGTGGGCATTTCGGAGGACAAAATATTGAACCCGCTTTCGCATGGCATCCGCGGCATGATCGAGCGCGCCTGGAACCTGGGCGGAGCACTGTCGGTGAGCGATGCAACCGGAGGCGGAACGGTGATCAATGCGCTCATTCCCTTGCCGCAACGTCAAAAGGCGGAAGCATGATACTCGTGCTGATTGCCGACGATCACGCCATCCTGCGCCAGGGGCTGAGGCAGATACTGGCCGATGCGGAAGATATGACGGTGGTCGGAGAAGCGGCGAATGGCGTTGAGGTCATGCAGATGATCCGCGGCGACTGCCGCTGCGATGTCGTGCTGCTGGATATCGCCATGCCGGGCCGGAGCGGGATTGAGGTCCTGAAGCAAATCAAGGATGAAAAACCGCATCTGCCGGTGCTGGTGCTGAGCATGTACCCCGAAGACCAGTATGCGGTGCGCCTGCTCAAGGCGGGCGCGGCAGGGTACTTGACCAAGGAAAGCGCCCCGGAATTGCTGGTGCAGGCGATCCGCAGGGTGGCGGCAGGCAAGAAATACATCAGCCCATCCGTGGCGGAACTCCTCGCCGAACTGCTCGATAGCGGCAATGGCAACGGCACGCAACATGCCAACCTGTCCGACCGTGAGTTTCATGTCCTGCTGCAGATCGCCTCCGGAAAGACCGTATCCGAAATTGCCGAAGCGCTATCCCTGAGCGTCAAGACCGTGAGCACCTACCGCGCCCGCGTGCTGGAAAAAATGAAGATGAAGAATAACGCTGAGCTCACCCACTACGCCATCAAGAATCGGCTGGTTGACTGAGGAACACGGTCAACCTTCATCCTGACCTACGGTTGCAGGAGGCCCGCCCTCGGGCCGATAGCATCGCGGCGAGGGCGCCGCTCCTACAGGGCGCTGCTGGCAAACGCTCTGTAGGAGGCCCGCCCTCGGGCCGATAGCATCGCTTGTAGGACAAACTCCTACGTCCAGTCCTCCGCCAGTCCTACAAAAAAATCATTGGTTATCCGACATCAAATTCCCTGTATCCCCGATATTCAGGATGGGCAACTGCTGCAACAATGCAACCTGAAACGAATGTCAATTCAACTGGCGGTCAGGTCAAGATGAAAGTATTTATCGTGGAAGATTCCGCAGATGTCCTTAGCCGGTTGATCGAGACTTTTGCCGAAATCGATCGGGTCAAGATTGTGGGTAATGCCGATTCCGAGTGGGAGGCCATTGAATTGATTCTGGAAACAAAACCGGAAGTCGTGGTGCTCGATCTGCAACTGCGCCAGGGCAGCGGCCTGAACGTGCTGCGAATATTGAGGAAATCCAGGATGTCGCCAAAGGTGATCGTGCTGACCAACCATTCCTACGATCAGTATTTCCAGCAGTGCATGGCCGCCGGCGCCGATTATTTCTTCGACAAGGCGACAGAATTCATGAAAGTGCAGGAAGTGCTGGGAGGGCTGGCAAATGGCAGTAGCGACATTATCCGGTAATGCATGGCAGGCAGGCGCTGCTTCCGGTGGCGAGAGCAAGAAAATTGACGAAGGGGAGAACCTAATCTTGCAGACAAGCAGCGCATGGGTGTGGGGGCTGCCGCTGATAGTCGGCGCTGCCGCTGTCGCGGCCCTGCTGGTCGCGTTGGGAGCGAGCGGCTTGGCGGCCTTTCTGGCGGCAGGTGTGCTGGCCGTGGCGGCCGCCTGCGGCTGGTGGGGCGCCGGACGCTATCGCTCTGCCCTGGCCGGCGTTGCCGAGGGCGCCAGGTTGCAGGCTGCGCAGGCGAGCCGGGAAGATATGGCGAGAAGCGGTGTCGAAGGCCTGGAACAGGTCTGCGAGCAGGCCCTGCCGATCTGGGCAAAGCAGATAGATACCGCGCGCAGCCAGACAGAAGAGGGGGTCACCGAAGTGGTCACCCATTTTTCCGGCATCGTGGACAGGCTGGATGCGGCGGTTAAAGCCTCCCAGCAGGCTGCCGGCAATCTGGGAATCGACGGCGAGGGATGCGTGGTATCTGTTTTGTCCCGCAGCGAATCCGACCTGATGGGCGTGATTCGTTCCCTGGAAGCGGCGCTGCAAAACCGCAACGCCATGATGAAGGAAGTGCGCAAATTGACCGGCTATACCGAGGAGCTGAAGAAAATGGCCGCAGACGTGGCGGCCATCGCTTCCCAGACCAATTTGCTGGCGCTCAACGCGGCCATCGAGGCGGCACGTGCCGGCGAGGCGGGGCGCGGTTTCGCAGTGGTGGCGGACGAGGTGCGCAAGCTGTCCAATCTTTCCAGTGAAACCGGCAAGAAGATGACGGAGAAGGTGGGCACTATCAATGGCGCGATTACGTCGGTTATCCACGAAACCGAATCATCCGCCACGAAAGACGCGCAGTCGTTGACGGATGCCGAAGGGGTCATTCACGGCGTACTGGCTCAATTCAATGAGGTGACGACCGGCTTGTGCGAGTCCAGCCAGCTGCTGCAGCAGGAAAGCAACGGCATTCGGGAGGAAATTTCCAATCAACTGATTTCACTCCAGTTCCAGGACCGGGTCAGCCAGATTCTTTCCCATGTGCGGGGCAGTCTTGAGGGCTTGTCGGTCCACCTGAGGCAAAACCAGGAAGAGCGCAAGGCGGCGGGGCAGTTCAAGCAGATCGATGCCAGGGCGTGGCTGGACGAGATGGCGCGGAGCTATACCACGCAGGAGCAGCGCCACAACCACCGTGGTGAAGAGTCCGGCGCGGCGGGCGGAACGGAAGTCATGTTTTTTTAGGAGGCTGCCATGACAAAGACCATCATGATCGTAGACGACTCCGCTTCACTGCGGCAGGTCGCCAGCATCGTGCTGGAAGGCGCGGGATACGAGCTGATCGAGGCGTGCGACGGCAACGATGCGCTGGCCAGGCTGAACGACCATAAAGTCCATCTCATCATCAGCGACGTCAACATGCCGAACATGGATGGCATCGCTTTCATGAAAGCGGTGAGGGGCCTGCCGAACCACAAGTTTACGCCGATCATCATGCTGACCACCTCCTCTCAGGAGGTCATGCGGCAGGAGGCGCGGGAAGCGGGTGTCAAAGCCTGGATGGTGAAGCCGTTCGACAAGGGCAAATTGCTGGAGATGGTTTCCCGCTTTGCCCTGCCATAGGCGGCGAGGGGTGCCGTTTCTGTGGTCGTTGTAGCCGATAGCATCGCGACGGGGTCGCAAATCGCGGCCAACCCTCTCCCCAACCCTCTCCCAAAGGGAGAGGGAGCGATCGTCCTCTCCCCCGCTTGCGGGGGAGAGTTAGAGAGGGGGCTAGCGCCGCTCCTACAAGGGTTTTGGCTCTGAATGGATAATCTGGATTTATGTTTCGCGGGAGGAATGAAAGATGTCTAAAACCGTCATGATCGTGGACGATTCCGCTTCGCTGCGTCAGGTGGTGGGCATCGCGCTGCGCGGCGCGGGCTACGAGGTGATCGAGGCCGCCGACGGCAAGGATGCGATATCCAAGCTGACCGGGCAGAAGGTGCACCTGATTATCAGCGACGTCAACATGCCCAATATGGACGGCATTACCTTCGTCAAGAACCTCAAGCAAATGCCGAACTACAAATTCACGCCGGTGATCATGCTCACCACCGAATCGGAGGATGGGAAAAAGCAGGAAGGCCAGGCGGCGGGCGCCAAGGCCTGGGTGGTCAAGCCGTTCCAGCCGGCGCAGTTGCTGGCGGCGGCATCCAAATTGATTTTGCCATAAACCATTGTAGGAGCGCCGCCCCCGGCGCGATTTTTCATAAATCGCGCCGGGGGCGGCGCTCCTACAGTTGCGGGGCAAACGAAAGGAGTGACCATGATTTCGCACGAAGTGGATAACGGCGTCTACCGCGTCAAAGTGGAAGGCGAAATGAATATCTACCACGCACTCGAACACAAACAGGCGCTGCTGGAGTGCCTCGGTCACTGCGCCGAGATGGAGATCAACCTGTCCGGGGTGAGCGAGATGGATACCACCGGCTTCCAGTTGCTGGTGCTGGCCAAGCGCGAGGCGGCGCGGAGCGGCAGGCCGCTGCGTCTGGTTGCGCACAGCCCGGCGACGCTGGAGGTGATGGATTTGTACCACATGGCGGCCTACTTCGGCGACCCGGTGGTGATGCCTGTAGGAGCGGCGCCCTCGCCGCGAAACGGGTCAAGCAGGCAAGCCGCGTAGCGGATGCTCGCATAAATTCGGCCCGGGGGCGGGCCTCCTACGACGAATTGAATAATAAGGGGGAACCAGCATGAACATGGACCAAGCCCTGCAAACCTTCCTCATCGAAAGCCGCGAACTGCTGCAGGCGATGGAAGAGGCTTTGCTTAACCTGGAGTCCGAACCGGACGACAAGGAAGCGATCGGTGCGGTGTTCCGCGCCGCGCACACCATCAAGGGATCGGCTGGGCTGTTCGGACTGGATACGATCGTTGCCTTTACCCATGTGGCGGAAAACGTGCTCGACAAGGTGCGCAATGGCGAGGTGCCGGTCGACAGCAACCTGATCGCCCTTCTGCTCTCTTCGGGCGACCATATCGCCATCCTGGTGGAGCAGGTCGCAGGGCGGGGCGAAGAGCCGGATGAGGCTACCCGCGCGGCTGGAGAAGCTTTGCTGCAACAGCTGAAAACCTACCTCGGCGAGGTGCCGCAGGGCGCCCAGATCGCCCCTTCCAGCGTGACGCAGCATGATGCCGCGCTGCAATCCTCCGGCGGCGGCGTGGTGGAGAGCGATACCTGGCACATTTCGTTGCGCTTCGGCCACGATGTGCTGAAGAACGGCATGGATCCGCTTTCGTTCCTTCGTTATCTGGCCACCTTGGGCGAGATCGTCAGTGTCGCCACTCTGCCGGACGCCATGCCGTCGACCGAACAGATGGATCCGGAATGCTGTTACCTCGGCTTCGAACTGGATTTCAGAACGGATGCCGACAAGGCCGCCATCGAGGGCGTGTTCGAATTCGTGCGCGACGATTGCAGCCTGCGCATCCTGCCGCCGCACAGCCGCATCGAGGAGTATATCCAGCTCATCTACGATCTGCCCGAGGACAAGGTGCGTCTGGGCGACATCCTCGTCAACAGTGGAGTGATAACGCAGAAGGAACTGGACGAGATGCTGATGTGCCAGGCATTGCGTGTGTCAGCGGCGGAAAGCGCGCCGGTTGGCGAGGACGTTCCTCCCGTGCCGCCGCTCGGCGAAATCCTGGTGCAGGAAGGGATGGCGCAGAAGGAACTGGTGGATGCGGCGCTGGGGAAACAGAAGCAGGCGCGGGATAACAAGGCGCAGGAAAGCAAATTCATCCGCGTCCATGCCGACAAGCTGGACGACCTCATCAATCTGGTCGGCGAGCTGGTCATCGCCAGCGCTTCGGCTTCTCTGCTGTCTCAGCGTTCGCGCGACACGATGCTGCACGAAGCGACCTCGACCATGTCGCGGCTGGTGGAGGAAATCCGCGATGGCGCATTGCAGCTACGGATGGTGCAGATCGGCGAAACCTTCAACCGCTTTCACCGCGTGGTGCGCGATGTCAGCAAGGATCTGGGCAAGGAAATCGGGCTGGAGATCGGTGGCGCCGAAACCGAGCTGGACAAGTCGGTGGTGGAAAAAATCGGCGACCCGCTGATGCACCTGGTGCGCAACTCCATGGACCATGGTATCGAATCCGCCGAACTGCGCCAGCAGCGAGGTAAACCGGCCAAGGGAACCGTTCGCCTTAACGCCTTCCACGAGTCGGGCAGCATCGTGATCGAAGTCGGCGACGACGGCGGCGGGCTGAACCGCGACAAGCTCCTCGCCAAGGCCATCGAGCGCGGACTGGTCGGCCCCAATCAGAATCTTACCGACCAGGAAGTGTATGCGCTGATTTTCGAGGCCGGTTTTTCCACCGCCGAGGCCGTCACCAACATTTCCGGGCGCGGCGTCGGCATGGACGTGGTGCGGCGCAACATCGAGGCGCTGCGCGGCATGATCGAGATCGACAGCGAACCGGGCGCCGGCACCACCATCCGTATTCGCCTGCCGCTGACCCTGGCGATCATCGACGGCTTCCTCCTCGGGGTGGGCAGCTCTTCCTACGTCGTGCCGCTCGACATGGTGATGGAATGCATTGAACTCAGCGAAGCGGAGCGCCAGGAAACCCGAGATCGCAACTACATTAACCTGCGCGGCATGGTGCTGCCGTTCATCCGCCTGCGCGAGCACTTCCGCGAGCAGGGCAAGGCCGGGCGGCGCGAGAACATCGTGGTGGTGCAATACGCCGGGCAGAAAGCCGGGCTGGTGGTGGACGAACTGATGGGCGAATTCCAGACCGTGATCAAGCCGCTGGGCAAATTGTTCGGCAACCTCCGGGGAGTCAGCGGCTCGACCATCCTCGGCAGCGGCGAGGTGGCGCTGATTCTGGATGTGCCGGCGCTGATCCAGCGCGCGGTGAATATGGAAGCGCGTGGCGTCAGTCAGGTAACGCTGTAGGAGGCCCGCCCCCGGGCCGATTATCGCGGCGAGGGCGCCGCTCCTACAGGGGGCGCCGCGTTGTGGTTGTTGTAGGAGGCCCGCCCTCGGGCCGATTTTGCGAGTTGGGCGCGAATGCGGCCGATAAATCGCGGCGAGGGCGCCGCTCCTACAGGATGTCAGGGTTGAATTGTAGTTTTGCAGGATTACAGGAGGAAGAAAAAAATGAGAACCAACATGCCGGTAACGAATGTAGAGCGGGAATTCCGGGACGGGGAAACCATCGTTTCCAAAACCGACCTCAAGGGTATCATTACCTACGTCAACCCGTATTTCTGCGAAATGAGTGGCTACTCCGAGCAGGAGTCGATCGGTCAGCCGCAAAACTATATCCGCCACCCGGACATGCCGGCGGAGGCCTTTGCCGACCTGTGGGACACGCTCAAGAAAGGCAAACCCTGGACCGGGCTGGTGAAAAACCGCTGCAAGAACGGCGACTATTACTGGGTGGAGGCCAGTGTCGCCCCCATCCGCGAGGGTGGGCAGACCACGGGCTACCTGTCGGTGCGCGGCAAACCTTCCCGCACCCAGGTCGAAGCGGCGGCGAAGGTGTATCAGATGTTCAAGGAAGGCCGGGCAGGTAACCTCCGTATCAAGGGGGGGAAAGCGGTGCGTTCCGGCTTCCTGGAAAAAATGAACATTTTTAAAAATATTTCCGTCAAGGCGCGGCTGATATTCCTGGCCGCTTTCCTCTGCCTGGGCATGATCGCGATCGGTGCCTATGGCCTGTTTGGCATCAGCCGGGCCAACGATGGCATGTTGAGCCTCTATCAAAGCCGCACCGTTCCCCTGGGCCAGATAACCGAAATCCAGAGAATGCTGCTGCAAAACCGCCTCCGTATCGCGACTTCGCTGGTCACGGCCACTCCGGAAGAAATCAAAAAGAATACCGAGGTAATCGAAAAGAATATCGGCGAAATAGGCAATATATGGAAAGCGTATACCGATATCCCGCTTGCCCCGGAAGAGAAAAAACTGGCCGACAAATTTGCCGAAGACCGGGCAAAATTCGTCAAGGAAGGACTGAAACCCGCTGTTGCCGCCCTGCGCGCCAATAATATCAAGGAGGCCGGCAAACTGGCGGTGGAGAATGTTCGCCCGCTTTATCAGCCGGTCGGCGAGGGTATCGAGGCCTTGAAGAAACTGTATCTCGATTCCGGCAAGCAGGACTACGAGCAGGCGCTAGGCAACTACACCACCTTGCGCAACCAGATCATCGCGGCCATCGCCATTGCCGCGCTGCTGGCCGCTTTCATCGCGTTCATGGTGATCCGCGCCATTACCCGGCCGCTGGCAGCGACTATCGGTTATTTTGACCAGATATCCCAGGGTAATTACAACAACCGTATCGAAGTAAAAAACGAGGATGAAATCGGCAAAGTGCTGGAGGCGCTGACGGCCATGCAGACCCGGATGGGGTTCGAGGTCAACGACGCCAAGCGCCGCGCCGACGAGTCGCTGCGCATTACCAACGCGCTCAACAATGCTTCCACCGGCGTGATGATCGCCGACAACGATCTCAACATCATTTACCTGAACAAGTCGGTGCAGGACATGCTGAAGAACGCCGAGACCGACATCAGGAAAGACCTGCCGAATTTCAGCGCCGACACTCTGCTGGGCACCAATATCGACGGTTTCCATAAAAAACCGGAACACCAGCGGCAATTGCTGAAGACCTTTACCGCTACCTACAGGGCGACCATCAAGATCGGTGGCCGCACTTTCCGGTTGTCCGCCAACCCGGTGTTTAACGCGGGCGGTCAACGTCTCGGCGCTTCGGTGGAATGGATAGACGCCACCGAGGAAGTGAAGATCGAGGACGAGGTGAAAACCATCGTGCAGGCCGCGGTGGCAGGCGACCTGTCGCAGCGCATAGCGATGGAAGGCAAGGATGGATTCATGAAGGTGCTGGGGGAGGGGATCAACAACCTCACCGGGGTGGCCGAGGATGTGATAAGCGAAGCGGTGAAGGTGATCGAAAGCGTTTCCCAGGGCGACCTGACGCATACCATAGAGCGCGAGTACGAGGGCATGTTCAAGCGTCTCAAGGAGGCGACCAACGGCACGGTCCAGAAGTTGTCCGAAACCATCTCCGATGTTCGCGTGGCTGCGGACTCGCTCTCCGGCGCCGCCGAGGAAATCAGCGCAACGGCGCAAAGCCTGAGCCAGGGGGCGAGCGAGCAGGCGGCCAGCGTGGAAGAGACCAGCGCTTCGATCGAGCAGATGTCGGCATCGGTCAGCCAGAACGCGGAAAACGCCAAGGTGACCGACGGCATGGCATCCAAAGCCGCCAAGGAAGCTACCGAGGGCGGCGGGGCGGTGAAATCCACGGTCACGGCGATGAAGCAGATCGCCGCCAAGATCGGCATCATCGACGACATCGCCTATCAAACCAACCTGCTCGCGCTCAACGCCGCGATCGAGGCGGCTCGCGCCGGCGAGCATGGCAAGGGCTTCGCGGTGGTGGCGGCGGAAGTGCGCAAGCTGGCGGAGCGCAGCCAAGTGGCGGCGCAGGAGATTTCCGAGGTGGCTGGGTCCAGCGTGGAGCTGGCCGAACGTGCCGGAAAGTTGCTGGACGAGATGGTGCCCTCGATCAACAAGACCTCCGATCTGGTGCAGGAAATCACCGCCGCCTCGGATGAGCAGTCCTCGGGCATCGGCCAGATCAATGGCGCCATGACCCAGCTCAGCCAGACCACGCAGCAGAATGCTTCCGCCTCGGAAGAGCTGGCGGCCACCTCGGAGGAGATGAGCAGCCAGGCCGAGAAGTTGCAGCAACTGATGGCGTTCTTCCAGCTCGATGGCGGCGCCACGGCCACGGCGCGGCAGAGTGGCAATCCGGCTTCCACAAGGCACCTGGCGGCAGAGCATGCGCCCGCCGGGATGGAGAAAAAATCCCTTGCAGGGGTGCCGAGCGAACACGAATTCGTTCGATTCTAGGAGGCGGCCATGGGTGCAATCGTACGGGCGGAGCAGCATACTGAAATCGCCGGCAGCGAGGAGGGGCAGAGCCAGTACCTGACCTTCCTGCTGGGCGGGGAAATATTCGCCATCCCCATCCTCAACATCAAGGAAATCATCGAATACGGCAGCCTGACCACGGTGCCGATGATGCCGGAGTTCATCCGCGGCGTCATCAACCTGCGCGGCAGCGTGGTGCCGGTGGTGGACCTGACCGTGCGCTTCGGACGCAAAACCACCCCGGTCACCAAGCGCACCTGCATCGTGATCATCGAGATCGAATCCGATGGCGATAGGCAGGATGTCGGCGTGGTGGTGGATACCGTCAACGAGGTGCTGGAAATCCCGCGTAGCGAGATCGAGCAGGCGCCGTCCTTCGGCGCCAGGATCCGCGCCGATTTCATCGGCGGCATGGGCAAGATCGCCGGCAAGTTCGTCGTCATCCTCGATGTCAATCACGTGCTGTCGATTGATGAAATGGCGATGCTGACCCAAGTTGGCGGCGCCGAGCCGGAAGTGATGGCGTTGCCGGCATAGAACCAGATGTCCATATTAATGCTCCTACACAAGGCGCTGCGGGTTAAACGCTCTGTAGGAGGCCCGCCCTCGGGCCGATAGCATTGAGGCTACATGGCCGCGGGATTGATGGGAAAAAGGAGAGCGCGATGGGAGAGATCAAGGACGACACCTCCAGCCAGGCCGCCGACCTGCGCCGCGTGGCCAGTGTCAACGAGGATATCAAGAAGGTGATACGGATTTCCTCCGAGGTGAATCTGGTGGCTCTCAACGCCATGCTGGTCGCCAAGCGTTCGGGCGAGAAGTCGCGCGGTTTCGCGGTGGTTTCCAAGGAGCTGAGGGTGTTCAGCCGCAAGCTGGAAAGCGCGATGACCGGCGTGGGGTCGCTGGTTTTCGGTCTGGTGCGGGATGCCGCCGCGATGCAGAAGCAGAACCGCGAACGGCGGCATTGGCTCAACACCCTGGCGCGTGGCGGGCGGACGAACGAGCTGGTGGGGCCGATGCTGTTACGCAAGGAAGATGCAATGCGCGCAATCGGCCATGTGATCCGGCATGACTGGCAAAAGCTCCAGTTCCAGCTCATCCGCGCCCTGCAGTTGTGCGAAACCGGCGGCGCGCTGTCGCGCAGCGCCAAGATCGAAGCGGTGTACGGCGGCGACATGAGCGCCACCCTGAAGCAGGTGGCAAACCAGATTGAGGAAACGGTGAACGAGATTTACTCCACGCTGAAGCTGCTCAGATCGCAACTAAGCGAATGAACTTAATGAAATATTGCCGAGAGAATTGTAGAGCGGCGCCAACCCTCTCTCCAACTCTCTCCCACAGGGAGAGAGGGCGATCGTC
>CAYGNO010000038.1:0-15176 GCA_964351305.1 uncultured Sulfuricella sp.
CGCCGGGCGGCTCCATCATCGCCGCCGCCACGTCGCAGGAGGCGATGATGGCGTATTGCGGGCTGGTGGAACTATGCATCAGGTAGGCCTCGTTGAATACGTCGCGATCCAGCTTGCGGGTCTCGGAATCCTGAATCAGGATCTGCGACGCCTGGGACAACCCTGCCAGCATCTTGTGGGTGGACTGGGTGGCGAAAATCATCGAGTCCTTGCAGCGCGGACGGTCCTTGCCAATGGCGTGCATGCCCTGGTAGAAATCGTGGAAAGTGGCGTGGGGCAGCCATGCCTCGTCGAAATGCAGGGTATCGATCTCCCCATCCAGCATTTCCTTGAGTGTCTCCACATTGTAGAGAATGCCGTCATAGGTGCTCTGAGTGAGCGTAAGCACGCGCGGCTTGGTGGTCACCCCTCGCGCGAAAGGATTGGCTTCGATCTTCTTGCGGATATTCTCCGGCTTGAATTCTTCCAGCGGAATCGGCCCGATGATGCCGTAATGGTTGCGGGTCGGAGTCAGAAAAACCGGCACCGCGCCGGTCATGATAATCGCGTGCAATATCGATTTGTGGCAGTTGCGATCGACCACCACGACATCATCTGGCGCAACCGTGGAATGCCAGACCATCTTGTTGGAAGTGGAAGTGCCGTTAGTCACAAAAAACAGGTGGTCTGCATTGAAGATGCGCGCCGCATTGCGTTCACTGGCTGCAACCGGGCCGGTATGGTCGAGCAACTGACCAAGCTCGTCCACCGCGTTGCACACGTCTGCGCGCAGCAAATTCTCGCCGAAAAACTGGTGAAACATCTGCCCGACCGGACTTTTGAGAAAGGCTACACCGCCCGAATGACCGGGGCAGTGCCAGGAGTAGGAACCGTCGGCAGCATAATGAGTCAGCGCCCGGAAGAAAGGCGGCGCCAGGGAGTCCAGGTAGTCCTTCGCTTCCCGCACCACGTAGCGCGCGATGAACTCCGGCGTATCCTCGAACATGTGAATGAAGCCGTGCAGCTCTTTCAGTACGTCATTGGGGATATGGCGCGAAGTACGGGTCTCGCCGTACAGGAAAATGGGAATATCTGCATTGCGGCGGCGGATTTCGACCACGAAGGCGCGAATCTGCTCAACCGCCTGCTCAGCCAGTTCGGGCGTGGAGAACTCTTCATCGTCGATCGACAGGATGAACGTCGAGGCACGGCTCTGCTGCTGCGCAAAGGAAGTCAGGTCGCCGTAACTGGTCGCGCCCAGCACTTCCAGACCCTCTTCCTCGATCGCCTTGACCAGCACGCGCACGCCGATGCCGCTCGCGTTCTCGGAACGGAAATCTTCATCGATGATGACAACGGGGAAACGGAAACGCATGGGTGAAACTCCTGAAAAACCTTTTTAACCGCAGAGGACGCGGAGGGCGCGGAGGACGCAGAGAAATGAAGGTTTCGCTTTCCTCCGCGTCCTCTGCGGTGAATAGCCGTTAAATTTTAGGCAACGTCACGCCGTGTTGGCCCTGATACTTGCCGCCACGGTCCTTGTATGAGGTTTCGCAGACCTCGTCCGACTCGAAAAACAGCACCTGGGCCACGCCTTCATTGGCGTATATCTTGGCGGGCAACGGCGTGGTATTGGAGAACTCCAGGGTCACGTAGCCTTCCCATTCCGGCTCGAACGGCGTCACGTTGACGATGATACCGCAGCGCGCATAGGTGGACTTGCCCAGGCAGATCGTCAACACGCTGCGCGGAATACGGAAATACTCCAGGGTACGCGCGAGGACGAACGAATTGGGCGGGATGATGCAGACATCGCTTTTGACATCTACGAACGAATTGGGGTCGAAATTCTTGGGATCGACGATAGTGGAGTTGATGTTGGTGAACAGCTTGAACTCATCCGAGCAGCGGATATCGTAGCCGTAGCTGGAAGTACCGTAGGAGACGATTTTTTTGCCGTCCACGTCCCTCACCTGCCCCGGCTCGAAGGGTTCGATCATGCCGTGCTGTTCCGCCATGCGGCGAATCCACTTGTCCGATTTAATGCTCATTCATCAGTCCTGAGTGCTGAGTCCTAAGTCCTGAGTCGTGGTTCCCAACGGAACTCAGGACTCAGCACTCAGGACTGCCGTTATCACGTGTTTTGAATCACGATATTGGGAAAGCGCGCGCTGAAATCCTGCGCCTGCTCGGCCACTTTAACCGCCACGCGGCGCGCGATTTCCTTGTAGATCTGGGAAACGCGGCCATCAGGGTCTGCTACCACCGGCGGGTTACCCTCGTCGGTTTGCTGCCGGATATTGATATCCAGCGGCAATGCGCCGAGAAACTCGACATCGAAATCCTTGCACATCTTCTCGCCGCCGCCGGTACCGAAAAGACGCTCTTCATGGCCGCAGTTGGTACAGATGTGCAGGCTCATGTTTTCTACGATACCGAGGATGGGGATGCCCACTTTTTCGAACATTTTCAGCCCTTTACGCGCATCTATCAGGGCCACGTCCTGAGGCGTGGTCACGATCACGGAGCCGGTCACCGGAACGGTTTGCGCCAGAGTGAGCTGGATATCGCCGGTGCCGGGCGGCAGATCCACCACCAGGTAATCCACGTCCTTCCAGTTAGTGTCATTCAGGAGTTGCCCAAGCGCCTGGGTCACCATCGGGCCGCGCCATACCATAGGCTGATCCGGATCGATCAGGAAGCCGATGGACATGGCCTGCAAGCCATGACCATTCAGCGGTTCAAGTTTTTTGCCATCCGCGGAAGGTTCGGGGCGGTCATCCTTGATGCCCAGCATCAGGGGTTGGGAAGGGCCGTAGATGTCGGCGTCGAGAATGCCTACTCGCGCGCCTTCGGCAGCCAGCGCCAGAGCCAGGTTCACCGCGGTGGTGGACTTGCCTACGCCGCCCTTGCCGGAAGCCACGGCGATGATGTTCTTGATGCCCGGAATCAGCTTGACGCCGCGCTGTACGCTATGTGAAACAATCTGAGAAGAAGTGTTGACCGTCACGCCACCGACGCCGTCTATACTTTTGATCTTGTCGCCAACCAGGGTGCTGATGCTTTCGAACACGCTCTTACCCGGATAACCGAGGACGATGTCGAGCGACACCTTGTCGCCGTCGATCTTGATGTTCTTGACCGACTTGGTGCTGACAAAATCCTTCTTGGTATTAGGATCGGTAATTTCCTTCAGTGCGTCTTGCACCTGTTGTTCTGACACGGACATGCCTACTCCTTAGAGTGTAACCATTTTTGCCAAATACCCTGGAGGGTACAAGAGCAGAAAACGAAAGTTTAACGAATAATTGGGCTTGCTACCACGGTTTGTTACAATTGGGGTCTTTCAAGTTCCTGACAAACCGCAATGAAACGCAAGATCCTGGTTACCAGCGCCCTACCCTACGCCAATGGCAGCATCCATCTTGGCCATCTGGTCGAATACGTCCAGACCGATATCTGGGTACGATTCCAGAAAATGCAAGGGCACGAGTGCCATTACGTCTGCGCCGACGACACCCACGGCACCCCCATCATGCTGCGCGCGCAAGCCGAGGGCATCTCCCCGGAGGCCCTGATCGAACGTGTCTGGCACGAACACAAGGCCGATTTCGACGGTTTTCACGTCGATTTCGACAACTTCTACTCCACCAATTCGCCTGAAACCCGATATTACGCCGACGACATCTATCTCAAGCTGAAGAAAGCCGGGCTGATCGAAGTCCGTTCCGTCGAGCAATACTACGACCCGGTCAAGGAAATGTTCCTGCCCGACCGTTTCATCAAGGGCGAGTGCCCCAAGTGCCATGCCAAGGACCAATATGGCGACTCCTGCGAGGCCTGCGGCACCACCTACTCCCCTACCGACCTGATCGAGCCCTATTCCGCCGTTTCCGGCGCCAAGCCGGTGCGAAAATCGTCCGACCACTACTTCTTCAAACTTTCTGACGCACGTTGCCGCGACTTCCTGAAGCAATGGATCACCCCACCCCATGTCCAGGCCGAAGCCGCCAACAAACTTGGCGAATGGCTGGAAGCGGGCCTGTCCGACTGGGACATCTCGCGCGACGCGCCCTATTTCGGTTTCGAAATCCCCGATGCGCCGGGCAAGTACTACTACGTCTGGCTGGATGCCCCGATCGGCTACATGGGCAGCTTCAGGAACTTGTGCGACAAGCTTGCAGCGGCCAGCAGCCAGCCGGCCGAAGCCATTTTCGACAGCTATTGGGGTAAAGATTCGACCGCCGAGGTCTACCACTTCATCGGCAAGGACATCCTCTACTTCCACGCCCTGTTCTGGCCCGCCGAACTGGAGCACGCCGGCTATCGCACCCCGACCGGCGTGTTCGCCCACGGCTTCCTCACCGTCAACGGCCAGAAGATGTCCAAGTCGCGCGGCACCTTCATCACCGCCGCCAGCTACCGCAAGCACCTCAACCCTGAACAGCTGCGCTACTACTTCGCCGCCAAGCTCAACAGCAGCATTGAGGACATCGATCTCAGCCTGGAGGACTTTACGGCGCGGGTGAACAGCGACTTGATCGGCAAGTACGTGAACATCGCCTCGCGCTCGGCCGGCTTCATCACCAAGCGCTTCGGCGGCAAGCTCGGCAACATTGGTGATCAGACCCTGCCGCAACAGCTCCAGGGCGCCGCCAAGGACATCGCCGCCCAGTATGAAGCGCGCGAATACGGCAAGGCCTTGCGCGACATCATGCGCCTGACCGATCTCGCCAACCAGTATGTGGACGACAACAAGCCCTGGGAACTGGCCAAGCAGGAAGGCATGGAAGCCCGGCTGCACGAAGCCTGTAGCGTCAGCCTCAACCTGTTCCGCCTGCTCACCCTCTACCTCAAGCCGGTGCTGCCCAAACTGGCCGCCGACGTGGAAGCCTTCCTCAACATCGCGCCGCTAACCTGGCAGGACGCGCAGACCCTGCTGCCGGCAGGCCACGCCATCAACCCCTACCAGCACCTGATGACCCGCATCGACCCGAAACAGATAGAAGCCATGACCGAAGAAAACAAAGCCACTCTGGCTCCGGCTGCGGAGCACTCCCCCGCCCGCCACGCCGAGAAACAGCAACACGAAATCCAGCCGATCGCCGAAACTATCAGCATCGACGATTTCTCCAAAATCGACCTGCGCATCGCCAAAATCATCAATGCCGAACATGTGGAAGGGGCCGACAAGCTGCTGCAGCTGACGCTGGATATCGGCGAGGGAAAAACACGCAACGTGTTCGCCGGCATCAAGTCGGCCTATGAGCCGGAGAAGCTGATCGGTCGCCATACCGTGATGGTCGCCAATCTCGCCCCACGCAAGATGAAATTTGGCCTGTCGGAAGGGATGGTGCTGGCCGCCGGCGGCGACGGCGGCCTGTACATTCTCGGCCCGGACGAGGGCGCCAAGCCGGGCATGCGGGTGAAATAAAAAAGGCGGCTAGCGCCGCCTTTTTTACGCATGCCCGATCAGGGCTTCAAGTAGACATAGCCTTGCTGGGATTGCAGCTTGGAAATTTCCGCCACGCCGGATGGCACGATCACCGCTTCAGGGATCACTTTTTTCGGGTCGATCTTGCGTCCGACCAGCGTGTTGTTGCACACATCGAATGCCACGCCTCTTGCCTTCAACTCCTGGACTTTGACGTCATACTGGTTGCCGTCCTTGTCGGCTGCGCCATCGAGCAGGAAGTCGACACCCTTGCCGTGGGTGACAACCACGATGGTCGCCTGCGGGTTGGTGTTAAGGTGATTTTTTACATTGTTCATCGCCATCCCCGCCACCGCAGAATCGTTCACATGATAAACGGCTTTCTCCGGAAATCCGGCCTCAGCCGACTTGCCTCCGGTTGAGGCGCAACCCGCAAGACCAAACAAGCCAAATAATGCGCTCAGTAAAAACAAGTTATGCAAACGTGCCATGTCTTATCTCCTCGATCATAATTATAATTGTGCAACAGCCCCCAACGATGAAACTTCCGCAGAATACATTGGCTGTTTTTATAAAATTTGTAAATAGTCCAAATGCACTTACCTCATGATTTTACAGCACATTAAGGACGCAGCCATCTTCTTAGTCGCCATTAACCAGGAACAATATCAGTGAATATCAGCCACCATCTGCGAGTTTACGGTCATGTTCAGGGGGTATTCTTCCGCGAGTCCATGTACCGCAAGGCTCAGCAGCTCAGCATCACCGGCTGGGTCAGAAATTGCCGTGACGGCACCGTGGAAGCGATGATACAGGGAGTGCCGGAAGCGGTCAGCGCCATGATCGAATGGGTTCGGACAGGGCCGGAACTGGCGCGGGTAGAAGGAGTTGAAATCAATGCGGGCAGTGGCGAATACGCCGATTTTGAAAAGCTGGACACCGCTTGAAGCGGTGTCACGCAACCGGGCTAGAACATCGCCCTGAGGAAATTCAGGTAAGCAGTCGCATCCGGTTCACCCTCGGCGGGCGCCCAGAGTGCTTTTTCTGCCGGCTCCAGCGCCTTATAAGGGCCGGCCTTGGCCTCGAAGAATAGGCTGCCAGGCTCCAGGGCCACCACGGAATGAAACACGCCGTGAGGAATATTCACCCCCACCGCTTCACCTCCCGGAGCCAGGCTTGCCGTCCCGGTCACATTTCCCTCATGGTCGAAGAAAACGACCCCGAACCGACCCGCGAGCGCGATGATGGACTCATCCTTGCTCGCATCCTGGTGGCGGTGCGGCGGGATATATGAATCCGGTTCCATCGCGTTGAGCAGACGATGACTCGCATCCGCCTCGGCGGCATGAAAATTGAAATTCTTGCGCCGACGAGGCGCAGCCTGCGCCTCGGACGAAACGCGGTCGAATAATTCTCGGTTGATGATCTGGGGGTTATTCATGCGGACAATGATACCGATGTCTGAAAAAGGCAAAAAAAAACGCGGCTCACCTAAGTGACCGCGCTTAAAATCCACCAATAAAGGAGGATGGAGGAGACAACACCGGAACAACTCACCGTTGATGAGCGATTCAAGTTATTAGTATTGTCTAATATTCTCATTTACTATGCAAGTATTAATTGAAAAAATATTCAATGGTTAATATTGAATGGCGGAATTCTCGCTGCCGATGCAATCGGCCAATGACACCAGCAGATTGTCCCTGAGCTTCACCCGCCAGTCTTCACCCAGCTCCAGCTCGCAGCTCGCCGTGGTGTTGCAGTAACCGATCCGCACCCTGCACCCGGCTTCATCCCGATAGCCGGACAGAATTTCGCGTAATTTGTCAGTGTTGGCGGGCGCCATGCACGACAGCCGCAGCAGCTTGGCGAAACGCGTACGCGCCCCGGCCAGGTCAAGCAGGCTTTCCGCGACCACGCGGAATCCGCCGGAATAATCGTCCTTGCTGATCTTGGCTTCGATGATCAGCAGTTGATCCTCCTTGAGGATATCCTTGTGAGCATCTAACAATTCACTAAACACCGAAACCTCGACTCGCGCCGCACCGTCCTCCAGGGAAATGAAAGCCATTTTCCCGCGCCGCGTCATCTGGGTACGAATGGCATAAATCACCCCTGCCAGCCAGACCGGCTGTTGCTGAGGTGCAATGTCGGAGAGCCGGGTCTTGATGAAGCTGGCGAGTTCCGCGCGGTAAGCGTCGTAAGGATGGCCGCTGAAGTAAAAACCCAGCGCCTTCTTCTCGTTCGTCAACTGCTCTATCATCGACCAGGGCGGCGCATCCACCATGACATCGGGTCGACTTTCCGCGCCGCCATCATCCATGGCGTCGAACAGGCTGTTCTGGAGAATATCGCGGTTCTCCTGTTCCGCCGCTTCCATCGCCACGCCGACGCTCGCCAGCAGGCTCGCCCGGTTATCGTTGATGGTATCGAATGCGCCGGCGCGCACCAGGGACTCGATAACGCGGCGGTTGACGGTGCGCTTGTCCACCCGGCGGCAGAAGTCGAACAGGCTGGTGAATGGCCCGTCTTTTTCACGCGCCGCAACGATGACGTTGATCGCCGCCTCGCCGGTGCCCTTGATGGCGCCGAGGCCATAGCGGATCTCGGTCCTGGAAACCGGCTCGAAACGATAGCCGGACACATTCACGTCCGGCGCCAGCACCTTCACCTTATTGGCCAGAGTATCCTCGTAGAACACCTTGAGCTGGTCAGTGTTATCCAGTTCCGAGGACAGCGTCGCCGCCATGAAGGCCGAGGTATGGTGGGCCTTGAGCCAGGCGGTCTGGTAGGAAATCACCGCGTAGGCGGCGGTGTGGGACTTGTTGAAGCCGTATTCGGCAAACTTCGCCATCAGGTCGAACAGGCTGTTGGCGAGCTTTTCCGGGTAATCTTTCTTCAGCGCGCCCTCGACGAACAGGCTGCGGTGCTTGTCCATTTCCTCCTGTTTCTTCTTGCCCATCGCGCGCCGCAGCAAGTCCGCCCCGCCCAGGGTGTAGCCGCCGATGATCTGGGAGATCTGCATCACCTGTTCCTGATAAACGATCACACCGTAAGTCGGTGCGAGGCAGGGTTGCAGGTCGGGGTGAAAATAGTCGATCGTCTGTTTGCCCTTCTTGCGCAGGATGAAATCATCCACCATGCCCGAACCCAACGGCCCTGGCCTGTACAGTGCGAGCACGGCGATGATGTCCTCGAAGCGGTCGGGCTGGAGCTTGGAAAGCAGCTTCTTCATGCCCTCCGATTCAAGCTGGAACACCGCCGTGGTGTTGGCCTTCCTCAATACCTCATACGCTGCCGGATCGTCGAAATGCTGGGTATCCAGAGGCTGATCGAAGCTCGGGTCGAGCTTCTTGATGTACTTGAGGGCAAGATCGATAATGGTCAGGTTGCGCAGGCCAAGAAAGTCGAACTTGACCAGGCCGACCGCCTCCACGTCGTCCTTGTCGAACTGGCTGACCACGTTGTCGGCGTTGGGCGCCTGGTACAGAGGACAGAAATCGGTCAGCTTGCCGGGCGCGATCAACACACCGCCGGCGTGCATGCCAACGTTTCGTGTCAACCCTTCGAGCTTGCGCGCCAGAATGAACAGTTCGCGCACCTCCTCCTCGTTGTCGTAGCGCTCCTTGAGCTGGGGTTCCATCGTCAGCGCTTCATCGAGAGAATACTGCTTGCCGGGCGCGGCCGGAATCAACTTGGAAAGCTGGTCGCAGAAATTGTAAGGCAGATCGAGCACCCGCCCCACATCGCGCACCACCGCCTTGGCAGCCATGGTGCCGAAGGTAGCGATCTGCGACACCGCGTCGGCGCCGTATTTTTCGCGCACGTACTCAATCACCTTGTAACGGGTTTCCTGGCAGAAATCGATATCGAAGTCGGGCATCGACACCCGCTCCGGATTAAGAAAGCGCTCGAACAGCAGGGCATAGCGCAGCGGGTCGAGGTCGGTAATGCCGAGGCTGTAGGCGACCAGCGAACCCGCGCCGGAACCCCGCCCAGGACCAACCGGAACGCCGTTGTGCTTGGCCCAGTTGATGAAGTCGGCCACGATCAGAAAATAGCCGGGAAAGCCCATCTGGATGACGGTCCCGGTCTCGATCTTGAGCCTGTCGGCATAGACGGGATACTGCTCCGCCCGCTTCGCCTCGTCGGGATAGAGCTCCTTCATGCGCTCGACCAGGCCCTCCTCTGCTCGCTGGCACAAATAGTCGTCCAGGCTCATCCCCTCCGGCACCGGGAACAGCGGCAGCTTGCTATTGCCCAGTTCGACGCTGAGGTTGCAGCGCTTGGCGATCTCGACGCTGTTGGTCAGCGCTGCGGGAATGTCGGCGAACAGTTCCGCCATCTCCGCCTGGGTCTTGAAGTACTGCTGCTCGGTGAATACGCGCGGACGGCGCTTGTCCGCCAGCATGTAGCCCTCGGAAATGCACACCCGCGCTTCGTGGGCCTTGTAGTCGTCGGGCGCCAGAAACTCGATCGGATGGGTCGCCACCACCGGCAGATGCAATTCCGAAGCCAGACTCAGCGCCAGCCGCACGTGGGCATCGGCCTGGGGCAGCCCGGCGCGCTGCAATTCGAGGTAGAACGCGCCGGGAAACAGGCGCTGCCACTCGACCGCGAGATCCTGCGCCTGCGCGCGGTTAGCCTGCAACAGCGCCTGGCCGACATCGCCGGAATGCGCGCCGGACAGCGCGATCAGGCCGTCGCTGCCGCCATCCGCGAACCACTCTCGGCGGACTTCCGCCCGCCCGCGGTGCTGGTTGCTGCGGTAGGCGCGGGTGAGCAGGTCGCACAGGCGCAAATAGCCCTGGCGGTTGCGGCACAGCAGGAGCAAACGGTGGGGCTGGTCGCGGTTGGCCTCGTTGCTGATCCACACGTCGCAGCCGACGATCGGCTTGATACCCCTGCCGCGGGCTGCCTGGTAGAATTTCACCATGCCGAACAGGTTGCTGAGATCGGTCAGCGCCAGTGCCGGCATCCGGTCAGCGACGGCGCTGGCGACGGCATCATCGATGCGCACGATACCGTCGACAATCGAATACTCGCTGTGCAGGCGGAGGTGGATAAAGGAAGGGTCAACCATAATGGTATAATTTTACCATGATGACGAAGACCCCCGAACTTTTACTCCCCGCCGGCAGCCTGGAAAAAATGCGCTATGCCTTCGCCTACGGCGCGGATGCCGTGTACGCCGGCCAACCCCGCTACTCCCTGCGCGCCCGCAACAACGAGTTCGGCCTGGAGGAACTGGGAACGGGCATCGCCGAGGCGCATGCGCTGGGCAAGAAATTTTTCGTCGCCAGCAACCTGACGCCGCACAACGCCAAGCTCAAGACCTACATGGCGGACATGGCGCCGGTGATCGCAATGCAGCCGGACGCCCTGATCATGGCCGACCCCGGCCTGATCATGATGGTGCGCGAGGCCTGGCCGGAAATTCCGGTGCACCTGTCGGTGCAGGCCAACACCGTGAATTACGCTGCGGTGAAATTCTGGCAGACGCTGGGCTTGACGCGGGTGATCCTGTCGCGCGAAATTTCCCTGGACGAAATCGCCGAGATCCGCCAGCAATGCCCCGACATGGAACTCGAAGTGTTCGTCCACGGCGCCCTGTGCATCGCCTATTCCGGCCGCTGCCTGCTGTCCGGCTATTTCAACCACCGCGACGCCAACCAGGGCACCTGCACCAACTCCTGCCGCTGGGACTACAAGGTTCAGGAGGCGCATGAAGACGCGGCGGGCGTGATCCGCGAAACGGAATTCGATTTCAACCAGGCCATGGGCGAGTCCGGCCTTACCGCGTGCGGCGGCCAGCAGCGCCATCCCCTCGCCGACAAGGTATGGATGATCGAGGAAGGCCAGCGCCCCGGCGAACTGATGCCGGTACTCGAGGACGAACACGGCACCTACATCATGAACTCCAAGGACCTGCGCGCTGTGGAGCATGTCGCCCGGCTGGCTGAAATCGGCGTGGATTCCCTGAAGATCGAAGGACGGACGAAATCGGCCTACTACGTGGTGCGCACCGCCCAGATTTACCGCCAGGCGATCGACGATGCCGTTGCGGGTCGCGAATTCAACACAGCACATTTGAGCGCGCTGGAAAACCTCGCCAACCGGGGCTACACTGATGGCTTCTACCAGCGCCACCATACCGTCGAATACCAGAACTACCTCACCGGCCAGTCGGAAAGCGCGCGGCAGATGTATGTCGGCGACATCGTCGCCTATGACCCGGCCCGCAAAATGGCCGAAGTGTTGGTGAAGAACCGCTTCGCCGTGGGCGACCGGCTGGAACTCATCCACCCCGCCGGCAACCGCGAGATGGTGCTGGAACAAATCTTGAACCGGAACGGCGCTTCCATAGCGGAAGCGCCGGGTAACGGCTGGGTGGTTCATATCCCGCTCAGCGACAATGTAGACAGGGCGATGCTGGCGCGGTTTCTGTAAGACCAGCCCGTAGGATGGATTGAGGCGCTTGTGCCGATACCCATCGTTTTGCGGTGATGATTGATGGGTATCGCTACGCTCCACCCATCCCACCCGTACTTAAATGGATTAATCGGGATGATCAAGAAAATCAATGTCCGGCAGTTAAAACCCGGCATGTTCGTCCACGACATGAACTGCGGCTGGATGGAGCATCCATTCCTGACCGGCACGCTCAAGGTCAAGAGCGACAAGGACATCGAAAAAATCGTCGGCAACGGCATCCATGAAGTGTACATCGACACGGCCAAGGGACTGGACGTGGTCGATGCGCCAACCGAAAACGAGGTCAAGGCCGAGCTCGAACACCAGATGATGAATATGGCCCAAAAGGCCAAGCCGGTTGCATCCGCCTCGCTGCGCGAGGAGCTGGAGAAATCCCGGGAAGTGCACAGCGAAGCCCACAAGATCGTGCGCAACATCATGCATGACGTGCGCCTCGGCAAGCAGATCGAACTGGAGCAGATCGACCCCATGGTCGAGCAGATGACCGCCTCGATCCTGCGCAACAAGGATGCCCTGCTCAGCCTGTGCAGGATCAAGAACAAGGACGACTACACCTTTCTCCACTCGATCAGCGTCGGCGCGCTGCTGATCTCTTTTGCCCACGGCCTCAACCTCGGTCGTGACACCATCAAGCTACTCGGCATCGGCGGCATACTGCACGATATCGGCAAAACGAAAGTGCCGGACGAAGTCCTGAACAAGCCCGGCAAACTGACCGAAGAAGAATTCCTCATCATGAAGTCGCACGTGGTGCTTAGCCGCGACATCCTGGCGGAGACGCCGGGCATCGCCCAGGCTTCGCTCGACGTCGCCGCCCAGCACCATGAGCGCTTCGACGGCAGCGGCTACCCGCTTGGGCTGAAAGGCCCGGAAATGTCGGTCTACGGCCAGATGGCGTCCATCGTCGACGTCTACGACGCGATCACCTCCGACCGCTGTTATCACAAGGGCATGGAGCCGACCGACGCGCTCAGGAAAATGTTCGAATGGAGCAAGTTCCACTTCAACCCCGAACTGATCCACACTTTCATCCGCACCATCGGCATCTACCCGGTCGGCACGCTGGTGATGCTGGAAAGCGGCAAGATCGGCGTGGTCATCGAACAGCACGAGAAGAACCTGACCCGTCCGGTGGTGCGTGCCGTCTTCGACACCAGGAAAAGTTATTACATCACCCCGGAAGACATCGACCTGTCGAAGCCGCTGGGCCAGGGCGGGGGCGACAAGATCGTCAGCCACGAGTCCCCCGCCAAGTGGGGCATTGACCCCCAAAAATTCATGTAACGCTAGACCTCGCCCTCCGGCGTAGCGTAGATTTTGTGTATGCTGATATCCGCCCCGTTGAATTCCTCTTCCGGGTCGAGGCGGATTTCCACCACTTTCTTCAGCAGCCCGTAGACCACGAAGCCGCCGACCAGCGCGATACCGACGCCCATCAGGGTGCCGATCAGCTGCGCGGCAAAACTCACGTTGCCGAGGCCACCCAGCGCCTTGAGGCCGAAAATACCGGCCGCGATTCCGCCCCACGCGCCGCACAGGCCGTGCAGCGGCCAGACGCCGAGCACATCGTCGATTTTCCATTTGTTCTGGGTCAGGGTAAACGCCCACACGAACAGCGCACCCGCCACCCCACCGGTTATCAACGCACCCAATGGGTGCATCAGGTCGGATCCGGCGCACACCGCCACCAGGCCAGCGAGCGGGCCGTTGTGCACGAAGCCGGGGTCGTTCCTGCCCACCACCAGCGCGGCCAGAATGCCTCCCACCATCGCCATCAGCGAATTCACCGCCACCAGGCCGCTCACGGCGTCTATGGTCTGCGCCGACATGACATTGAAGCCGAACCAGCCCACCGTCAATATCCACGCGCCCAATGCCAGAAAGGGAATGCTTGAGGGCGGATGCGCCGCCACCATGCCATCCCTGGTATAGCGACCGTGCCGTGCGCCGAGCAGCAGGACAGCCGGCAACGCAATCCAACCGCCCATGGCATGCACCACCACGGAGCCGGCAAAGTCATGGAATTCCGCCCCGAAAGTCCCTTTAAGCCAGTCCTGTACGCCGAAGTGATGATTCCAGGCGATGCCCTCGAAGAAGGGATAAACGAAGCCCACCAGAAGGAAAGTTGCCGCCAGTTGCGGATTGAACCGGGCACGCTCTGCGATGCCGCCGGAGACGATCGCCGGAATCGCCGCGGCAAAAGTCAGCAGGAAGAAGAATTTGACCAGATCGTAGCCGCTCTTCTGCGCCAGTACCTCGGCACCGGAAAAGAAATTCACCCCATAAGCGATGCTATAACCGATAAAAAAGTAGGCGATGGTGGATATGGCGAAATCCACCATGATCTTCACCAGCGCGTTGACCTGGTTTTTTTTGCGCACCGTACCCAGTTCCAGAAAGGCGAAGCCTGCGTGCATCGCCAGCACCATGATCGCGCCCAGAAGTATGAACAGTACGTCGCTACCGGCCTTGAGATTTTCCATCGTCGCTCCAGAGAAATGTTTCACCCCAGTGAGCAATAATTGGGCCAGTATTGAATACCCTGTTTCGAAAAGGAACTTTCCAAAACAGCGTGCTTAATTGCGCACCAATTTAGTGCATTTGTTTATTATGCGCCCCGGAACGGTGCTGAAATATTTGCAAGCTCCCGGCACTGGCCGATCACCGGCTTTAACCCGGATAATCCATTAGCCAAAACACCGCTGTGGGAGCGGCGCCCTAGCCGCGATTTGCAGCCGCATTCGCGCCGAGGGCGGCGCTCCTGCAGGCACGAATATTCCAATGGGTAATCCGGGTTTAATAGTTACTTGGAATCGATATCCAGACCGAAGCGGTGGGTATGATTGATGACGTTGAGTAGCGGCTTGAACGGGATGCTCGGGCCGAACCTCTTGACGATCGCCATATATGGCAGATCGGGACCATTCGGGTCGAACTGATAGCGACCGGAGGTCATGTCGTCGAACATCTGGCGCAATTCCTTGTCCATCGCATCTACCCAGGGCAGGATCATGCTTTTGCGCTCATCGTCATCCTCGACGATGGCGCGCAGCTCATCCACTTCGTAAACCGCCTGGTGGACCAGATCGATGTATTCGTCTAAAGTTTTCGGGTTTTTCATGATCACTCCTTGTGCCGCAGATCAAAGCAAGCGCCCTTCACGTTCGCTCCCTCTCCCGTCTCGCCGTGGTCGCTGCAAAGCAGCGGGAACCTGGCGGGGACACTCCTTGCGGGTGCAGGGAGAGGGTTGGGGTGAGGGAAACGGCCA
>CAYGNO010000039.1:0-15008 GCA_964351305.1 uncultured Sulfuricella sp.
GCTCGCTGCTGCCCCAATATCGCGGCCGGGTGCCGGTGAACTGGGCGATCATCAAGGGCGAACGCGAAACCGGCGCTACCCTGCACGTCATGAACGAGAAACCTGACAACGGCGCCATCGTCGACCAGCAGGCGGTGCCGATCCTGCCCGACGACACCGCGCTGGAAGTGTTCCACAAGGTCACCTGCGCCGCCGAGATCGCGCTGGACCGCTGCCTGCCCGCGCTGCTGGCAGGCACGGCCCGGCTCACGCCACAGGACTTGAGCCAGGGCGGATATTTCGGCGGGCGGCGTCCGGAAGATGGTAAAATTGATTGGTTGCAGAGCGCGCAGAGCATCCACAACCTGGTGCGCGCCGTGGCGCCGCCTTACCCCGGCGCCTATACGCTGCTTGCCGGCAAGCCGATGCGGGTGCTGAAAACACTGGTCGAGCCGCAGCGCCAAAGGCGCGCGGCAGAGCCGGTTTTTTATTGCGAGCATAGCCGTTGCTACGCGGAATGCGGCGATGGGAAAGTGCTGCGAATTCTGGCGTTCGAATTCGACGGCAAGGCGATGACCGCCGATGAATGGATTACAACCTATGGTGGCAATGCGTTGCCACTGGGAAAATAGCAGTCACATGTAGGTTGGGTTGAGCAGTTTTTTGCGATACCCAACAAACCAACCTACATGTGACTGGGCATACAGAATTTATTATTTTTGACTTAGGAAAAAAACGATGAAAAAAGTCCTGATCCTGGGCGTGAATGGCTTCATCGGCCATCACCTTTCCAAGCGCATTCTCGAGACGACCGACTGGGAAGTCTATGGCATGGACATGTACAGCGAACGCGTCACCGATCTGATGGACAACCCGCGCTTCAACTTCTTCGAAGGCGACATCACCATCAACAAGGAGTGGATCGAATACCACGTCAAGAAGTGCGACGTCGTCCTGCCGCTGGTCGCGATCGCCACCCCGGCAACCTACGTCAAGGAGCCGCTCAAGGTCTTCGAACTGGACTTCGAGGCCAACCTGCCGATCGTGCGCCAGTGCGTCCAGTACGGCAAGCACCTGATTTTCCCCTCCACCTCCGAAGTTTACGGCATGTGCCGCGACGAGGAATTCGACCCGGAGAATTCCGAGCTGATTCTCGGCCCGATCAACAAGCCGCGCTGGATCTACTCCTGCTCCAAGCAGCTGATGGACCGGGTGATTTTTGCCTACGCCATGAAGACCGAATTCAACTTCACCCTGTTCCGTCCCTTCAACTGGATCGGCGCCGGCCTGGACAACATCAACACCGCCAAGGAAGGCAGCTCACGCGTGATCACCCAGTTCCTCGGGCACATCGTGCGTGGCGAGGATATCAAGCTGGTAGACGGCGGCACAGCCAAGCGCTCCTACACCTACGCCTCGGATGGCATCGATGCGCTGATGAAGATCATCGAGAACAAGAACGGCGTGGCCACCGGCCAGATCTACAATATCGGCAATCCGACCAACAACTACTCGGTGAAGGAACTGGCGCAGATGATGCTGGATCTCGCCATGGAATATCCTGAGTACAAGGAAACCGCACACAAGGTCAAAATGCTCGAAGTCACCTCCGCAGACTACTACGGCAAGGGCTACCAGGACGTGCAGAACCGAGTTCCAAAGATCGAAAACACCATGAAAGACCTCGGCTGGAAACCGCAGGTAGTCATGGCGGATGCGCTCAAACACATCTACGAAGCCTACCGTGGACAAGTGGCCGAAGCGCGCAAGCTGGTTGATTAAACGCTTAACCACAGAGACACGGAGGCACAGAGAAAAACAAAAAATGAATTTCTCTGTGCCTCCGTGTCTCTGTGGTGAGAATTTCTTATGAAACTCGCCCTGAAAATCGACGTCGATACCTTCCGTGGAACCCGCGAGGGCGTGCCGCGCCTGGTCGAAATCCTGAAAAAACACGAAGCTGGCGCCACCTTTTTGTTCAGCCTAGGCACCGACCACACCGGCCGTGCCATCAAGCGGGTATTTCGCCCCGGCTTCATGAAGAAAGTGTCGCGCACCTCGGTGCTGGAGCATTACAGCCTGAAGACCCTGATGTATGGCACCCTGTTGCCCGGCCCGGACATCGGCAAGCGCTGCGCCCACATCATGCAGGCAGTAAAAAAATGCGGGTTTGAAGTCGGCATACACTGCTACGACCACATCCGGTGGCAGGATTATGTGGCGAAAAAGGGGGCGTCCTGGACTGCGCGAGAAATGAAGCTGGCCTGCGACCGCTTCGCAAAGATCTTCGGTGAACCCGCCAAGGTCCACGGCGCCGCCGGCTGGCAAATGAATGTCCACGCGCTGCGCCTGGAACAACGCCTGGATTTTGATTACTGTTCGGACACGCGCGGCACCCAGCCTTTTATCCCGATGTGGAATGCGGAAATTATCGCCTGCCCGCAGCTACCCACCACCCTGCCCACGCTGGACGAACTGATAGGCGTCGGCGACATCACCCCCGGCAATGTCGCCCAGCACCTGCTCGGCCTGACCGAAATCCCGCCGCCCACCGGCCACGTCTACACCCTGCACGCCGAGCTGGAAGGCATGAAACTGGCCAATGTGTTCGATGAGCTGCTGACCGGCTGGAAAGCCCAGGGCTATGAACTGGTTTCGCTCAAGGATTATTTCTCAGACTTGAAGCTGGACGAATTGCCCAGGCATGAGGTGGTGATGGGGGAAATCCCCGGTCGCTCCGGCGTCCTGGCGTTCCAGAGCGACGAGTTTCTGGCTTAAGTCTTCACAATCAGATTGATCAGGCAAACCGCCTGCGCGGCAATCCCCTCGCCGCGACCGGTGTAGCCCAATTTCTCGGTAGTGGTCGCCTTGACGTTGACGCAATCTGCTTCCACGCCAAGGTCGGCAGCGATATTCTCCACCATTTGCTCAATATGCGGCGCCATTTTCGGGGCCTGGGCAATGATGGTCGCATCCAGATTGACCACGCCATAGCCATTTCCTTTGAGCAACTGCATGACCTCGATCAGCAGGTGGCGGCTGTCGATGCCCTTGTAGCGCGGATCGGAATCGGGAAAATGGCGCCCGATATCTCCCAGCGCCGCAGCACCCAGCAGCGCATCGCAAATTGCGTGGAGCAGCACATCGGCGTCGGAATGACCAAGCAGGCCGCGCTCGTAGGGAATCTCCACCCCGCCCATGATCAGCTTGCGCCCGTCCACCAGTTGGTGGACGTCGAACCCTTGACCAACTCTCATTCCCTGCCTCCCAGTATCAGTTCCGCCAGCTTGATATCCTGCGGATAAGTCACTTTGAAATTGGTCATGTCGCCCGCCACCAGTTTCGCCTGAAAACCCATGCGCTCGACGGCCTGCGCCTCGTCGGTCACCACTGCACCATCCAGCAGAGACAGCGCGCGCTGCAACAGACTGTAGCGGAACATCTGCGGAGTCTGCGCCTGCCACAGATGGTCGCGAGATTCGGTGCGCAGAACGCGGTTTTCGGCGTCGGCGCGCTTCAAGGTATCCGCCACCGGCACGGCCAGCAGGCCACCGAAGGGGTCGTCGCCTACCTCGCCAATCAGGCGGTTGAGCAGTTCTCCGCTCAAGCCTGGCCGGGCTGCGTCGTGGACCAGCACCCAGTCCTCAAAGCCGACTTCGTCGCGGATGGCCTCCAGCCCGTTGCGCACCGATTCGAAGCGCTCCGCGCCGCCGCAGTACAGTGGCTTGAGCTTGTCGGCGAAAGCGCTCCAATCGTAGGACTTCCACAACTGATCTTCCGGTGCGAGCACCACATAGACACCGCTGATCACGGCATGACGGCACAAGGCCGCTACCGCGTAGTGAATCAGCGGCCTGCCAAGCACTGAAAGATACTGCTTGGGGGTTTCTCCTCCCATGCGCGAACCGAAGCCGGCGGCAGGGATCAAAGCATAATAATTTGGCATTACTTTATGGAATTAGCTATCTTGAAAGTAAGGTTTAACAGACAACAGTTTATCGGTCAGGAGGTGACATGAAACGGATTCGCCCCGCCGCCGTTGCCGGCGCATTCTACACCGGCGATCCGCGCGCCCTGGCAGGCGAAGTTGCTGCCATGCTGGAAGCAGCGGAACAGCATATGGAAAAACCGGCAACTCTCCCCAAGGCGGTTATTGTACCCCATGCCGGCTACATTTATTCTGGGCCAGTTGCCGCCAGCGCGTATGCCCTGCTGGAACAGGGCAGAAACATTTACCGCCGTGTCGTGCTGCTGGGCCCGGTGCACCGCGTGCCGGTGCGCGGGCTCGCCTTGCCGAGCACGGATGGTTTCGCCACACCGCTCGGCATCGTGCCGCTCGATCTCGACGCCATGGCGAAGATCGCCGGCCTGCCGCAGGTGGTGGAATACGATGCGGCCCATGCCCTCGAGCACTCCCTGGAAGTGCAGCTCCCTTTCCTGCAAGCCGTGCTCGATGATTTCAAACTGGTTCCGCTGGCAGTGGGCGACGTCACCCCGCAGGAGGTTGCCGAGGTGCTGGAACGCTTGTGGGGCGGCCCGGAGACGCTGATCGTCATCAGCTCCGACCTGTCCCATTTCCTGACCTATCGCGAGGCGCAGCAAATCGACAGCACCACCGCACAGGCCATTCTCGATCTGCGCTGGCCGGTAAGCCATGAACAAGCCTGCGGGGGCACGCCGGTGAATGGGCTACTGCTGGCCGCGCAACACCACCATCTCAAACCGCGCCTGCTCAATCTGCGTAATTCCGGCGACACCGCCGGGGATAAAAGCAGGGTGGTCGGCTACGGGGCCTTTGCCTTCACCGAGGAGAATGCAGGTGTCCACTGAAAAAGGCCGAGTTCTGATACCGATCGCCCGTGCCACCATCTCCCGCGCGTTGGGCCGCGAGATGCAAGCGAACGAGGATGCAGAATGGCTCAGGGAACTCGGCGCCTGTTTCGTTACCCTGACCCAGCAAGGCGGGCTGCGCGGCTGCATCGGCAGCCTGGAGGCGCACCGTCCGCTGTTGCAGGACGTCAAGGCCAACGCCTATGCGGCAGCCTTCCGCGACACGCGCTTTTCGCCCCTTAGCCTGGCCGAGCTCGACTATACTGAAATCGAGATTTCCCTGCTTTCCGCTATGCAGCCGATGATCTTCCGCGATGAACGCGAAGCGCTCGCCCAGTTACGGCCCGGTATCGACGGCGTGGTGTTCGAGTGCGGCGGCCACCGCAGCACCTTCCTGCCGCAGGTATGGGAGCAATTGCCTGAATGCGGGATTTTCATGGCCCACCTCAAGCGCAAGGCGGGCCTGCCGACGGACTTTTGGGCGCCGGACGTGAAGCTGGCGCGCTACACGGTGAACAAATGGAAGGAATCGGAACTGAAATGAGCGCAAACACCCCCGCCCGCTGGTGGCACAAACTCGACGATGGGCGCATTCAATGTGACCTGTGCCCGCGCGACTGCAAGCTGCACGAGGGCCAGCGCGGCCTGTGCTTCGTCCGCATGGTAGAAAACGGCGAGATGGTGCTGACCACCTACGGACGCTCCTCCGGCTTCTGCATCGACCCGATCGAGAAGAAACCCCTCAACCATTTTTACCCCGGTTCGAGCGTATTTTCCTTCGGCACCGCCGGCTGCAACCTGGCCTGCAAGTTCTGCCAGAACTGGGACATCAGCAAAGCCAAAGACATGGACCGCCTGATGGATCAGGCCTCGCCCGAGGCGATCGCTGCCGCGGCGGAAAAATACGGCTGCAAAAGCGTGGCTTTCACCTACAACGACCCGGTGATCTTCGCCGAATATGCGATGGACACCGCCGACGCCTGCCATGCGCGCGGCATCAAGACTGTGGCGGTAACCGCCGGCTACATGCGCGAGCAGGCGCGGCGCGAATTTTACGCCAAGATGGACGCCGCCAACGTCGACCTGAAAGGCTTCACCGAAGACTTCTACCACAAGCTCACCGGCGCCCATCTCCAGCCGGTGCTCGACACTCTGGTATTCCTGCGGCACGAAACGGACGTGTGGACCGAGATCACCACCCTGCTCATCCCCGGCCACAACGACACGGACGAGGAACTCACCGCCATGAGCCGCTGGGTGTTCAAGGAACTGGGCGCGGATGTGCCGCTGCACTTTTCGGCCTTCCACCCCGACTACAAGATGATGGATATCCCGGCCACACCTTCCGCAACGCTGACTCGTGCGCGACGCATCGCCATGAAGGAAGGCCTGCGTTACGTCTATACCGGCAACGTGCATGACCCGGAAGGCGACACCACATTTTGCCCATCGTGCAAGAAAGCCCTGATCGAACGCGACTGGTACCAGATCAACGCCTACCGCCTGACCGATGACGGCCATTGTCCGAAGTGTGGCGCGGCGATTGCCGGACGCTTCGAGAAGTTCGTCGAAGCATTCGGCTCGCGCCGCATCCCGGTGGTGATGAGCGCATTTCATCCTGCGCCATGATTTCCAGACTGGTTCAGCAAATTCATGCCGCGTTCTGGCGCAGAATCGCGATAACCTCTTCGTCCTCCACTTGGGGGAAATCCATGTAGAACTGCCCGACCGCCTGGAACCACTCAGGCACTTCCAGGCATACCACCTCGTCAGCGTAGCGCGCCACTTTTTCCAGCGTGTCCGGCGGAGAAACCGGCACGGCGCAAACCAGCTTTTCCGGGTTCTTCGACCGCAGGGCATGCAGCGCCGAAATCATGGTCGCACCGGTAGCCAGGCCATCGTCGAGCACGATCACGATGCGCCCCGCCGGATCGATCGGCGGCCTGATCGGCGTATATTGCGCTCGGCGGTTACGCATGGTTTCCATCTGCGTCTTCTTCTCGGCCTCGAGGTATTCCGGCGTAGCTCCCGCCTGCGCCGCATAATCCGCGATATAGGTCCAACCGCTTTCATCGATGGAGCCGACGGCGAATTCCGGGTTGTAAGGCGCGCGCAGCTTCCTCACCAGCACCACATCGACCTCGCCACCCAAGGCATTGGCAACAATCTTGGCCATCGGCACGGCGCCGCGCGGAATCGCCAGCACCAGCGGATTCTTGCCTTTATAGCCGGCAAGCCGCTCCACCAGGCGGAGTGCTGCTTCATTACGATCACGAAATGGCATAAAACCCCCTTAATTGAATTCTAGTCATTTTAAGGAGCTTTTCTTGACGTAAAGTCAGTAATCATTAAAATACCCGCATCCCCTCATAAGTAATAATGATGCGTTCCTGCCAAACATCCCTTCTCGGCATATTTCTGATGCTAGCCAGCACGGCATGCACGGCGGAAGGTATTGACGCTGAAGCACCGCAACAAACCGCCTTCTCCAGTTCTGTCGACAAGGCATCGGAAATGCTGATGTACGCTCTGAGCCTGGTGGGAGTCAACTACAAGTACGGCGGGAAATCGCCTGAAACCGGCCTGGATTGCAGCGGCTTCGTCAGCCACGTCTACCAGCAGGCCGCCGGACTGATTTTGCCCCACAACGCCCGCGCCATCAGCATGTTCGGCCAGAAAATCGCCATCTCGGAACTTCAGCCCGGCGACCTGGTGTTCTACAACACCATGCGCCACGCCTATTCCCACGTCGGAATCTATCTCGGCGAAAACAAGTTCGTTCACGCCTCGGTGACCGGGCGCGGCGTCGAAGTCGTCAACATGAAGGAAAACTACTGGGTCAAGCGCTTCAACGGCGCCCGCCGTGTCGTTACTTCCCGTTTGCCTTTTGCTGCAGCTTCGAACGAATAAGCGATAACGCGGCCAGCGCCGCCTTCTCGCCTTCCATGATGGCCAGATGCTTCTGGTCGAATTCAGTCGCACCGATCATGCCGGTTTGCGGTCGGATCACCACGTCTGCCTCGGCCAGCTCATAGCGCCCGATGGTCTGTCCCATGATGCTGAAGGCCTGCAAGAAGATGTCGATGGTATCGTTCAGCTTGGCGTTCTTCGGCTTGCCCGAAATATCCACCGCGATCACGACATCCGCCCCCATTCCGCGCGCAGCCCTGACCGGAACCGGACTTACCAGCCCGCCATCGACGTATTCCTTGCCGCCAATATTGACCGGCTGAAATACGCCAGGAATGCTGCTTGAAGCGCGTACCGCCATGCCGGTGTTGCCGCGACGAAACACCGCCATCTCGCCGCTTTGAAGCTCAGTAGATACAGCGGCAAAGGGCTTGTTCAGCCGCTCGATGGCACGATTCTGCAGCGCCTTGTTGATGAAATTCTGCAGCATTTCCCCCTTGATGAAACCACGGTCAGGCAAGGCCCAATCCCCCACGCTTTCCTGTTCCAGCTGCAAGGCGATCTTCTGCAACTCGAAGCCGCTGTACCCGCCAGCATATAGCGCCCCGACCACGCTGCCGGCGCTTGTACCCACCACCATGTCCGGCACGATGCCGTGCGCCTCCAGCGTCTTGATCACGCCGATGTGGGCAAACCCGCGCACCGCGCCGCCGCCCAGCACCAGCGCGATTTTCGGTGCCGGCGGCTTGGGCGCGGGCTGAATCTTGAGTATGGACGCATCCATTACTCCAGGCGAGGTGGCGCAGCCCGTGAACATCAGCAAACAGGAAACAAGTGCAGCGGCATAGCCTTTGTGCATATAAAAAATCGTGATTATCCAAAACCCTTAATTGTAATGAATATTCCCGCACTAAGACATTATCGGTCGATTTTTTTGCGATTCGTTTTATGGATTTTTTCCCCACTTGAATTTTATCTTGCAAATGCGAATTGTTCGCATTACGATACAAAACATGATTAACCACATTTGGAGACGAACAATGAAACACCCAACCCGCAAACTCGCCGCCACGCTCACATGCCTTGGCGCCGCCCTTACCTTCTCGGCCCATGCCGTGGAATACCCGATCGGCACCCCGCAACAGCGCAACGGCATGGAGATCGCCGCCGTCTACCTGCAACCGGTCACCATGGAACCGGACGGCATGATGCGCAAGGCCGAAGAATCCGACGTGCACATGGAAGCCGACATCCACGCGCTGGCCAGCAACCCCAACGGCTTCGAGGAAGGCGCATGGATGCCCTATCTGGTAATCAAATACGAAGTCACCAAGCAGGGCAGCAACGAGAAAATCAGCGGCGACTTCATGCCGATGGTGGCCAACGACGGGCCGCACTACGGCGACAACATCAAGCTCAAGGGCCCCGGCAAATACACGGTGAAGTACCGGATTTCCCCGCCGGGCAGCGATCCGCACAGCCACTTCGGCCGCCACACCGACCGCCTGACCGGCGTGAGGCCATGGTTCAAGCCGTTCGAAGTCGAATATGAATTCACCTATGTCGGCATCGGCAAAAAGGGAGGCTATTAAGATGCCTCCGTTCAAACACAAACACCTTGCCGCAGCCTTGGCCAGCGTCATGCTGGCCGGCGCGCTCCCCGCCTTCGCCGCTGGCCTGCCCCAGGCTGAACTGCTGAAAGAACTGCGCCGGTTAAGCGAGCGTCTGGAAAAACTGGAGACCCGCAACACCGAACTGGAGAAAAAGGCACAAACTCCGTCCACCGCACCGGATACGAAACTAGCGCAGCGAATCAAAATGCTGGAAGAACACAACGCCAGAATGGAGACCGCGCTCGACAGCGACCGCCTCAGCGAGAAAGACCCGGAAGTCGTCACGCGTCTGAAGGACATCGAAATCCGCGCGCTATCCATGAAAAAGCAGGCGCGCATGATCGAATCGCTGGAGGGCATCACGGCGGGCGCGAGCCTCACCATGGTGGCGCAGAGTGCCAACAAGGCGTCTGTTGCGGCAGGCACTGCCGGCAGCGCGCTCAACTACCGGGGCGATGTCTCGGTCACCCTTCCGGGCGGAGAGATCGGCAATGCCGAAGGGCGCATCTTCGCCCAGTTCCGGCTAGGCCAGGGCAACGGGCTTGCCCTCAACAACACATTGAGCAGCACACCCAACACCACCGCCTTCAGCCTTACCAACCCGGACGACTCCACCGCCATGCTCGCCCAGGCTTGGTACCAGATGGACATACCACTGCCGTTCGGCGGCCACAAACCCCGCTCCCGAGAACACCTGGAGATCAACCTCGGCAAGATCGACCCATTCGTGTTCTTCGACCAGAACTCGGCGGCGGACGACGAGTCGTCCAAGTTCCTCAACAACGCCTTCGTCCACAACCCTCTGCTGGATTCCGGCGGCGACGCGGGCGTGGACGCCTACGGCTTCACGCCGGGGGCGCGCCTCGCCTATCACAACGAGACCGACAAACCGGAATGGTGGCGGGCATCGCTGGGCGTGTTCGGCGCAGGTAGCGGCGCGGGCTACAACCGCACCTTCAGCTCGCCCTTCGTCATCGGCCAACTGGAATTCGGTCGTAAATCTTTCGGCGGCCTGGATGGAACCTATCGCTTGTATGCCTGGCGCAACGGCCAGGCCACGGCCTACCAGAATGAATTCGACACCGTCGTCGAGCGCCATTCCGGATGGGGTGCGAGCATCGACCAGCGCGTCGGCGACGCAATGACCATGTTCGGTCGCTACGGCCAAAACCTGAACGGCAAGGTCCGCTTCGACCGTGCCCTGACGCTGGGCGCTGAATTCGGCGGCAACTATTGGAACAAGTCTGCGGACAGCGTGGGCGTGGCATTGGGCTGGCTGCGCGCGAGCAAGGATTTCCGCGATAGCTCCGCGACGCTCGACGTAAACGCCGACGCCAATCCCGATTTCGGCTACACGGCAACGGGCACCGAACAACTGGCCGAAATCTACTACCGGTTACGCCTCAACAAAAACCTGGAGCTGACCCCGGACTTCCAACTGATTCGCCAACCCGGTGGCGACAAGACCGCGTCGACCGCGAAAGTTGTCGGTTTACGCGCCAAGGCGAGCTTCTGAGCCTGACTGACCGCCCCTAGGAGAATCGCCATGAATATCCCCTGTTTCCATAATCGCACTGCCATGGCGGCCATGGCCGCCATGCTTGCCCTGCCGCCGGCTGCGCTTGCGGAGGACATGCCAACCTTCCAGCTCACCGTGAAGAATGGGCGCTTCTATCCCGAAACCTGATCACCACGCTCACCGGCTACCGCACCCATCCCGCCCTGACGCTGGTGCTGGTGTATGCCGCCTACTGGGCGCTGGTGCTGAGCTGGCCGCGTTTAAGCAAGCGGGCGGCATAAAAACAATTCCGACAGAACATTAAAGACACATCATGAAAATGGAACAAGCGATATTTTTCCAACCCGCACCCGTGCAACCCGCCACGCGCCTGCAGCGCTTGGGCGACGCCATGCTGCGCCATCGCGGTCTCATCATCAGCGTGCAATGGGCGGTGGTGGTGTTCTACCTGGCGCTGGTGACGGCGCCGGCCTTTCTCCCCCTGCCGGGAACCGGTTCCAGCGTGCTGAACAATCTCACCCTGCTGGCCCAGTTCATGTTCTGGGGCATCTGGTGGCCGTTCGTGATCGTCTCCACGCTCGCTTTGGGGCGGGTGTGGTGCGGCGTTTTCTGCCCCGAAGGCACGCTCGCCGAGCTTGCCAGCCGCCACGGCTTGGGCCGTCCGGTGCCGCGCTGGCTGAAGTGGGGCGGCTGGCCGTTCGCCGCCTTCGTCATCACCACGGCGTACGGCCAGCTGGTGAGCGTCTACGAATACCCCAAGGCCGTTCTGCTGGTGCTGGGCGGCTCCACCGTCATTGCTGTCGCCGTCGGCTTCGTCTACGGCAGGGGCAAGCGCGTCTGGTGCCGCCACCTGTGCCCGGTCTCCGGCGTATTCGCCTTGCTCGCCCGGCTCGCGCCGGTGCATTTCAAGGTGGATCGCGAAAAATGGGATAGCGCTGCCCCGACCCATCCAGCGCCGGTAGACTGCGCCCCGCTGCTCGACATGCGACGCATGAGAAGCGGCTCACAGTGCCACATGTGCGGGCGTTGCAGCGGGCACCGCGAGGCTGTTACCTTATCCACGCGCCTGCCCGGATCGGAGGTTGTAAACCTGAAGCCCGCCGAAGCCGGCGCGTGGGAAGCGCGGCTCCTGGTCTTCGGCATCATCGGCACGGCAGTGGGCGCATTCCAGTGGTCGTCGTCGCCCTGGTTCGTGGCGATCAAGACCCGCGTCGCCGAATGGCTGATCGAGCGCGATTCCTTCGCCCTGCTTCAGGACAACGCGCCCTGGTGGCTGATGACCCACTACCCGGAAGCCAACGATGTGTTCACCTGGCTCGACGGCCTCGGCGTGCTCGCCTACATCGGCGCCACGGCGCTGATCCTGGGCGGCTGGATCACACTCTGGCTGCGCTTGGCCGGCGCGCTGCTGCCGGGCAGCGCAAAGCAGAACGGGCGCTGGCTCGCCTACGCCCTCATTCCGCTCGGCGGGCTGGGCGTTTTCCTCGGGCTGTCGTCCCTTACCGTCACCCTGCTCAAGGCCGAGGGCGTCATCATGCCCTGGCTGCCCGAGGCGCGCGGAACGCTGCTGGCCCTGGCTGCGCTGTGGAGTGCATGGCTGGGATGGAGCATGATGAGCGGAGTCTGGATCTGGCGCAGGCTAGCCGCATTGTTCGCACTGGGTGCGGCTATTGTAGGGAATATCCACGCCTGGGTGCTGCTGTTTTATATTTGGTAAATCTGTTGTTGATAATAATTCGCATTTGCGTCACAATGAAGCCAATTCAACCATTGGAATTTGGAGAGTTCAAATGAAAAAACCACGCTTGAGCGCCCTGTTTGGCGCCGCCATGTTCATATTCGCCCCGCCGATTCTGGCCGATGAAGTGGTAGTATATTCCGCCCGTAACGAGCAGCTTATCAAGCCGATCTTCGACGCCTACACCAAAGAAACCGGTGTCAGGATCAAGTTCATCACCGACAAGGAAGGCCCGCTGCTGCAGCGCCTCAAGGCCGAGGGCGAGAACACCCCGGCGGACATGCTGATCACGGTGGATGCCGGCAACCTGTGGGAAGCCGCCAGGGAAGGCTTGCTCAAGCCGGTGCAGTCGAAGATACTGGCCAGCAACATCCCGGCCCACCTGCGCGACCCCGGCAACCAGTGGTTCGGCCTGTCGGTGCGCGCCCGCACCATTTTCTTCAACAACCAGAAGGTGAAACCGGCAGAGCTGTCCACCTACGAGGATCTCGGCAGCCCGGAATGGAAAGGCCGCCTGTGCCTGCGCACCTCGAAGAAGGTCTACAACCAGTCGCTGGTGGCGATGATGATCGCCGAGCACGGCGAGGCCAGGGCCGAGCAGGTCGTCAAGTCATGGGTCGCCAACCTCGCCGCCGACCCCTTCCCCGACGACACCAAGATGCTGGAAGCCATTGCCGCCGGACAGTGCGATGCCGGGATTGCCAACACCTATTATTTTGGCCGCCTGATGGAGAAAAAACCGGGCCTGCCGCTGGGCATTTTCTGGCCCAACCAGAAAGGCAGCGGCGTGCATGTCAACATTTCCGGCGCTGGCATCACCAAACACGCCAAACATGAGAAGGACGCGATCAAACTGCTGGAATGGCTTTCCTCCGAGAAGGCGCAGAACCTGTTCGCCGACATCAACCTGGAATACCCGGCCAATCCGGCGGTAAAGTCCGATCCTGTGGTGGCCGCCTGGGGACAGTTCAAGCAGAACCCGGTCAACGTCGCCAAGGCTGGCGAATTGCAGGCGGCTGCCGTAAAATTGATGGATCGTGCCGGATACAAGTAATTTGAACCCTTCTTCCGCAAGTCCCGCAAAAGCGCCGATTGGCGCTTTTGTGTTTTTTCGTTCCTCTTTGCTGGACGGCTGGCGCTTGGCTGCTTTTGCCATCGCGCTGCTGATCGTCGTTCCGCTGACGGTGGTACTGGCCTCGTTTCTCTCGCCGGAACAGGATATCTGGAAGCATCTCGCCGAACATGTACTGCCGGGGCTGCTAGCCAACACCTTCAAGATGGTGCTCGGCGTCGCCGCCGGGGTAACCCTGCTCGGGGTGAGTCTCGCATGGCTGACCGCGGCCTGTGATTTTCCCGGTCGCAGATTCTTCTCCTGGGCGCTGCTGCTGCCGCTCGCCACCCCCGCCTACGTCACCGCCTTCGTCTTCGTCGCCTGGCTGGATTTCACCGGCCCGGTGCAGACCTTGCTGCGCGCAACCTTCGGCAGCAGCGCCTGGTTTCCCGGAATCCGCTCGGGCGGCGGCGTCGTGCTGGTGATGACGCTGGCGCTTTACCCCTACGTCTATCTGCTCGCCCGCAACGCCTTTCTCACCCAGGGACGCAACGCCCTGGAAGCCGCCCAGTCCCTCGGATGCAGCCGCACTGCGGGATTTTTCCGCGTCGCCCTGCCGATGGCCAGACCGTGGATCATGGGCGGGCTGATGCTGGCCCTGATGGAAACCCTGGCGGATTTCGGCACGGTGGCGATATTCAACTACGACACCTTCACCACCGCCATCTACAAGACCTGGTTCGGCCTGTTTTCCCTGAGCGGCGCCTCCCAGCTCGCTTCGGTTCTGGTGCTGCTGGTGTTCGCCCTGATCTTGCTGGAGCAGCTTTCCCGCTCGCGGCTGCGTTACACCCAGTCGGGCAAGCACACCCAGAGCGAGCGCATTCGCCTGGCCGGGTGGCGCGGCGTGATGGCATCCGGTTTCGCCGCGACAGTGTTGCTGAGCGCATTCTTTCTGCCGATTGCACAGCTGGTGCTGTGGTCAGCCAGCGTATTTGCCCAGGATTTCGACGAGCGCTACCTGAGCTTTCTCTGGCATTCCCTGTCTCTCGGCGCCATCGCGGCCGCTCTGACCGTAGCGTGCGCGCTGATCCTGGCCTATGCCCAGCGCAGCCACGCCGACCCCTGGACGCGAATCGCAGTGCGCATCGCCACACTCGGCTACGCCGTGCCTGGCCCGGTACTGGCGGTGGGCATTTTCATCCCATTGACCTGGCTGGACAACCAGTTGATACACCTGAGCAAGACCTGGCTCGGCCACGACCCCGGCCTGCTGCTGCAGGGTACGCTGCTGGTGATGATCCCCGCCTACCTGACCCGTTTCCTCGCGGTCGGCTACAATCCCGTGGAAAGCGCCATGCAGCGCATCAC
>CAYGNO010000040.1:0-15005 GCA_964351305.1 uncultured Sulfuricella sp.
GGACGTGAGACTCGCGGATGCCCGCCGAGCTGATTTCGACGAACTCGGCCTTGGCATGTACCTCGGCAATGCTCGAACAACCCAGATAGCCCATGCTCGAACGCACGCCGCCGATCAATTGATGGATCACCGACAGCACACTGCCCTTGTAGGGCACCCGGCCTTCGATACCTTCCGGCACCAGTTTGTCGGCATTGGCTTCTGCTTCCTGGAAGTAGCGATCTTTCGAGCCCTGCTGCATCGCACCCAGCGAACCCATGCCACGGTAAGATTTATAAGAACGGCCCTGGAACAGCTCGATTTCGCCTGGGGCTTCCTCGGTGCCAGCAAACAGGCCACCCAGCATCACGCAATCCGCTCCCGCAGCGATTGCCTTGGAGATGTCGCCGGAATAACGGATGCCGCCATCGGCGATCACCGGCACGCCGCTGCCTTTCAGTGCCTGTACCACATTGGAGATGGCCGTTATCTGCGGCACCCCGACGCCTGCAACAATGCGGGTGGTGCAAATCGAGCCCGGGCCGATACCGACCTTGACTGCATCGGCCCCATGATCAACCAGCGCCAGAGCCGCCGAGGCGGTGGCAATGTTGCCGCCGATCACTTGTACCTGCGGGAAGTTGTCCTTCACCCATTTCACCCGGCTCAGCACGCCTTGGGAATGGCCGTGCGCGGTATCCACCACGATCATATCCACCCCGGCTTCGGCCAGCAGGGTGACACGCTGCTCAGTGCCCTCGCCCACGCCCACTGCGGCGCCAACCCTCAGCCTGCCCTGGCTGTCCTTGCATGCCAGCGGATGCTCGGTGGATTTCTGAATATCCTTGACGGTGATCAGGCCACGCAGCTCGAAATCATCGTTGATCACCAATACCCGCTCCAGGCGGTATTTATGCATCAGAGTCATGGCTTCTTCGCGGCTGGCGCCTTCCTTGACCGTGATCAGGCGGTCTCGCGGCGTCATGATATTCCTGATCGGCTGATCGAGATTGGTCTCGAAGCGCAGGTCGCGATTGGTGATGATGCCGACCACATGGCCATTATCCACCACCGGCAGGCCGGAAATCTTGTGCTGACGGGTCAACACCAGTACATCCCGGACCGTCATCTCCGGGGAAATGGTGATCGGATCCTTTACCACGCCGCTCTCGAAGCGCTTCACGCGGGCCACCTGCGCGGCCTGCGCGGCGGCGGTCATGTTCTTGTGAACGATGCCGACCCCCCCCTCCTGCGCCAGAGCGATCGCCAGACGCGCTTCGGTGACGGTATCCATCGCCGCCGAAATCAGGGGAATATTGAGAGATATTTCTCGGGTAAGCCGCGTGGCGAGGCTTACGTCACGGGGCAAAATGTTGGAATACGCAGGGACCAGCAAAACATCATCGAAGGTCAGCGCTTTCTGCAGAACACGCATGTTTTTATCCTTGTTACCAAAGCGATATTATACAAGTTTCGGGCATCCCCGGTAAACCGGCTTCTCTGATTTTTTATATTTACAAACCATATACCCGGTACGCTTGGACCATTGACGGACGTATCGTGAAACGCTATGTTTAGCCACGCAAAATAAAATTTGAGGAGAGCAAAGCATGCGTAACCCCCTTATTACCATCATCACTTTCGGTCTCTTGCTGCTCGGCGGCTGCCAGAGCAACGGTACGGCAAAACCCGACTCACCCGCCGCTGCCACCCCGGCTGCCGAGGCCGCCAAACCCGCACTTTCAGAAGAAGCCAGGCAGGCGCTCGCCAAAGCCGAAGCCGACGTCAAGGAAGCAAAAACCCAGAAGGCCCTATGGACCACGGCGGAAGATACCCTGAAGAAAGCTCAAGAAGCCGCAGCCAAAGGCGACAACGCGGCCACCCTGAAGTTTTCCAAAACCGCGAGCGAGCAGGCACGCCTGGGGTTGATGCAAAAGAGCTACCCCCTAACCAAGTGACCCAAGGTCAAGCCATGCGACAACTTCTGACTGTCGTTTCGATGCTGGCGCTGGCGACTGTCGCACAAGCCGGGATCACCCGATGGGTGGATGCAGAGGGCAAAGTGCATTATTCCGACCAACCCCCGCCACCCACCGCCAAATCGCAAAAAAACCTGGACCTGAAGAATAATCCAGCCTTGCCCAATGCCGCGCCCGATAGCAAGGGCGGAGAAAAAAGCCTGGCGGAGAAGGAGCTGGAATCCCGAAAACGCAGGGTTCAGGCGGAAGAAAACGCTGCCAAACAGGCCAAGGATCAGGAAGAGGCAAAAAGCAGGAAGGCGAACTGCGAGCAGGCACGCAACCAGCTGCAAGCCTTGCAGGAGGGGCAAAGGATCAGCAAATTCAATGAGAAAGGTGAGCGCGTCTTTCTCGAAGACAGCGGTCGAGCGCCAGCCATCGAGGAAGCGAAAAAGTCGGTGGATTCCTGGTGCAAATGAGCAATTAAATTAAATCAGGTTGGCGCTACCTCGGCGGCGCCGGATTCCTTCTTCATTTCCTTGCCTTCTGCCGCGCGTTTCCTGCGGATTTCCTTCGGATCGGCAATCAGCGGGCGGTAAATCTCGATTCGGTCCTTATCCCGGAGTACGGCGTCAAGCTTGACTTGCTTGCCGTAAATCCCCACCTTGGCGCTGGCCAGGTCAATTCCCGGAAAATCCCGCAGGATGCCGGATCGTGCTATCGCCTCGGATACCACTGCACCCGACCTTATCTTCAAGGACAAGACCTCCTGTTTTTGCGGCAGGGCATACGCCACTTCCACCGAAATATCTTCACTCATGACTCACCATATATGTCTGCTGCACGTTGAACGAACGCCTCGACAAAGCTGTTTGCGATATGCCCGAAAACCGGACTGACCAATTTCTCCATGATCTTGCTTGAGAATTCATAATGGAGTTTAAACTCGATCTTGCAGGCGGTCTCGTCCAGCTCGACGAATCTCCAGCTGCCCTCAAGGTGGCTGAACGGACCGTCGCGGAACTTCATTTCAATCAGATGCGGCGCCTGTCGAATATTTTCGGTTGCGAAGCTCTGCCTGATATGATGATAGTCGATATGCATCGTCGCTTCGAGCGCATCGTCGCTGTGCCGCCGCACTTCCGTCCCGCCGCACCAGGGAAGGAAATTCGGATAATCCTCGATCCGATCGACCAGCACGAACATTTGCCGTGCAGAGTAAAAAACCAGCACGGATTTTTCCACTGCTATCATCAGTCTGCCGCTATCAAAAACTGTTAAAATACACGATTTCCCTGAGAAACTCACCTGCCGATGAGCATCGCGCAAAACAAAAAAGCTTTTCACGACTACTTCATAGAGGAAAAGTATGAAGCCGGCATCGTCCTTGATGGCTGGGAGGTCAAGGCCATCCGCGCCGGGCGTACGCAGCTCAAGGAAGCCTACGTCATCATCCGCGGCGGCGAACTCTATCTGCTCGGCTGCCATATCAGTCCGCTGCCGACCGCCTCCACCCACGTCAACCCCGACCCGGTGCGCACCCGCAAGCTGCTGCTGCATGCAGAGGAAATCAGCAAGCTGATCGGCAAGGTGGAGCGTTCCGGTTACACCCTCGTACCGCTGGACATGCATTTCGTCCGTGGCCGGATCAAGCTGGAAATCGGCCTGGCCAAAGGCAAAAAACAGCATGACAAGCGTGATGCCGAGAAGGAAAAGGACTGGCAGCGCGAGAAGCAGCGCCTGTTGCGGAACAAATAATGGAGGTTTTCGGATTCGCCGGCTACTCCGGTAGCGGCAAAACCACCTTGATCGAACAACTGATCCCGCTGTTCGTGGCAGAGGGGCTGAAGGTATCCCTGATCAAGCATACCCACCACGATTTCGCTATCGACCAACCGGGCAAGGACTCCTACCGTCACCGTGCCGCAGGCTGCAGCGAGGTGATGGTGACCTCTCAATACCGCTGGGCATTGGTTCATGAGTTGCGCGGCGAGCCGGAACCGGGGCTGAATGAACAACTGGCACGGCTGGCTCCCTGCGATCTGGTGCTGGTGGAAAGCTTCAAGAACGAAGCGATTGCCAAACTTGAAGTGCACCGCGTCGCTATAAACAAGCCGTTGCTTTTTCCTCAGGACCCGAATATCGTCGCCATCGCCAGCGATCTTCCAGTGGAATCGCCGTTGTCCCGATTCAGTCTAAACCAGCCGGAAAAAATCGCCGAATTTATCTTGCATCAAACAGGTCTTATAAGAAATGGATAAGAAACAGAATATGTTAAGCGCTGACGAAGCTTTGTCATTTCTCCTGACACGCGTGCGACCAGCCAACAAAACCGAACAGATCGCCACAGCAGATGCGCTGGGACGGGTGCTTGCCGAGCGTCTGACCTCTGAGGTCAACGTCCCCCCGCTGGACAACAGCGCCATGGATGGCTACGCCGTACGTACTGCCGACCTCACAAACGCATCGACACGATTAAGAGTGACACAGCGCATCCCGGCCGGCACAGTCGGACAACCCCTGGAAGCAGGCCAAGCCGCCAGAATCTTCACCGGGGCGCCGGTGCCGGCAGGCTGCGACGCGGTGGTGATGCAAGAATATTGCGGCGTCGAAGGCGATACGGTAACCGTCAGCAAACCTCCCAGAATCGGCGAGAATATCCGCCGTTCCGGAGATGACATCGCCGCCGGCGCCGAGATCCTTCCCGCTGGAATCCGGCTGCGCCCGCAGGAAATGGGGCTGGCCGCATCGGTCGGCATTGCGACCCTGCTTGTTTACCGCAAGCTGAAGGTCGCCACATTTTTTACCGGCGACGAAATTGTCATGCCCGGGGAACCGCTCAAGCCGGGCCATATCTACAATTCCAACCGCTTCGTGCTGACCGGCCTGCTGCAAGCGCTGGGCTGCGAAGCCGTTGATCTCGGGATCGTGCCGGACGACTTCGCCGCCACCGTGAAAGTGCTCGAAACCACCGCTACCGGAGCGGACCTGATCATCACCAGCGGCGGCGTCTCCGTGGGCGAGGAAGATCATGTCAAAGCCGCGGTGGAAGCGGTGGGAAAGCTCGATTTGTGGAAAATCGCGATCAAACCGGGCAAGCCGCTGGCCTTTGGCGAGATCGGCCACGGCGAAGAATGGCAAAAGGTACCGTTCATCGGCCTGCCGGGCAATCCAGTCTCAGCTTTTGTTACTTTTTGCCTGTTCGTACGGCCATTCATTTTACGCAGCCAAGGCATTACCGCAGCGGCTCCGCAGGCCTTCTCGCTGAGGGCCGATTTCGACTGGCTGAAACCCGACAAGCGCCGCGAGTTTCTGCGCGCCCGGCTGCACACGGCGGAAAATGGCGAAGTGGGAGCACAGCTCTACCCGCACCAGGGTTCCGGGGTTCTGACCTCCACTGTCTGGGCCGATGGCCTGGTGGAAGTGCCGGAAGGGATGACTATCCATCGTGGCGAGACTGTCAAGTTCCTTCCTTTCTCCGGATTGCTCAACTAACATGAGGAAGCCCGCATGATCACCCTGCTTTATTTCGCCCGGCTACGCGAAGCCTTCGGCCTTTCCTCGGAGCAGGCGAACCTGCCGACCGATGTCGCCGATATCCGATCGCTGACTGAATGGCTGCGCCAGCGAGGCGGTGCATGGCAGGAAGAGCTGGCCCAGGACAAACCGGTGCGCGTGGCCGTCAATCAGGATATGGCCACACCGGACACATCCGTGCGTGATGGCGATGAAGTCGCTTTCTTCCCACCCGTGACGGGAGGCTGAAATGCCTGTACGCGTACAAACCGAAGATTTCGACCTCGGCGCGGAAATCCTCAATCTGCGCCGGGGCAATACCGGTATCGGCGCAGTCGCCAGCTTCGTCGGCCTGGTGCGCGATCTGAATCACAGCACCGCGGTTACTGAAATGACCCTGGAACACTATCCCGGCATGACGGAAAAAGCATTGGCCGAAATCGTGGATGAAGCGAAGCGGCGCTGGAATATCATCGATGCGCTGGTGATCCACCGCATCGGCCCGCTCAAACCCACAGACCAAATCGTGCTGGTAGCGGTCAGCAGCGCACATCGTGGCGACGCCTTCACCGCCTGCGAATTCATCATGGATTACCTGAAGACACAGGCGCCGTTCTGGAAGAAAGAGCAGACCGAAGCGGGCGCACATTGGGTGGACGCGCGTGAAAGTGACGAAACAACGGCACAACGCTGGACTGCGCCATCAACCTGATTCACCCGGGTTAACTTGAAAAAATAGGCATTTTCCGCTAAAGTTCTATCAGTTCATGCCGTTATCCTTACCATAAATCGGATAACCGCCAATGGATCGCGAGGCGTCAATGACGTTATCGAAAAACGATCTGCAACCCGGAAGGAATTAACTTTGAAGATCGATGCCTCCGTAAAATCGCCGACTAGTAGCGGCGTGAAAGAAACCGAGCCACGAGCCGCGAAGGCGGGGACGGGTGTGCCGACTGCCGCACCGCAAGGGAAATCGGGCTCGCAGGACAACGTCCGGATCACCGCGCTTTCATCGCAGCTTCAAGCCATGGAAAGCAGCATGGACAACGTGCCGGTGGTGGATGGCGCACGCGTGGAAGCAATCAAACTGGCCATTAGCGAAGGGCGCTTCAAAATCAATCCGGAAGTCATTGCAGACAGCCTGCTGGCAACAATTAAAGACTTGATGCAGAACCAGAAGGGCTGACATTGACAGTCAACCCGGCAATCGCCTCTCCCTCCGACTTAGTCAAGAACCTGGAAGCAGAATTACGAGCATTCCAGGACTTCATTCAGGTATTACAAACCGAGCAGGATGCTCTGGTTCAGGGTAATGTTGACCCCCTGCTCGAGTTGGCCCGGATCAAATCCGAAAAAGTGGTGTTATTGTCGCAGCTTGCCGAGAGCCGTGTCCGCTTCCTCAGTGCGCACGGCTACTCCCAGGAACATGGCGGCATGACAAAGTGGCTGCAGCAGCGCGATGGGGGAAATCCACAAATTGCCGAACTCTGGCAGCAACTGCTGACGCTTGCGGAAAACGCCCAGCAACTCAATCAAATCAACGGCAGCATGATCGACACCCGGCTCAGGAATAACCAGCAGGCACTTGCCATCCTTCAGGTAGCTGCCAAGCAGAGCGCGCTGTATGGGCCGGACGGCCAGACCCAATCTCTAGGCCTGGGGAGACCGATCGGCAAGGTTTAGGAAGGCTGCTCAGGGAGCCTTGGTAGTGCGAATTTCCTCCGGCACAGCCTTGGATACCTGGCTGGCAAGCGGAATGTCTGTAATTTTATCCTGCTGTTCAGACAGAATCATGATGGTCACACGGCGGTTCCGTGCGCGCCCTTCCGGCGTACCATTGGTGTCAACCGGACGAAATTCCCCATAACCCACGGCAACCAGGCGCCCGGGCGGCGCCCCGCTATCTGCAAGCAGGCGTACCACGCTGCTTGCACGTGCGGCCGACAGTTCCCAGTTGGACGGGAAAGCGACGGTATTTATCGGTGTGTTATCGGTAAACCCTTCCACCTGAACGTCATTTGGCACCTGCGCCAGAACCCCCCCCACCGCACGCAGTGCCTTGACCGACCCAGGCTCCAGGGATGCCTGTCCCGAAGCGAACAGCACACTGGCATTGATCTCAATCGCGATGCCGTGGACGCTTTGGCTGACCCTGACCTGCCCCTCTTTCACCAGGGGTTCCATCGCCTTGAGAATATTCGTGGCGACATTTTTCATCTTCTCCGTTTGCTGTTTCTGGCGGGCTTCAAAGGCGGGATCAGGTTTACGCACGGGAATCGTTTGCTTCAGGGACAGGGCCTGAGGGGTACTCGTCGCCCCCTTGGTCGATGCATCGACCCGCAGTGCGGGTGAAATCGGCGTGGCGGTGGCGGCGTCCGGCACATTCTTGAAGGCATTGACCAGGGAATCGCTAAGCACCCGGTACTTGGCCTGACTCACCTGGGAAATCGAGTACATCACGACAAAAAAGGCGAACAACAGAGTAATGAAGTCGGCGTAAGACACCAACCAGCGCTCCAGGTTCTCATGCTCTTCTTGCTTCTGTCTGCGTGCCATCGTACACCGCCGCCGGAAGTGACTCTAAAAGGCTAAATAATGTAACCCTGCAATTTTGATTCGATCACGCGGGGATTCTCGCCGTTGGCAATGGATACCAGGCCTTCGATCAACATCTCGCGAATCACCACTTCCTGCTCGATAAGGTATTTTAGCTTGCCGAACATCGGCAGAAAAAACAGGTTGGCCGACCCCACGCCGTAAATGGTGGCGACAAAAGCCACGGCGATACCCCCGCCGAGCTTGGATGGGTCGCTCAGGTTCTCCATCACGTGAATCAGGCCGAGCACCGCGCCCAGAATGCCAATGGTAGGGGCATAGCCGCCCGCAGCCTGCCAGACTTTCGAAGCATCCAGATGATGTTTCTCATAAGTGGAAATTTCCACCTCGAGTGCAGCGCGAATTTTCTCCGGCTCGCCGCCGTCCACCAGCATTTGCAAGCCTTTTTTGGTGAAGGCGTCCTGTAGCTCATCCAGCTGCGCCTCCAGTGCCAGCAATCCGCCCTTGCGCGCAATACTGCTCCAGTTCAGCACCTGCTGGATCAATAACTGCGGATTCGCCTTGGGTGGCCAGATTACCCATATGGACAGTCTCATGCCCTCAAAAAAAATCTTGGGCGAGCTCTGCAGCATGATGGCGCCCGTCGTGCCGCCCATGACGATAATGAACGCTGTCAGCTGCAGCAGGGAGCCGACGTGCCCCCCCTCCAAAAACTGGCCGCCAAGAATCGCGACAAAAGCCAGCAAAATACCGAATATGCTGACTAGATCCATGTACCTGCTCCGCCGTTAATAATCCACCCCATTGTACCAATGACCTTCCATTTTCAGAGCCATTCCTTCAACTTGCTGCGCAAGCGTGCCATGGCCTGGCTATGCAGCTGGCACACGCGCGATTCGCTGACACCCAGCACCTCGCCGATTTCGCGCAGATTCAGCTCTTCCTCGTAGTACATCGCCATCATCAGCTTCTCGCGTTCCGGCAATATGCCGATTGCCTCGATCAGCTTCGCCCGGAACCTTCCGTCCTGCAGTTTAGCGAACGGTTCGGTAGAATCGTCGGCACAGTGGCGCTCGAAATAGTCCTCGCCCTCGCTGTTCTGCAAATCCTCGTAATGCAACAACTGGCAACCGCGCGCGTCCAGCAGCATCTGCTGGTAGCCATCCAGACTCACGTGCAGTTCGTCGGCCACCTCGCGCTCGGTCGGAGCGCGACACACGCGCTGCTCCAGGGCATTCATCGCCGTTTCGATCTGACGCAGCGTTTTCCGCGCCGAGCGCGGCAACCAGTCGCATTGCCGCAATTCATCCAGCATTGCGCCGCGGATGCGCTGCACTGCATAGGTCTCGAACTGCGCGCCCTGCGTGTCGTCGTAATTGCTCGCCGCATCGAGCAGGCCGATCATGCCCACCTGAATCAGGTCATCGACCTGAACGCTGGCAGGCAGCCTCGCCATCAGATGATAGGCAATGCGCTTGACCAGCGGAGCATATTGGACGACGTATTGATTTTTCTCCGGTCCGGTTTTAGCGTACATAGCGCAATTCTATAGGCGAAAGCCTTCCGCCGCCATACGGCTGCGCTGAATCAGGCGCTGCATGAATGCCTCCAGGCGTCCTTCCTCACCCGAGGGTTGCGGCCATTGCTCCATGGTTTCCGCCAGACCCCTGAGCGCTTTGGCCGAATCTGCGGCAGGAAACGCCTCCACGACCGGCCGACAAATTCGGGCGGCCTGCCTGAGCTTATCATCAAGCGGCACATAGCCCATGAAATCGAGGGACACATCGAGGAAACGCACAGCCACCTCAGCCATGTTATCGTACAGAGCTCTCGCCTCCAGCTCGCTCTTGACCTTGCTGGCCAGGATATGAAAACGGTGAATGGCAAAATTCTGGTTGAGCACCTTGATCAGGGCATAGGCATCTTTGATCGAGGAAGGATGCTGGGACACCACGATCACAATTTCCTGCGATGCCAGGGAAAGCGGCAAGACATTACTCGCAACTCCGGCAACGGCATCCACCAGTACCACGTCCACCGTATGCGACAGATGGCGGAATGACTGTACAAGCCAATCCTGGTCTTCCTGCCCCAATTCTCCCAGCACTCGCAGCCCATTGCCGGCGGAAACGATATCCACCCCATCAGGGCCTCGCAACATCACCTCGTCCAGTGTCTTTTCACGCCGAATCACATGCATCAAGTCGTAGCGTGCAGTAAGGCCGAGCAGCGTTTCCATGCTGCCTTTGCCTTGCTGCTCGTCCAGCACCAGCACATGCCGACCGCGCTTGGCCAATGCCGCAGCGAGGTTGACGACAATATTGGTTTTCCCGACCCCGGTCCTGCCGCTGGTCAGCGTCACCACCCGCACCGAATCCCGTGCCAGCAGGCGGCGCAGACCCTCGGCCTGATCCTGCAGGACATCAGCCACGCAGAGCTCCCACGTCGCGCTTTGCTTCCGAATAGCCGACCGTCTCAACACCAGTCAATCCGCCAGCCGCCGCCATCACCAGCGGATATTCCGCTTCCAGCGGGGTAAAAGGCGAGTCTCCCTGGACGGGTTTCAATACCCGATCCACCAGATAAACCGGATTAGGAAGGTGCAAGTCCTCCGGCACGCGCTGTCCATTGGCAACATAATGGAGCATTAACTTGTGGCGGATGACCACATCCAGCGCAGGACCGATACTGATCGCCTCATCGATTTTGGTCAGGATGCAGCCATCCATATCATCCTGCTTGTAGGAACGGACCACGTCCTCAAGCGTGCTGCCCTGCCCGTTGGCGGAAAGCAGCAATAAGCGCCTGATACTGCGTCCGGCACCGGACAGCAAGGCCACTTGCTCGGAAAGGCGGCGATCGCGCTGGCTCATGCCGACCGTGTCGATCAGGATCAGGTGCTTGTTCTGCAGATCGGACAGGGTGAGTTGCAAATCCGCCTCATCCTTGATCACGTAAACCGGCACGCCGAGTATTTTGCCGTAAATGCGCAACTGCTCGTGAGCGCCGATCCGGTAGGTGTCGGTAGTGATCAGGGCCAAGCTGGCCGGGCCATGCTTCAAGGTGCAACGCGCCGCCAGCTTTGCCACGGTGGTGGTCTTGCCGACCCCGGTGGGTCCGGTCAACGCATAGACGCCACCGCGCTCGACAATGTCGTCGCCCGCCTTCACGACATGCAGGTTGTGCATCAGCGCCGCCTTCAGCCAGCGCAGGCTTTTGTCCAGGTCATAACCGGCCGGCATTTTCTCCAGCAGTTGGCGCGATAACAACGGGCTGAACCCCACGCTCAACAGGTGGCGCAGTGCTTCAATCTTGGCGGGTTCCTCTCGTTGCAGCTCGCCCCACGCAAAGCCGGCCAGCTGTCCTTCCAGCATGCCGCGCAGGAACTTGATTTCGCGGATGATTTCCTGGGTCATCAGATCCGGCGGAGCATCCTTGCTCCCCGTTTCCACCAGGGCCGGCTTACCCTTATCCTGCAACTCGGCGATTTGTGATCGTGAAATAGGAGAAGATACGGCAGCGGGCGGTGGAGGTAGCGTAGGTTCGGCGCGGCTGGAAAATTCTGCAGGCGTCTGCCGCGCCCTGGCTGGGGGCGGGCTCACCGGGTTGCCGGCAAGGGATGACACATCCATATCCGCCACCGCCATGATCTCGATACCGCCCGCCACCTGGCGATTGGACAGGATGATGGCGTCGGCACCCAGTGCGTCCCTGACTTGGCGCAGGGCCTCGCGCGTGGTGCTGGCATGAAATTTCCGGACGTTCATCCCTTACCCCCCAATACGGCGGTCACTCTAATGGTTTTGGAATCCGGCACCTCGGCATGAGAAATGACCTTGAGTTGCGGCACAGCGCGCCGCAGGAAGCGCGACATCAGACCGCGCAACGGCGCCTGCACCAGCAGGACAGCCGGCAGGCCGATCTGCTCCTGGTTCTGCGCCACGGTCTGAGCCTGTGCCAGCAGGTTTTCCGCCAGACCGGGCTCCAGTCCGGCACCTTCAGCGCCCGACGTCTGTGTCGCCTGCATCAGAACACCCTCCAGGCCGGGATCCAGCGTAATGACTTGCAGTTCATTTGTGCCCGGATAAATTTGCTGGATGATAGCACGTCCCAGCGCGACACGAACCAGAGACGCCATCTCATCGACGTTTTGTGTGCGCGGCGCATGCTCGGCGAGGGTTTCGATGACAGTACGCATGTCGCGGATATGTACTCCCTCATCCAACAGGCTTTGCAAGACGCGGTGCAGCGTAGAAAGGGATAACAGCTTCGGCACCAGTTCCTCGACCAGCTTGGGCGATTCCTTCGCCAGATGATCCAGCAGCTGCTGCACTTCCTCTCGGCCCAACAGTTCAGCGCTGTGCGACTGGATGATGTTGGACAGATGGGTTGCAATCACCGTGCTGGCATCCACCACGGTGTAGCCGAAAGTCTGCGCCTGCTCGCGCAGATCGGCCTCGATCCAGACAGCGGGAAGTCCAAACGCGGGGTCGCGAGTGGGTGTGCCAACCAAGTTGCCAAGCACCCGACCGGGGTTGATCGCCAGAAACATGCCGACATAAGCCTCGCCTTGCCCCATCTCGACGCCCTTCAAGGCAAGGCGGTAGCTATTTGGCTTGAGTTCCAGGTTGTCGCGGATATGCACGGCGGGGACCACGAACCCCATTTCATGAGCAAATTTCTTGCGAATGCCGCGGATGCGTCGCAGCAGTTCTCCATCCTGGTTCCGGTCTACCAGGGGGATGAGGCGATAGCCGACCTCCAGCCCCAGAATATCCACCGGCATCACATCATCCCAGCTCACTTCGACCGGCTCGATCGGTGCCTGTACCGGTGCCGCGACCTCAAGCGCCTCGGGTTGCCGCGCGCGCTGTTCGATGTAGTAAGCTGCGCCGGCAAGCAGGGTCGCCAGCGTCAGGAAGGAAAAATTCGGCATGCCAGGAATCAGGCCCATTACGCCGATAATCGTGGCGGTAATGTAGAGCACCAGGGGCTGGCTGAACAACTGGCCGAGAAGTTGGGTGCTCAAATCCTCGTCGGTGGAAACACGGCTCACCACGATACCTGCCGCAGTCGAAATCACCAGGGCAGGAATCTGCGCCACCAGACCATCGCCGATGGCTAGCAAAGTGTAAGTATTGGCAGCCGTGGAGAAATCCAGGTTGTGCTGCAGCATGCCTATCGCCAACCCACCGATGATGGTGATAATCATGATCAGAATCCCTGCCACAGCGTCGCCGCGCACGAATTTGCTGGCACCGTCCATCGAGCCGAAGAAATCCGCTTCCTGGGAAATGGCGGCGCGGCGTGTCCGGGCTTCATCCTCGCCGATCAGGCCGGCGTTGAGATCGGCGTCGATCGCCATCTGCTTGCCGGGCATGGCGTCCAGAGTAAAGCGCGCGCTGACCTCGGCGATCCGTCCGGCGCCCTTGGTGATCACCACGAAATTGATGATCACCAGAATGATGAACACGGTGATCCCCACTGCATAGTTGCCACCCACCAGAAAGTGACCGAAGGCCTCGATCACCTTGCCAGCGGCGTCGGGACCGGTGTGCCCTTCGAGCAACACCACCCGGGTGGACGCCACGTTGAGCGACAGCCGCAGCAGCGTGGTGACCAGCAGCACGGTGGGAAATACGGCGAATTCGAGCGGCTTGGTGGTATACAGACTGACCAGCAGCACGATCATCGCCAGGGCGATGTTGAAAGTGAACAGCATGTCAAGCAGGATGGGCGGCAGCGGCAGGACCATCATGCCCAGAATCATGATAATCAGGATCGGGCCGGCCAGTTTGGTCCAACTCAGGCCGCCCGGCAAGTTCATTCCATCAACTCTGGCGTTCATGCGATTTCACTTTCCGGGTCAAGGCCCGGCGGCACCGGCAGGCTCAGTGGCGGCTGAGGCGGCATTCCCCCTCCTGCCTTATAGGTGCGCAGCTGGTAGACATAGGCCAACACTTCGGCTACCGCCGTATAAAGCGCGGCAGGGATTTCCTCGCCCAGCTCGCCATGGCGGAACAGGGCTCGAGCCAGAGGCGGCGCCTCCAGGATCGGGATATGATGCTCCTCGCCCAACGCCCTGATGCGGGCCGCCATCAGCTCAGAGCCCATGGCAACGATGACCGGCGCCCCCATCAGTTTGTCCTGGTAGCGCAACGCCACGGCGTAATGGGTCGGGTTGGTCACGATCACGTCGGCCTTGGGCACCTCCGCCATCATGCGGCGACGCGCCATCTCGCGCTGCATCCGGCGGATTTGCGCCTTGACTTCGGGCGAGCCTTCCGACTCCTTGTTCTCCTGTCGCACTTCCTCTTTGGTCATCTTCAGCTTGGTGGAGTGGTCCCACAACTGGAAGGGCACATCGATCGCCACGATCAGAATCATCGAACTGACTATAGTCAGGAAGGTCACGCCAAGCAGGCTGCCCAAATGAGCAATGCTTTGATGGACCGATTCGCCCGCCAGAGAAAACAGCGCTTCCTTATTGTGCATGATTGTCCAGTATGCGACGCCGCCAATCAGGGCCGACTTGCCCAAGGCCTTGGCCAGCTCGACCAGGCTGTTCCGGGAAAACAGGCGACCGATGCCTTTAAGCGGATCGAGGCGGCTGAAGTCGGGTTGCAATGCCTGGAAAGAGAACAGCCAGCCGCTCAACACCATCGGTGCAAAAATTGCGGCAACGACCATCAGCAGGATGAAAGGAAGAAAAGTAATGAGGGCGCTCAATGACAGTTGATGAATGCGGGCCAGCATCATCAGGGGGTCGAATGCCGCCGCCCGGTCCAGCGTCAGGCCGCCACGCATCATCCCTGCCAGGCTGTCCACCAGTTGCGGACCCATCATCATCAAGCCGGCGCCGGCAGCGATCAACACGGTGAATGTCGATAGCTCGCGGGAACGGGCAACCTGACCCTTCTCGCGGGCCTGCTCTATGCGTCGCGATGACGCAGGTTCTGTTTTTTCTAAATCGCTGTCTTCCGCCATTTATCC